>NZ_JASMRK010000007.1:0-154143 GCF_041431295.1 Psychrobacter sp. Arc9 | reverse complement strand
AAGAGCTTCATTGGGTATACTGCTTGGCGTTTTGACTCTGGTCGTTTGGATGCTTGGGTCTATAAGCCAGCGCTGTAGTGTACTCTTGCTGATATTATAAAAAATACAGGCCTGACGGATGCTCATGTCTTTTTGCTCAATGTTTTTGATAACTTGTGCTCGAAAATCTGCTGAGTAGGTCATCTTTTATATTTCTCTTTGCTTGGTTTAAAAGCATTGTACCTTTTCTATTTTGGACTGACTATAGGTTAATAGAGCCAAGGTTATAGTGGTAAATCTAGCTTAGTTATATCAATTATGTTTTTAAATTGTTCACTAAAGAAGAATGCTTTTAAATTATGGCTTCTTTTGAATAGATTTTTGAAACATAGATGGTACGCGAGATAAGTTGTACAAGCTTACTAAGAGGTATGCAATATGGTAGGTAGCCGAAACAAGCCAACGTTAAAATTACTGCTATTACCCAGTATGATGGCAGTTAGTCTGATGCTAAGTGCGTGTCAAAAAGAAGCGGCGTCTAGCGAAAATGATACATCGCAGGGTGCTGAAGCTGGCGAGATGACAGACTCAGCCGTAAGTGAAGGTCTAGTATCTAGTATGAGCCCTACATCAGACGAATCAGAACCTGTTGAATTAACCGCTCAAGACAAGCTGACGACCACCTTATCTCATCATCGTTGGACGTTAGTAAGTGCAGTCGACGCCAATGAACAACTTATGGCTGAATTTGCGAATATCAACAGTCAGGTAACGCTTGCATTCAACCAGTATCAAGGGCAAGACACGCTAAGCTATAGCGTAGGCTGTAATACGATTAGTGCTGGCTATCAGTTAAAAGGGCATACCTTAACTACTGAAGAGGGTATGAGTACGAAGATGTCTTGTGGCGAGTTAGATATGGCAGAAAACATCTTGAATACGTTGATGCAGGGCAGTAGTGAGTTCAAAATTGATCAAGGCGATAATCCAGTATTGACCCAGTTTACTGACGATGATGTGACTTTAGTATGGAATGGTAGGCTTACTGCACAAGCGAAATATAACAGTAAGGGTGAAACAGTATTTTGGGCAGTAAACTCTGAAACTGTACCTTGCGAAGCAGGTAACTCTGAGCAGTGCTTACAAGTTAAGCCTATTACTTATAATGATCAGGGCATTAAAACTCACGAAGAACAGTGGCGAGTATTCGTTGGTGAAATCGATGGCTATCAGCATGACAGCAAACACGAAGAAGTATTACGCTTACAACGCTATCCACTATATATCGATGAATTATCAGAGACTAATGAGCCAACTAAAGATGATACTACTGATGAAAAGTATGCCTATATATTGGATGCTGTGATTGAAAGTGCAGTTGTAGAGTAGCTTACTGTAGTTTGAGCTTTGAAATGCTCATAGCCATAAAAAACACGCGTCTAATAGCGCGTGTTTTTTATGGGGTGTCTAATTTGCTGTTTATCTATTTTGACGATTGTTTTCTTTAACACCTCGCTATTTTAAAGCTGATCTTTAACGTAAGTTACCTAAATCTTCTTCGGTCAAACGCCAACGGCCTTTCTTTTTAGAAGCACCGCGGCCACGCATGGCGCTATTCAATATCAGTTTGTTCATTGAATGGCTTGAGTGAGCATGACAGATGGCGCAGGCAAGACCATCGGCAGCATCTTGTTGCGGTACGACTTCTAACGCTAATATCCGGCACACCATCTCTTGCACTTGTTCTTTGGCCGCTGCTCCATAGCCACAGACGGCTTGTTTGATTTGCCGAGCCGTATATTCTGATACTTCTAAATCTAGTGCAACCATCGCTGCAATCGCTGCACCTCGTGCTTGCCCAAGCTTAAGTGCAGAATCAGGGTTTTCCGCCATAAATACTTGCTCAATCGCCGTATAGATAGGCTCGTCTGCGTATTTTAAATGATGCTGTGTGATACGGGTTAGTCCATTAAAGATACGCTTGAGGCGTTCAGGCATCTCTTTGGTATCTGTACGAATCGTCCCTGCATCGATATAGGTCAGCTTGTCACCTGTCTGCTGTACTATCCCATAACCGGTCATGCGTGACCCTGGGTCAATGCCTATAATAATTGCCATAATATTCCGTCTTGCTTACCTGTCATTTTATATACAGTCCTATAGAAATCGGATATGGAGTCAGACTCGCTTAGCCTACTGCTAGTAGCACTGACGTTTGTCTTCCTTGTATCCAAATTATATTGTACCGACTATATGGCTTAAAAATTAGCCTTAAGTTTGATAGTATAGCAACCAATCCCCATATACATCATATGTTAGCCATTTTAATTTTCATGGCGCTCAATTTATTGGTTTTTATTTTATAGGACGACACTTTATGGGTCAGATAGTTGGTATAGCCATCGTTTGGTTTATTATCGAGATGCTACTGTGGTATTTGCTTGCTCAATTTATGAGCGGCTGGTGGGTGTTTATGTGGTTTATTATCGCCGCGGTTATCGGTATCTCCTTGATGCGCAAAGGTATGGCTGCTCTTAATCCAATGGCACAGCAAATGAAAGCTGGTGGCATGATGAACCCTGCGATGCGTCCGCCAGAGACCACGATGATTAAGAGTATCGCGATGGCAGCTGCAGGTATTTTATTGCTTATTCCTGGGGTACTTAGTGATTTGATGGCGCTGTTAGTGGTATTGCCACCTGTGCAGAAAAAGCTAAAAGACTTGGCCAATAATTACGTCATGAATAACCAGCAAAAAATGATGGAAATGATGGCCAAGCAGATGGGTGGTGGTCAAAATCCATTTGGCGGTGCTAGTGGTATGGGCGGTCAAAACCCGTTCGGTGGTGCAGGTGGCATGAATGGTCAGAATCCATTTGGTCAACAGCAGCAAAACCCATTTGGTGATGTGTTTAAACAGCATACTACGGTTGATGGTACTGCCAAAAACATCCCTAAAGATGTCAAGAAAATTACCAAGTCTGCTAATGACGAATAACTATATAGTTAAATCACTACCACCAAAAAGCCCCTTTCGTCATCGACGAAAGGGGCTTTTTGGTGGTAGTGAATAAATTGTAAGAAATATATTTACTAACCGAATGAAACAACCGAAGTGCCGCTGTAAGATGGTGACCCATGAACCGTGAAGTTCAGGGCGGATGCGTCATCATCTCTGCAGGTTTCCTGATACACCGCAAGCGGTGCAGGCATACACAATGAGACAATAGGTACCACATCCTGGTAAAGCATTATCGGCTCAGGGAATAAACATCTACTAGCCAACACTTCAGAATAGTTTTATCTTAACCAATGAAAAGAGTGATTGCAAGTCTGAATTACAGATTGATACGTAGCTTGGTTAATTGGCCGCATTTATATTGTCTTGCATAGAAAAATCATCGCAAGATAACCCTATAAAATTATTCATAAACTCACGAAAAATGCTCAGTTTTTCAGCTATTTCAAGATGTGTGTTAATATAGAGGGCTTTATATTCCCTTACACAGCATTATAGGCGTTCATTCACTCGAGGAGCGGTAATATATGACCAGTACCCAACAAGCATCAGACTCTATTGATAATAATAAAACACAGCTTAGCAATAACCAAGACGGTGCACAGAATAAAAAAATACCGCATGTCTTGATGATATTGGACGGCTTTGGTCATCGTGAAGAAGATAAAGATAACGCCATCGCTGCTGCCAATATGCCAAATTTAGACAAGATTTATCAGCAATATCCTCATGGGCTTATTTCAGCTTCAGGGGAAGATGTTGGTTTGCCAGATGGTCAGTTTGGTAATTCAGAAGTCGGTCACATGAACTTAGGCGCAGGGCGTGTTCTTTATCAGGACTCAACACGTATCTCAAGTGAACTTGCCAATCGTGAATTCTATAAAAATGAAGCATTGGTCAATGCCGTAAAAGCGGCTAATGAGCGTGGCGGTAACGTCCATATTATGGGCTTGCTCTCTGATGGCGGCGTCCACTCACATCAAGACCATATCGAAGGCATGTGTCATTCAGCATTGGTCCATGGTGCCAAGAATGTCTTTATTCATTGTTTCTTAGATGGCCGTGATACCCCGCCTAAATCTGCTGATAAGTACATCAATCGTCTGCGCGACTATATTGATAAATTGAATGCTCATTACGAAGGTGGCCGCGTACAGATTGCGAGTATCATCGGTCGCTACTATGCAATGGATCGCGACAATCGTTGGGATAGAGTGCAAAAAGCTTATGAGCTGATTACTGAAGGCAAAGCTGATCGTCTATCGACACGGGCAGATGGTGCTGTCCAAGCTGCTTATAAAGCGCGTGAGACCGATGAGTTTGTTAGTCCAACGACCGTAATTGGACGTGATGAAGTGCCATATACTGTCAATGATAACGACGCACTTATTTTTATGAATTTCCGTGCTGACCGCGCTCGTGAACTTGCCCAAGCGTTTGTCTTGCCAGATCATGAATTTTCTGGATTTGCACGTCAAAAACAGCCAAAACTGGCGGCATTTGTGATGCTAACTAAGTATTCAGATGTCCTAGCTGACAATCCAAAAACAAGCATTGCTTACTACCCAACGTCTTTAGCCAACACATTGGGAGAGTACTTGCAGGATCAAGGAAAAACTCAACTACGTATTGCTGAAACTGAAAAATATGCGCATGTGACGTTTTTCTTTAGTGGTGGCCGCGAAGAAGAATATCAGGGTGAAACCCGTATATTAGTGCCATCTCCAGACGTTGCGACTTATGATCTACAGCCTGAGATGAGTGCGCCTGAAGTCACTGATAAATTAGTAGAAGCGATTGAGTCTGGTAAGTATGATGTATTGGTGGTCAATTATGCCAATGGTGATATGGTTGGGCACACAGGTATCTTTGATGCAGCGGTAAAAGCGGTAGAAGCTTTGGATGTATGTGTTGGCCGTATCGAGTCAGCAGTGCGTGCTGCTGGTGGTGATATGCTTATCACAGCCGATCATGGTAACTGCGAGCAGATGCAAGACTATGAAAGCGGACAAGTACATACACAGCATACGACAGAACATGTACCATTAATTTACGTAGGTGAGCAAAAGCTACAAGTACGCCGTGGCGGCAAACTTAGTGATGTGGCGCCGACTATTTTATCATTGATGAACGTTGACGCCCCTACTGAAATGACAGGTGAGAGCTTATTGGTTCCAGCAGTCTAGGCCAGTCGAGTTAAACCACAGTACTTGAATGACTGTGGTTTATACTGACTTGACAGCTGTACCAGAAGATATCAAAAAGGAAAGGATAACCTATTATCCTTTCCTTTTTTTGTGATACATTTTACTTAATTTACTTGCAATACTATGCTAGTTCGAAATATGCGTTTGGTGCTATCTTATAAATCGCTATATAACGATAAATTCGTATTCTCTATTATTCAAATGAGTTCTTTTATGCAGCCTATTTCTTTTGCACGTTCTTTTTTATCCAAAGGGTTAAGTAAATCAGTAGGGAGGGCGTCAGTCGCGTCCACGGTTTTGCAGCCTGCAATTATAATAGGTGTGCTTGGTTGTGCGATGGGCGTAAATGCACAAGCAGCAGTGGAAGCTTCTACAAATAATAATCCTACAAACGGTTTACAGCTCATTAGTCTAAATGCAGATGAGATAGCGGATGAAAACGACGCTGATAACTTAGCTAACATTGCTGATATGTTAGATGTTGCCGATGAGCCAGATGACTCGATAGATAGTGTGCCAGATGAAAGCGCGCTAACAGATGATGCCGATGATATTGATACGGACATTCCAGCAGAAGTTGCACAAGTATCGTTAAATGCTATCTCTCCTGAGACGCTAAAGACATTTGTGGCTGTGGTGGACTTAGTACGTCGTCAATACGTCGATGCGGTCAATGACGAAGAGTTATTTAGCAATGCGATGAGCGGTATGCTGACCAAACTTGACAGCCATGCTGAGTTTTTGGACGCAGAAGCTTATGAGAACCTGCGTGCTTTTACTGAGGGTGACGTTGGTGATATTGGTATTAAGGTTAATTACCGACCAGAGGCAGGTTATTGGGTTGTGACAGAGGTTATCGATGATTCACCTGCAGACAAAAAAGGCATCGCAGTTGGTGATTATTTGCATCAAGTTGATGAGTTTAAGCTAGACGAAGGGCGACAGGTCAATGATGTTGAGCAGCTCTTAACGGGTATTGCCGGTACGCAGGTAGATATTATTACTTCCAAAGCTGGCCGCCGTAAGCACACAACGACGTTGCAGCGTAATAATAGTCATCCGCAGATTATCGAGACCAAACTGGTTGATGGTATTGCCATTGTCAAATTACCGGCGTTTCAAAACAACAGCCGTGAAAAATTACTAGAAGGTTTGATTAACCTAAACGCTCCTATATCAGGAATTTTACTAGATATGCGTGATAATCCAGGTGGCGTACTGACATCAGCAGTGAGCGTGGCCAGTTTATTTATGGATGATACCGATGTGGTGCAGGTGCAAGCACGTCAAAATAAATCACGGGTACTATCGACCCAAGGTGATGCGATACTTAAACCTTTGCCATTAGTGGTATTACAAAACCGCTATTCAGCATCAGCGGCAGAGGTGCTTGCCAGTAGTTTACAAGCACAAAAACGCGCTACTATTATCGGTGAAGTTAGCTATGGTAAGGGCTCAGTACAATCGGTCATACCGTTAAACGATGAGCAAGCCGTCAAATTGACTGTGGCCAATTATATGACGGCAGCAGGCAAACAAATAGACGAGATCGGTGTAGAGCCTGATGTGACCTTATCTGGCAACGAGAACACGTGGGAGCAGCAAGCATTAGAACTAGTAAAGACGCGCGCGCTTGGTTCTGGCATTCGCTTTGTTAGAAAAAATGCTACGAAAGAATAGAATTTCGTAGCAATTAATTAACAGCACATACCATTCAACGCTTAAAAATATTTGATGATGACGTTCAAAAGAAACTAGTCGAACGCATCTTCAGAAATTTCGAGCTTTTTCATACGGTAGCGTAAAGAGCGAAAGGTGGTTCCTAATAATTCAGCTGCTTGGGTTTTGTTCCAGCCAGTTTGTTTGAGTGCCGTGATAATCAGCTGCTTTTCTTGTTCCTGCAAATAATGCTCTAACCCTTGAGGCGGTAATTGACCGTCGAACAATTCTGGTAAACCTGATATGTCTTTAGAAGTTTCTTGTTGGGCGGTGGAGTCAAGGAGCGACTCTTCGTCATGAGTACTTGCTACGTTGGTTGACGAACTATCATTACTAGTTGACGAATGCTGAACCATTGAAGGGTAGTGGTTGGTGTTAGTACGATAAGGATGTAAATTGGTTGCCTTTTGCTCAACCTGCGTCGCTATATTGCGACTAGATTGAATGACTTGCTCATCGTCTTTTGTAGATTGAACGTCTATTTGATTTTCTAAGTTACGGGCAAGTAGCTCAGAGCTATCGATAGCTGAGCTATGATTTTGCTCTTGTATATTTACAAGCTCAGGTTCAATGTCAGGAAGACCTAAATGACTAACGTCTATATATGAAGTTTCAGCTAACGTAACTGCACGCTCCAGTAAGTTGCGTAGTTCACGAACATTACCCGCAAAATCGTGGCGTTGTAAGCGTTCGCAGGCTTCCATCGTCAATGAGGGCGGTGACTCTAATTGCCAGTCATCAGCAATCATCGCTAAAAAGTGGTCTGCCAACACAGGAATATCATCACGGCGTGCATTAAGCGTTGGAAGCTTTAGCTCAATGACATTGATGCGATAATATAAATCTTGTCGAAATGCACCATCTTGTACCAATTGGCTCAGGTCCTTGTGAGTGGCAGACAAAATGCGGATGTCTACAGGCACTTCTTTTGTATCACCAATTGCCCTTACTGTTTTTTCTTGAATGGCACGTAACAATTTAACCTGCATGGCTAAAGGTAAGTCTGCCACTTCATCTAAAAATAACGTGCCGCCATTGGCTTGCTGGAATAACCCTTGTTTATCAGCGACAGCCCCTGTAAAGCTGCCTTTTTTATGACCAAAAAACTCCGACTCCATTAACTCCGATGGTATCGCACCGCAGTTCACTGGTACAAAGCTGCCATCACGCCGTGGACTTAAATCATGGATCAATCTGGCGACCACTTCTTTACCTGTGCCAGAAGCGCCCGATAAAAACACAGGTGCCTGTGAGCGTGCTAGCTTTAAAATGGTATTTTTGAGGGGATGCATGACAGCAGAATTACCAATCAATCTACTATCTAGCATTTTTTGTTCAGGAGAGCATTCCGGTGCGGCCTGTACTTCGTTATCTTGATGAATAACTTTTATGGCATTCTCTACTAGTTGGCGCAGACGTGGTAGTTCTAGCGGTTTATTGACAAAATCGAAGGCACCAAGCTTTAATGCCTCAATGGCTAAATCCATGCTGCCATGAGCCGTAATCACCGCTATTGGAATATTAGAGCTATTGCTAATTTCTTTTACCAGCTCAAGTCCCGAGCCATCTGGCAGTTTTAAATCCGTCAGACAAAAATCGTAGTCATTGTCTTGCCAAAATGTTCTTGCTTGCGACAATGTATAAGCCACATCACTTTTGATACCCATTTTAGTTAGGGTAATTTGCATCAATCGACATAAATCTACTTCATCATCGACGACTAGCGCGGTTGTTGTCATACATCATCTCATCGTATTCAATGGCTATAAAATCAATAGCTGGGTCTAAATAGGCGTATAGTTTCATACAAAGTTGGAACTTAAATATTTGATACTATAATCTCATTTCAAATATTATATTTTGCAAAAACTAATTCGAAATAATATAGCTTTCAAAGGATGAATTTAGGTAAGATTTTCTTCGATAGTATAAAATTTATTATCAGATTTGATAGAAGGCACAATTAATCGAAAGCATGTTTTTTCATGTTCAGGAATGTAGAGTAGACGTGCTTGATTGGCTTCACAAAATGCTTGTGATAAATAGAGCCCTAGCCCTGTACCAGCTTTATCTGTTGTAAAAAATGGATCGAACAAAAGTTCTAAATTTCCAGCACTAACACCATTACCATTATCTAATATATCGATTATAACATCGTTGTCTGCGCAGTAAATGTCGATTTCTACATAAGCATGAGGATGAGAATAGCTACTATAACGCAGGCCATTATTAATTAAGTTGATCAATATCTGCTCTAACTGATGAGTATCAAATGATATGATGGGTTTGGTTTTTATTCGTAGAAAAATGTCGTGTCCTTGAAAGTAATTCTCCAAAAACGATGGCATCCATTCAGCCAATTCGAGCACCTGCTGGGTAGCCGTCTGCTGACGAGATAGCTTTAAAATATCCTCAATGATACGGTTTACACGTTTTGTCTGTGAAAATATCATTTCATAAAGCTCATGGTTGCCGGTCATGGCAGCATTCGATTCACTTGTTAATGCACTGTCATCTTCCATTTGTTCTGCAACATCTTCCATTAATAGCTGGCTGGCTTGCGATATCGCTGCTAATGGGTTTCTGATTTCATGGGCAATACTGGCAGTTAATTGCCCTAAAGAAGCCAGTTTCAGTTGTTGAGCGCTGGCTTGCTCACGGCGTAAATCTTCTAATATGACAAGTTTGCTATCGTCTTTTAGTGGAATAATCTGTACGCGTAATTTGCCAAATATTGAGGCATTTGCCACAGCTGGCACATCGTAGGTAAAAGCGCGTGACTGCCCAGATGCTACCGACAAGCAGGCATTAAATAACTGTGTATGCTGCTTATTGAGTTGCTGCTCAAAATTGGAGAGAAGTGCTTTGTTATGAGTCTCTTTTGTATCGTCAAGGGTATTCTGTGCTGTGACAGGCGTGACAAGAGAAAGGCTCAGCAATTGATGTGCGGCAAGGTTTGCTAAGACAATATGTTGCTTATCGATAACGATAACACCATTCACCATCTGTGTGATGACCTCTTGATTAATCACGTTTAGTCGCTCGACTTCCTTAGCATGGTTTGCCGCGACTTTCTCAAGCTGTACCAATCGTTGAGAGATAGACCAACTCAAACCGCCCACTGCTAAAAAGCTCGCCGACATCAGTAGCGCATCACCTAGATTGGCTAGACTCATGCTGTTAGCAATAGCGTAAAAAAACTGCTGATAAATAACGAGAATGATGGCAAGTAAAGTAATAACCAACGCTTGTGAGCCATGTAGTAGCATAAAGCTAGCCGCGACGACCACCATGTATAGCATGGTTAACTGCAAATCAGGGTTGCCTGTCGTGTAGAGCAGTAGACTTAATATAATAACGTCTAAGGCCAGTCCGAATGCCAGTTGGCGGCGCATATGTTTTGTAACGACATAAAATAATCCAAGCAGTATCAAACTTAACAGTACATAGAAGCTTAGAGTCGTTTGTTGTAAAAAACTCGGTAAAGAAGTGCCATCACCTGTACGAGCACTAATGTATAGCATGAGCATAGAGAACAGGCTAACAACGAAGCGATAGCTGCTATAGATCAGCCCCAACTTACGCAACTGCGGCAGAGGAAGCGTATCGTCATGATGTACATAACGAGTAATGGCAGAGCTAAGATTGGTAGCAGGGTTCATAAACTGGCCGTAATAAAATAAACGCTAAAATGGTTTATGGTTGAATCAGACCATGACGAATGGCCAAATGAGTCAATTTAACATCACTATCAACCCCAACTTTTTCATAAATACGGTAGCGATACGTATTAATAGTCTTGACACTAACAAACAATTGATCAGCTATTTGCTGAGGGCTTTGACAATTAACAACCATCATGGCCACTTGTTTTTCTCTGTCACTTAATAAGTCAAAAGGTGAGTTTGCATTATCAGACAATAAAACATCCGCTAACTGTTCAGCGACGTCTTGACTGAAGTAACGACCTCCTTGATAAATCTTTTTGACCGCACGTATCATTTCATCAAGCGGCGTGCCTTTGGTAATGTAACCATTCACACCTGCTTTGATCAGCATTGAGGGATAGGGCTGTGCAGACATACTACTGACCGCCAAAATCTTGATACCTATGTCGAGTTGTATCAGACGTTTGGTTGCTTCAAGCCCGCCAATATTCGGCATATTGACGTCTAGCAAAATCACATCAGGATGTAGTTGTTTGGCTTGTTTGATAGCCATATCACCGCTGTCTGCTTCACCTACCACTTCAATATCGGGGCTGTCTGACAACATACGGCTAATACCCATCCGTACCAAATCATGATCATCTACCACTAATACTTTAATCATAACCATACTCTTTATTGATTGTCAGAATGAACGCTTTATTAGGTTCAAATAGTATAAAAAACGAATATATTTCAACCATTATTGTTATCTTTGTATATTCAAAATACCGCTGATCAATATAACAAAATACGAGTAATCATAACATTCGAAGTTAAATTATATTGCTGCAGTGTGAATTGATGTTTCTATAATATAAATTGGTTGTAGCAAAGTTTGAATGAAGCCAAAAAAAACTACTAAATCAGTTTGATAGATTAAACTTAAATGTAAACCATGATACACTAAAAATACAAAAGCTCTATGTGAGTACTTACAAACACATCTATAAACGCTACGTACGTTTTTGGCGTCAGACAATATGTAACTGGCGTAATAGCGACAGCAGGAGGCATAATGAAGCAACTACCATTAACCAAACAGCAATTGATCGCTGCTATGATTTCATTGAGTTTGGGCAGTGTTGCACAAGCCGCACTTACAATTAATGGTAGCACTGACACTGCCTCTAGTGCCCGCCTGAGCTGGGGCGGTGCTGATAGCTTGTCTGAAGCCCGCAACATAATGTACAAGTCTAATGGCTCTGCTATTAAGAAAGTCGATAATGGCTACGGCACTACCAATATTACGAATACTAATAGTTTTGCTAGTAGTAATAACACCAATAGTGCCCGCTATAACACAACTTATCGTGGGGCATTTGGTAGCAGCGATATGATTCCGATTAGTACGGATTCACGTAGTGTTGCGGTGATCGACGCTGAAACTGGCGAATCTATTTACGAAAAAGATGCTGATATCGCGCGCCCAATGGCTAGTATCACCAAGGTTATGACGGCTATGGTGGTGTTGGATGCTGGTCTTGATATGCGTGAAGAAATTACGCTTGATCCAGAAGATTTTGTTGGTCCTAAGCGTGCAAGCTCGCGTTTGAAATCAGGTGATCGTTTAAACCGTGCTGAGATGCTATTGATGGCGTTGATGAAGTCTGAAAACCCAGCGGCGAAGAGTCTAGCGCGTAACTACCCAGGTGGCTATGATGCTTTTATGCGTGCAATGAATCGTAAAGCACAAGATTTGGGCATGAATACGGCATTTTTTGGTGATCCAACTGGACTTGATAAGCGCAACGTAGCTTCGTCAAAAGATTTGGTCAAAATGGTACGTGCCGCTGGTAACTATGATGTGATTCGTCGTTTCTCTACCACTAAGAGCTATGACTTTTTTGTCTCAAACTACTCAAGTGGTAACCGTACCTATAAAGCCAGTAATACTAGCACGTTGGTCCGTGACGGCAGCTATCCAATCGGTATCTCTAAGACAGGCTTTATCAATGAAGCCGGACGTTGTGTGGTAATGGAAACTCGGGTCAATAATCGTCCTGCAATTATTGTTATCTTAGGAGCAAACAGCTCAGCAACACGTTGGGGCGATGCTAAAAATATCTTAAATAGTTTGGCTACACGCCGTACAGTATAAGCTATCTGTTCTAAATATATAAAAAAGCTGTTATATCATATAACAGCTTTTTTATTGTGTTGAATTTAAGAATTAAGGATACACGCTATGGGTCATTCACCATTCTCTTCTCCTACACCTAAGCTATATCTATTGACGAACGACGATGAGTTTGAGCTGTTATATCAAAAGCTAGAAGCAGCCTTATCGACAGGATTAATTGCGCTATTACAAATTCGTCGTAAGCAAGTTCTTAGTCTACCTGATGGAGCTTTGAAGCTTTTTGATGAGGCGCAAAGAATCGTTGAGTTAGCTAAAACGTATAACGTGCCAGTTGTTATTAATGATGACGTGAAGTTGGCCGAAAAGCTTGGCGTTGGGGTACACCTTGGTCAAACAGACGGCAGTATCGGTGATGCTCTACAGTCTCTATCACCGCATCAAATCATCGGTCGTACCTGCCATGGTGATGTAGCGCTGATTAAAGAAGCAAAAAATGACGGCGCAAGTTATGCTGCGATGGGTGCTGTATTTACTTCTACAACTAAGCCAAATGCTAATATCATTTCGCGTCAGCAGCTTGTGGAAGGGTGTCAGCAAGGCATACCAATATGTGTAATAGGCGGATTAACCGCAGAAAATATATCAGAGTTAGTAGATTTGCCCATTGCGCTTGTAGCAGTAGTTGGGGATATCATGGACTTGCCAGTAGCGGACATATCTCAGCGCTGTCACGAATGGCAGCAGGCATTTTCCAAATGGAAAATACCTACTTGAAGTACTCTTATTAGAGAGGTTTTAGAGTAGCAATAGTCTTACAATAGAGTATTAATATGACAGCGCTACTCAGCGTGTTCCATACATAAGGTGGCATAGGGTAGCGCTTCTAAGCGTTGCTCTTCGATTGGCTCGCCGCAGACTTCGCACTCGCCATAAGTACCATTTTCAATTCGACTCAATGCATTTTCGACATAGATTAAGCTTTGACGCGCCTCGCTCATCAAATTTTTGCGCATGTCGTTTTGACGATAGGATATGGCCTGATCTTCCCAGTGTTCATTGAGATCATCTTGCGGATTCTGAATATGATCTTCAATTTTATTAATGCGAGACTCATACTCATCTTTTAGTTCTAATAGATTTTGCTTGGAAGTGTCTAAATTGATGCTCATTATTTTCTCCTAATGGATTATTTTTATTGTCAATGTTTCTATCATAAAGAGCTTGACTGCTGAGTACCACCACGAAATGTTACGGTTTATTGACTATGCTTAAAGCTAGCAACTGCAATTGTTGCCATCGAATAACGGTCTGAGAATTTAGACTAAATATTTTAAACGTGCTGAGATTTGTGTCAGGTTGCTTGTGAGACTGCGCTAGAAAACTGGTAGAATACACCGCCGCTGAATTCTGCTTACTTGATCGACTCATCAGAGTGATCTGATAAGTGTCAGAGCCAAGCGTTAAAAAGACATTAAAAAGCAATAAAGCTGATAGTGACTATATAGCTTAGATATAAAATAGCGTAGTTATAAAGCAGGCGAGCGAGAATGCTACAAAATAGTAGATTGATCGAGTTTAGCACTGAATCCGATTTATATAGAGCTGACTATAACGGTCACATCAGTAACGACAGTAATCGCAAATTAACAGATATATTGATGCATAGGAGCAGGTAATGAATTTTTTGCGTATGAGTGAGTTGAACTTAACGGATAAAGTGGTCTTGATTCGAGAAGATTTAAATGTGCCTATTAAAGGCGGTAAGGTCACAAGCGATGCGCGTTTGCAGGCCAGTCTTCCTACCATCAAGATGGCGCTCGAAAAAGGCGCTGCGGTAATTGTTTGCTCACATTTAGGCCGCCCAACAGAAGGCAATCCTGAAGCTGTATATTCATTAGCACCAGTTGCTGACTATCTGACGGAAAAATTAAGCTCGCAACTATCGACGCCTGTACGTCTTAATAGCGATTATCTTACCCAAGGTGCCAATGTAAAATCTGGCGAAGTGGTTCTATTAGAAAATGTACGCTTCAATGACGGTGAAAAGAAAAACGATGCCATGTTAGCGAAAAAGTACGCTGATTTGTGCGATGTGTTTGTAATGGATGCTTTTGGTACAGCGCACCGTGCACAGGCATCAACAGAAGGTGTTACGCAAGCAATGCGTCAAGCAGACAAAACTGTGTGTGCAGGGCCATTGTTAGCTGCTGAACTTGATGCTTTGAGCCTAGCGCTTGAAACACCAGCACAACCAATGCTTGCTATCGTTGGTGGATCAAAAGTATCAACCAAATTAGAAGTGCTACACAGCTTGGCTGAAGTTTGCACACAGATTATCGTTGGTGGCGGTATTGCTAACACTTTCTTAGCAGCACAAGGTCACAGTGTTGGCGCCTCATTGTACGAAGCAGACTTGCTCGATACTGCACGTGACATTATGACCAAGACTGAAATTTTGCTGCCTGAATACGTCGTAGTCGCTGATAAAAATGACATCGATTTCGCTGACTTTACTGGCTCATTGCAAAAAGCCATTGCAACGATCAAATCAGTTGATGCGATCGGTGACAATGACATGATATTGGACATCGCACCAGAAAGCGCAAAGCAGCTTGCCGATGCTATTATCAATGCAAAAACTATCTTATGGAATGGTCCAGTGGGTGTATTTGAGGTCGATGCTTTCGGGCAAGGCACACAGATATTAGCTACTGCTGTAAGAGACAGCGATGGTTTTTCTATCGCGGGCGGCGGTGATACGTTAGCAGCTATTGATAAATATCAAGTTGCTGAAGGCGTGAGTTATATGTCAACAGGTGGCGGTGCGTTTTTAGAGTTTGTTGAAGGTAAAGTACTTCCGGCAGTCGCTGCGCTGCAAATAGATGCCTAACTAATTAACGATACTCTGTAGCTTAGTAACATTAGACGTACAACTAACTTTAAATAACTAAGGTAGTCTGTAAAAATAATATTTTGGCTGTTGATTTGCTTGTTTTTATTAGCATAAGTAAGTGCAATAGTCATCGATTATTATTAAGCAGTCATTATTTATTTATATACTGAAAATTATTATTGCATGTCTGATTCGCACTCTATAAAATAGCGCGACCATGTATTTTGACATGCATTATTTACGAGAGGTTTATTATGTTAAAACGTCATTTATTACTTGCTAGCGTACTTGCTGGTACCTTTGCAATCACTGCATGTAGCCAACAAACAGAAGAAAACACTGAAGCTGCTGTTGAATCTGCTGGCGATGATGCTGCTGCAAACGCTGAAGCTGCTGCCGCTGAAACAGAAGCTGCTGCTGCTGAAGCTGAAGCTGCTGCTCAAGACGCTGGTACTGAAGTTGCCGAAGGCGCTGACACTGCTGGTGCAGCTGCGACAGACGCTCTAGAAAACACTGGCGATGCTATTGCTGAAAGCACTAACACAGCGGTTGAAAATACTGCTGAAGCTGTCGCTGATGGCGCTAACGCTGTTGCTGATGGCGCAAATGATGTTGCAGTTGATGCAGAGCAACAGTACTAAGCTACGCGATAACTAAGCACTATAATGACTGATTTACTGGGAAGCTATCGATTGATATGTAACCTTTAAGAATAGTCATTGCTTTATAAGCCTCAAAATACTAGAAAAGCCTTGGTGATTGCCAAGGCTTTTTGCGTTGTATGTCATTGTGGTAGTTTATAAAGTGACAGTTTATAAAAATTAAACTGGTATCAAGAGACGGTATAGACTGATAAATAGTCGGTCAACTGCTACGAAGACAGAACAATTTTTGCTATAATCACCGCGTGGTAATCATATCCAATATCATTCAGACTTTCACTAGCCTATATACGGTCAGTATGGTCGAATATACAGTGAAATGATTGCTATCAAGCTGTTTTTTAAAATACTATTCAAAATCTAATCAGAGAGCGTCTTATGGCCCTAATATCCTTACGTCAACTTCTAGATCATGCCGCTGAACACAGCTATGGTGTTCCTGCCTTTAACGTCAATAACTTAGAGCAAATGCGTGCAATCATGATGGCTGCGGATGCTTGTGATTCACCTGTTATTGTCCAAGCCAGTGCAGGCGCACGTAACTATGCAGGGTCAGCATTTTTGCGTCATTTGATTATCGCTGCGATCGAAGAATGGCCACATATTCCAGTGGTAATGCATCAAGATCACGGTATGTCACCAGCTATTTGCCAACGCTCAATCCAATTAGGTTTCTCATCAGTGATGATGGACGGCTCACTTGGTGAAGATGGCAAAACGCCAATGGACTATGATTACAATGCTAGCGTCACGCGGGAAGTTGTTAAGATGGCTCATGCTTGCGGCGTCTCTGTAGAGGGCGAAATCGGTTGCCTAGGTAGTCTTGAAACTGGTATGGCTGGCGAAGAAGATGGCTCTGGCGCTGAAGGTGTGCTAGATCATGAGCAACTATTGACCAGTGCTGATGAAGCTGAGCAGTTTGTAAAAGATACCAATGTCGATGCGTTAGCGATTGCTATCGGTACTAGCCATGGTGCCTATAAGTTCACACGTCCACCGACAGGCGATATCTTATCTATTGAGCGTGTAAAAGAGATTCATGCCCGTATTCCTAATACCCACCTTGTCATGCACGGTTCTTCATCAGTGCCACAAGAATGGCTAAAAGTTATTAATGAAAATGGCGGTGATATCGGCGAAACTTATGGCGTGCCAGTTGAACAAATTGTTGAAGCGATCAAACATGGTGTGCGTAAAGTAAATATCGATACGGATTTACGTCTGGCATCAACTGGTGCTATCCGCGAATTCCTTGCAAAAAATCCAAGTGAATTTGATCCGCGTAAATACTTTAAAGCATCTATGGTAGCGATGTCAGATATCTGTACCAATCGTTTTGAAGCGTTCGGCTCTGCAGGTCAAGCACATAAAATTCGCCCAACCAGTCTTGAAGGTATGGTAAATTTTTATCAATAAGACTGTATTGTAGAACGTAGTTGTTAATCATGAAGTAGCAGCTGATTTTATAATATTTTACATAAGAGGTCGTAAATAATGATTGGATTGATTACCGGACAGGTGCAGTACTTGATGGCACCGACTGCTTGTATCATTACGACCTCTGGTGTGGGTTATGATATCGAACTGCCATTGCCTTCATTTTGTCAGTTACAGCTTAACGAACAAGCCAGCATTTGGACACATTTCCATGTTCGCGAAGATGCCCAATTGCTATACGGCTTCATCGATCGAAAAGAACGAGATGTCTTTCGCCAGTTAATTAAAATTAATGGTGTTGGAGCAAAAATGGCCTTGGCTATGCTGTCGGCAATGTCAGCAGCTGAGCTAAAAATGCACGTCGAACAAGAGTCGGAGACGGCATTGACTCGTATCCCAGGTATTGGTAAAAAGACGGCGCAACGTTTATTAATTGAGCTAAAAGATAAGTTAAAGAATATCGACGTTGATAATGGTGCGTTTGAATTGACGCCTCAAGAAACCACGATTTCTCACGAAGGCAGTATCATCGCTGAAGTAGAAGGCGCGTTGATTAGCTTGGGTTACAAAGAAAAAGAAGCTCAGCTAGCGATTAAAGCTGCTAAGAGTAAAGGAGATACTTTTGCTGATACTCAAGGCTTATTAAAAGCTACTTTACAGCAGTTATCTGGCTTTTAATTCATATTAATTAGCCGTCTATCGATGACAACCACATAGTGTATTAAATTAATAAGCGACATTAAATGTCGCTTATTTTCGTTTTAGTGCTCGCTTAATGAGGTTTTGCATGACTTATGCGCAGCGTTTGGTTATGCTATTTGTTAACTAATTTTTTAATATAATGATAAATTCTATGACGCAAGATCGTTTAATTAATCCGCTAGAAGGTGCAAGTGACGCTCCTGATGCCAATATCCGACCAGCATTATTGGCCGAGTATATTGGTCAGCCGGTGGTACGTGAGCAGATGGAAGTGTTCATCGGTGCTGCTCGTGGCCGTGACGAAGCGCTAGATCACACACTTATATTTGGTCCACCAGGTCTGGGCAAGACGACCCTCGCCAATATCATCGCTCGTGAAATGGGTGGTAATCTGCGTTCTACTTCAGGGCCTGTGCTCGAGCGCCCAGGAGATTTGGCAGCCATGCTGACCAACCTAGAAGCGGGTGACGTACTGTTTATTGATGAAATTCACCGTCTAAGCTCGGTTATTGAAGAGATTCTTTATCCAGCGATGGAGGATTTTCAATTAGATATTATGATTGGTGAAGGGCCTGCTGCGCGTTCTATCAAGCTTGATTTGCCGCCATTTACCTTGGTAGCAGCAACCACTAGAGCAGGGCTATTGACGTCACCACTACGTGACCGTTTTGGAATTGTACAGCGCCTTGAGTTTTACAATATTGCTGATCTAACGACGATTGTCAGTCGCGCAGCACGTCTAATGCGTGTACCAATGAGTGAAGACGGGGCTGTAGAGATTGCGCGCCGTGCACGCGGTACACCAAGGATTGCTAACCGCCTATTACGCCGTGTGCGTGACTATGCTGAGGTAAGAGGCGACGGTAGTATTAACGGCGCGATTGCAGGTAGTGCGCTAGATATGCTGGCAGTGGATAGACGCGGTCTTGATCATCTAGACAGACGTTATATCGAAATATTGCACGAGCGCTTTGACGGTGGTCCTGCGGGTGTTGAAGCAGTGGCAGCAGCGATGGCTGAAGACCGTGGTACGCTTGAAGATGTGATTGAGCCGTATCTGATTCAACAAGGTTATGTGCTGCGAACTGCTCGTGGCCGCGTACTGACACAGATGGCAATAGATCAGATGTTATAGTAATCAGTATTCAATAAAAAAATGCGTCTACTTTTAATGAGAAGTAGGCGCATTTTTTTGTTTAAATCTGAAATTATGAAAATTTTCTGAACTGATTGAATAAAAATAAATCTGATTTCTAAGCTAAAATTCGCCAAACAACCACTAGAACAGCCAGTATATAAAATATAGGTGATAGCCAGCCGATAACTTGCGTAGCGATAGCGATAAAAATAGCAAACCCTGCGAGTGCCAACCAATCACGACGACGGTCGTTTAGCATGTCAGCGCGAATCTGTTGTATCTCGCGTAGTTGACTGTCCTGGCGAGAGCCCTGTGAGGCAAGGCTTTGTAGTCCTTGATCTAATAGTTTAGGAATATCAGTAGTAGACAGGAGTATTTCAGGAAGTTGTTGGCGCAGCTGTTGTAGATTACGCATAGGATCTAATTGCTCTTTAATCCAACTGCTTAGAATTGGCTTGGCAAGTGACCAAATGTCTAGATCAGGATATAAATCACGACCGAGTCCTTCCACATGGACCAAGGTTTTTAGCAAAAGCATCAGCTGCGGCGGGATACTCATATGATGTCTACGCGCAATGTCCAAAATCTGCATCAGTACGCCAGCGAAGTCGATATCATCGATTGATTTTTGTAGCATAGGGCCGACGGTACGTTTCATATCACGCATCAGGGCATGTTTATCAGCATTTGGTGGTATCCAACCTGCACGGCTAACAATATCAACTACGGCGGTGAAGTTATTGTTCATTACGGCAAGTAACATCCGCGCCACGATGAGCTGATCATCTTTTGATAAAGTGCCCATGATGGCGCAATCAAGCCCGATATAACGTGGTTCATGACCTAAATCAACTGCTGCCATACCTGCATGTAAGGTTTGCACAGGTGGTGTCTCTACGAACACATTGCCTGGATGCATATCAGCATGAAAAAAGTTATCACGGAAGACTTGGGTGAAAAATATCGTTAGGCCTTTTTCTGCAAGCGCTGCACGGTCGTAACCTAACTGATCAAACATCTCAACTTGTGAGATAGGGACACCTTGGATACGCTCCATGACCATCACATTTTTGGCAGCATCATATACTTCAGGCACATACATCAGTGCTGAACCCAAGAAGTTGTTGCGCATCTGAGTAGTATTATCAGCCTCAAGCGTCAAATCAAGCTCATTGAGCATGACTTGCCGATAGTCTTCGACAATATCGATGATATGAATGGCACGTGCCGCTTCAATTCGTGCAGATGCCCAGCTTGCCAATTCTCGCAGTAGCTCAAAGTCAGAAACAATCACAGTGCGAATATCGGGGCGAACCACTTTTACCACAACTTCACGCCCATCATGTAGGGCAGCAGTATGAACTTGGGCGATAGAAGCAGCCGCTAACGGTTTGATATCGAATCGAGCAAACAAGGTTTCAATAGACTGGCCAAGACCATGTTTAGGATGCTGAATTTGAGCGACAGCAATATCAGCGTCAAAAGGCTTAACTTTGTCTTGCAACTGAATCAATTGAGCGATAATCTCAGGCGGTACCAAGTCGCGACGCGTTGAGAGTAACTGGCCAAGTTTCAAAAACAGCGTACCCATGTCCTCAAGCGCATACTTAATCGCATTTGGTTGGTGCTTCTTGCCCCATGCTGCTGGATGCATGCGAATTAATCGCGCCAAAGGCTGCAGCTGCGGTGCTTCTTCGATAGAAAAATGGGTATCAAGGCGATACATTGCGGCGATACGCCAAAGCTCAAGTAGACGAGCGCGGTGCGATAATAGCATGAGGTTAGGTACTCTAAACAAAGACGAAAATGGGGTAGGCGTTGTGCTTAATCATAAATAGTGCCATCGGTAATAGCGTTCATTTATGATTGAGACAATCGGCTATTGATGAAACGAGTTATTAAGAAACTGAGCTTGCTCTTCTTTGATAGCAGCAAGTTTGGCTTCTTCTCGTTCGACGTCAGCACGTAATTTTAACAATAGCTGCTTAAGATCATTTGCTTCAGCCACCTCGATAGGGTCAGGTGTGCTATTGCCAGCTACTTCATTGGCCCAATCACTGACGTCATCAAAAGCACGTTTGGCACTATGACGCCAGCTACCTTTGAGCTGAGAGATAAGAAGGTGTAACTGGCTAGCCATTGGTTTACCAATAAAAGGCTCAAGCTGTCCAGCCACGTCAGGGTCAAATCCTGCAACCAGTTGCTTGAGCTGCATCAGCACCTTGTAATCACCAGCGATTGGTAAGTTACCTTCAGCGCCGCGCATCAGACTGAGCAGTTGAGCGGCATTGTCTACGGTGATGGTACAGTCTGGACGACTGTGACCAAAACGTGCGCGCTCCATGCCGGCTCTTTGGCGCTCATTCATCTGGCCACTTGGCTCAAATATGCTCTCTGTCGTGACTGGCTCAAAGCGCAAACGCTCATGAGTGAACAGGATGTCTAAATGAATCTCAGGCATTCCCATATTAAGACGTAACACCTTACCTGCAAGCGGCGCTAAACCTGCTTTGGTAATCTCATCACTAGCAATGGCAATGTTAATTAGCTTTTCGGCACCAGCTAATAGAAGGACAGTCAGCATAAGGCTCTCGCATCGGTAAGTGAGCGCCTTCGCATTAGCTGCATCAGCGCATCGTGTGTTCGTGTTAGGTTCAATAGGGTCTGTTAAACGTAATAGTCTTGCAAATCGTACTCTATCGTTACGCTTTAAAGCCGCGATGGACAGCCACGATACCAGCAGTCAAGTTATGATAATCACAGTTCTCGAACCCAGCTTGTTGCATCATCTGCTTAAGTGTCTGCTGATCAGGATGCATACGAATTGACTCAGCTAAATACTGATAACTTTCAGCATCATTAGCAATCAGCTTACCCATCACTGGCAGTGCGGTAAATGAATACAAATCATAGGCTTTAGATAGTGGCTCAAATACTGGTTTGGAGAATTCTAAAATCAATAGACGACCACCTGGCTTTAGGACGCGATACATAGACTTTAGCGCGGCATCTTTGTCTGTGACGTTACGCAAACCAAAGCTAATGGTTACCAAATCAAAGCTTTCATCATCAAAAGGGGCTAATGTCTCAGCGTTTGCTAATACAAAGTCAACGTTATTACAACCAGCATTGATTAGGCGCTCACGGCCTACTTCTAGCATCGCAGCATTGATATCAGATAGTACCACGTGGCCATTTCTACCAACTTCACGGCTAAATACTTTGGCCAAATCGCCTGTACCACCCGCGATATCAAGGACATGTTGACCAGCGCGCACGCCCGATAGACTAATCGCATAGCGCTTCCACAGACGATGAATACCAAATGACATCAAGTCATTCATGATGTCGTATTTTTTGGCAACAGAGGTAAATACGTCAGCCACACGTGCTTGTTTTTCTGCTTTATTGACGGTCTTATAACCAAAATGCGTCTGCTCGTTGCCGTCTGTTTCAGGCGTGTGCGGATTATTGATATCATCACGCTGATTGAATAGCGTTTGTTTTATGGTTTGCTCTGAAGGGTTTGTGCGAGTCGTTTGATCGTTGTTTGGCATAGTGGTTTGTTGGCCTTGTGGCGTTCCAGTTGGTAGGTCTTGAACTTTAGTAAAGTCGCTATTGTCATCACTAGCAACGCTATTATTCCTGCTCGGTACGACATTGGTTGTTTGGTTGCGTAATATCTGCGCGCTAATCTGTTGATTATGAGCAATACTGTCTTTTACCAGTTTGTCTTGCAAATGACCATTCGTTGTTGTGGCTTGATTAGAAGGAGTGCTGCTATCTTTTGAATTATCAGTCATCATGTTGTCCTAGAATTTATTTTTATGATTGTCTTTATCGGAGGAAATCGTTAAATAGTAAGCGTCAATTGGCTATTCAACATATTGACCTTATGATACACCAAACGCTACTGGCTTACTGCCATTATCCGTATCATGAACCTGATCAATAATGGACAGCTCACGCTTGCAGAACGGCTCAATAAAATCGCTGACGCTGCTCAGAGGTTTCATGGCCTTAAATCCTGTATCAATAAAATCATAAAGCGGCTGGTAGCCATGACGATAGGCTGTACTTTTTGCTAGTGCAAAGGCTTTTTTGAGCATAAACGAATTTAGATGTTTGTCTGTGCGATAACAGACGTCTTTTAAATTGGCAATCTGAACTCGGCGCTCGTCTTCTTCATCGACAGTTCGATAGGCGGTTAGCATGTTCTCTTCGTTCACTGGCAAATCTTGAGCGAGTAACCACTGGGCTAAATGCAGATCTAGCTCAATGGCAAAAATTGCTGCTTGGATACCCATGCTACCAGCCTCTAGAGCTGACTCTTTGGCAAGACGTTCTAGCTTTTTCGCTTTTGGCAGGATACGTGCCAATTGCTCTGCTAATAACTTGAACTCTTCGCCACCATACAGTTGGGTGAGGAAGTAATCGGCCATTAGTTGGTTTTTAGGTTGTTCAAATAGCTCGCGATGCGTCTGCTGCAGACGTGCTTGTTGCCATGATTGTACTTCTTTGAGCTTAGCATTTAATTCATCATTTTGGTGATGAGGCATCGCCCAAAATCGTGTCAAATGCTGTTGTAAATCAGCTAAAGCGGTCATGGCAGTAGATCCTGTAGAAGTAAAGGGTAATTAAATTTGAGTATGGTTGTTTTAAATATAGTGGTTCAGGGTTATAAAATTTTCAACAACTGTTCTATCCTATACCCAAAATTGTGTTCACCTTAAAAGAAAATAATTAAGAATACAAATATCAATCTGTTACACAGCAATATTATTTACTCGATTGGCGCAGTGCTATGATTAAATGAGATAAAAATGAGCGATGAGTCAGAAATATTAAGAGTTGTCCTATTAATAGCTATCCCATAAGTCACTCAACGGTAAAGCAGACCAATAACAATAATAGCGAGTGTAATCATGTCTAAAAAAAATGATACTACTGAACCAAAAGCACCACAAGCGGTAAGTACACAATTTAGTGAGCAAGTTGTGGAGCAGCGTCTAAAGCCCAATCCTTTAAGTCAGTTTTCACTGGATGAAGATTCACTTAGACTGGCATTGGTAACAGCTCAGTATGCTTTAAAAGCCACTCGCCAGCAAACGCCGCCGACCCTCAATAAGCCAACAGGCCTGTTAGTACTAGTTAACGGAATGGAGCAAGCGGGTAAAGGTACCGCCGTTAAACAGTTACGGCAATGGGTGGATCCAAGGCTGCTTAAAGTTGAGGCTACCATTGGTCATTCGCCATTGAGCTATCAGCCTATTTGGCAAGCACATACTAGCGCAATGCCGCGCCATGGTGATGTCATGGTATATTTCGGCAACTGGTATGCTGATTTATTATACAACGTCATGCGACTAGCGACATCAGATAGTGAGAACCTTGAAACATTATCAAATGATAAAGGTCAGACAGATAAAAATTCGCTTCCTATCGCTCAGTG
This sequence comes from Psychrobacter sp. Arc9, assembly GCF_041431295.1. Taxonomy (NCBI): domain Bacteria; kingdom Pseudomonadati; phylum Pseudomonadota; class Gammaproteobacteria; order Moraxellales; family Moraxellaceae; genus Psychrobacter; species Psychrobacter sp. Arc9. Next base: position 129,145 of record NZ_JASMRK010000007.1, on the reverse strand, counting down.
GCAAGACTATCTACAGCAGCAGTTAGATACGCTAAAAGCATTTGAAAAGGATCTCATTTCTAATCAAACCAAATTACTAAAATGCTGGTTTCATGTTGATATCGAAACGTTACACAGTCGCTTAGAGGATGATGAAGCAGATCCGCAGTTTTTGTATCAAATTGACTGGCATAATAAGCAAGTCATCGAAAAGTTTAATGAGGTGGCTGCAACCTTGCTGCGTCAACAGGATGATTGGGTCATCATTGATGGTGACGATAAGTTAGAGGCTGCTGATAACTTTTGTCACTTGGTGCTACACGCTATGCAAACCGCGCTGGTGAGTAGTCAGGCAGATAGCAATGACAGTGACAAGGAAACGTCAGAAAACCATTCTCAGTCCGAGACACTGAAAATTAACTCAGATACTAAACAAAAACAGTTTGAGCCTGTACCGATACCTAAGCAGCTGACGTCTATTAAAGATAAAAAAATCAGTAAGTCCGACTATCGTGAGGCATTGGCAGAGAAGCAGGCAAGGCTCGCTGAATTGTTACGTGCACGCCAAGGCCAGCATGTTGTATTTGCTTTTGAAGGAATGGACGCTGCTGGCAAGGGCGGTGCAATCAAGAGGTTGGTCGCACCGCTAGATCCCCGCGAGTATCAAATTTATAATATTGGCGCGCCGATGTTGTATGAGACTCAGCATCCTTACTTGTGGCGTTTCTGGACAAGATTGCCTGACGAGCAAACCAATCGTATTAGCCGTATCGCCATTTTTGATCGTACGTGGTATGGGCGCGTGTTGGTTGAGCGTATTGAAGGATTTGCGTCGACTGATGAATGGCAACGAGCATATGATGAGATCAATCGTTTTGAGGCGGACTTGGCAGCAGCAGGAACGTTGGTTATCAAGTATTGGTTAGCGATTGATAAAAAAGAGCAGCTTAAACGGTTTGAAGATCGTGAAGAAACACCACATAAGCAATTTAAACTGACAGATGATGACTGGCGTAACCGTGATAAATGGTCAGATTATGTGCAGTCTGCAGCAGATATGCTGGCACGCACGGATACCAAGATAGCACCATGGTGTGTTATTGCGACCAATGAAAAACGTCAAGCGCGTTTAGACGTGTTAGATCATGCTATTGAGCAGTTGTCTGCATTTTCTGAAAGCAAATAGTTCTCAAAAATGAATGAGTTTTAAGGATTCTTATAGGCTCATATAATTGTATTTTCCAAGTGTTTTTCAAGTATTTCCTAAGTAGGATGGCTCGAAACATATTCGAGTTATCCTGTCTTTTACAGAGTGTGGTCTTGTCCGTATACACTAGCAGTTACAAATCTCGCAATATCATCATGCATTATGTGCTCATATTTAATATAATAGAGCGCAAAACAGCTCCTGCTAAATAATAATTTTAATTTAGCAAACAACGTGTTTTGGTTATTTAGTATAGATAACTTAATAATTACGACAAAAATTGTTACAATAGCTGTTAGTAGTACCACAAATATCGCTAAGAAATATATAAGCCGCAAGATGCTGTAATCAGACGATTTGGCAATATCACTTGCGGCTTTGTGACATGTTGAAGGATGTATTATTTACTTTCTCTCTAGTCGGTTCAAAATCTTCTAACCGCATGTTGTATATTTTATATATGCTACTTCATTAGATGCCGTAACAAGCACTGTGAGTAGCAGCGCAATATTATCAACCTCATATAATTTTAATCAGCTTACGCAGGACGTACTAACGTATGGGTATTAGCAGCAGTTCTACAGAGTCAGTCAAGCCAGTTGGCTCTATGAGAATCAATCTATTTTTTGCCATTTTACTGATTGCGATGACTTCCTACTTCTTGTGGTGGGGTTTAGATTACACCATGCGTCAGCAAACGACGCTATTCATTGTGGCGACCGCTTTTGGTGTCTTTATGGCATTCAATATCGGTGGTAACGATGTCGCCAACTCCTTTGGTACTTCGGTGGGTGCAGGGACGTTGACTATCCCGCAAGCATTGGGTATTGCCGCGATATTTGAAGTATCGGGGGCAGTCCTTGCAGGCGGGGAGGTGACTGATACGATTCGAAGCGGCATCGTCGATCTAGATGGTCTATCAGTGACGCCCAATCAGTTCATTTATGTCATGCTCTCCGCATTGGTTGCAGCAGCATTTTGGCTGTTATTTGCGACCAAAAAAGGTCTGCCTGTTTCGACCACTCACTCCATTATTGGCGGTGTGATTGGTAGCTCCATTGTTTTAGGTATCACGTTAGGTGGTACGGACATGGCGCTATCAACGGTAGACTGGGGAACGGTTGGGACCATCGCTATTTCTTGGGTATTGTCGCCGCTACTAGGTGGCGTGTTGTCTTATCTTTTATATGGACAAATTAAGAAAAACATCATTGAATATAATGATAAAACCGAAGCTCATATTGCGACGCTAAAAGGCAATAAAAAAGTCTTAAAGCAAAACCATAAAGAGTTTTTGGATGGTTTGACAGAGTCTGAGCAATTGGCCTATACGTCAGCAATGCTACGTGATCAGGAAATCTATAAAGATGATGATTGTATCGTTGAAGATTTAGAAACTGATTACTACAAAAAGCTTTATGATATTGAGAATGAGCGCAGTAGCCTTGATACTCTAAAAGCACTTAAGCAATGGGTACCTATCATTGCTGCCGCAGGTGGTGCGGTGATGACTTCTCTAGTCGTCTTTAAAGGTCTGAAAAATGTTAATAGCGGCCTGACCACACTACAGGGCTTCTTGATTATGGGTATGATAGCGGCGCTAGTATGGTTAGCGACCTATATTTATACCAAGAGTATCCGCGGTAAGCATAAAGAAGATTTGACCAAAGCGACGTTCATTATGTTTAGCTGGATGCAGGTCTTTACCGCGTCAGCTTTTGCCTTTAGTCATGGTTCAAACGATATCGCCAACGCGGTTGGTCCTTTTGCCGCCATTATGGATGTGATTCGTACTAATAGTATCGCTACTGAAGCTGCGGTGCCACCTGCTGTCATGCTGACCTTTGGTGTGGCACTAATCGTTGGTCTTTGGTTCATTGGTAAAGAAGTGATTCAAACTGTCGGTACCAATCTAGCGAAAATGCATCCAGCTTCAGGCTTCTCAGCTGAGCTAGCAGCAGCAGCTGTTGTGATGGGTGCATCGACGATGGGTCTACCTGTATCAAGTACTCACACGCTAGTAGGCGCGGTACTGGGTATCGGTATCGTCAACAGAGATACTAACTGGAAGCTTATGAAACCAATTGGTTTGGCTTGGATTGTGACGCTGCCTGCAGCGGCTACTATGTCTGCTATTAGTTATCTCGTATTGAGCAATATTTTTTAATGCGCTGTTTTTATCAGTGAATTATCATAATTGAGTTTTAATAACTAGGGCGTGTCTTCATTTCAAAAATGGTGGTAAAAATGAGATAAATTGCCGTCAAACAAGAAAAATAGCGCAGATAATATCGGGATATTAACCAGCTATTTGACGATGTTTGGCAAGATTTAGCCATTTTTAGCCCATTTAGATGACTATCGGGTGAATTGAAGACACGCCCTAGGTTCAACGCAATAAAAAACGCTTATCAGCATCATGCCGATAAGCGTTTTTTTAATGATGTATAATGATTTACTCGGTACCAAACTGCTTACGTTTTTTGGCAAAAAATCTGTCCAATCTATCCATCGCATTTTCTAGGTCAAGCAAGTTAGGCAAGAACACCAGACGGAAATGGTCGGGTCTATCCCAGTTAAACCCAGTACCTTGAACCATCAATACATTTTCTTCAACGAGCAAGTCCATCATAAAATCCATATCATCGGTGATAGGATAGACCTCTGGATCCATTTTTGGGAAACAGTAAAACGCGCCTTGAGGCATGGTACAAGAAATACCTTTGATAGCATTAAGACGTGAGACTGCCATTTCACGTTGCTTATATAGGCGACCCTTTTCAGAAGTCAGGTCTTGCATGCTCTGATGCCCACCCATCGCTGTTTGAATGGCATACTGTCCCTGCACGTTAGAACAAAGGCGCATGGATGCTAGCATATCTAAGCCTTCAATAAAGTCAGCTGCGTGCTGTTTGCGGCCTGATACCATCATCCAACCTGAGCGAAAACCTGCAATACGATGTGACTTCGACAAGCCATTGTAAGAGAGTACTAGCACGTCGTCAGTTAAGGTGCTCATCGGCGTATGTACATTATCGTCATAGAGAATACGATCGTAAATCTCATCGGCCATGATGATCAAATCATGCTCTTTAGCGACTTCAATAATTTGCTTTAATAACTCATCACTATAAAGTGAACCTGTCGGGTTATTTGGGTTAATAACCACGATACCTTTCGTTTTGCTCGTAATTTTAGACTTGATGTCTTCAATATCAGGGTGCCAGTTATCTTCTTCATTGCAGCGATAGTGCACAGCAGTACCGCCAGCGAGGTTGGCCGCGGCAGTCCAAAGCGGGTAGTCTGGCATCGGAATCAGGACTTCATCGCCATCATTCATCAACGCCTGCATGGTCATGACAATAAGCTCAGAAACCCCATTGCCCAAATATACATCACGTACGTCAACGGCCGATAACAACCCCTTTGATTGGTAGTATTGCAAAATGGCTTTGCGCGCTGAAAAGATTCCCTGCGAGTCTGAATAGCCAGTTGCCTCAGATAAGTTCATAGCGACATCGCGTAAAATCTCATGAGGGGCTTCTAAGCCAAAAGGCGCGGGGTTGCCTACGTTTAGTTTTAATATGCGTTTGCCTTCTGCTTCCATCTTATTCGCAGTCTGCAATAGAGGACCACGAATGTCATAGCAAACGTTTTGTAATTTATCAGATTTTTTTATGGTGTTCATAGCATGACCGTTTTTCGGATTGGTTGTCGAATTGGTTTTTGAGTCTTTACCAGCAGTAGAAGTTGTCGTCGATTGAGCGACAGTCGCTTTAATATCTGACTGGGTGTGTGAACTTGTATCTAATTCTTGACGTTCACTGCGCTCTATAGATGATGTCGACTTGCCTGCATCGATAACCTCATTATTGAGGTCGCCGCGCAACAGATATCCTTCACTACAGCCCAAAATACGTGCGAGTGTAGGCAGCTTGGATGAGACAATGCCGTTGGTACCGCGCTCCCAGTTTGATATAGCACCACGACTCACTTTTGCACCAGCGGCTGTCATAGCTTGTGCTAGCTGCTCAGCAGTAAACCCTTTGTCACGGCGCAACTGTACCAGTCGTTCCGCTTGTGTACTTTTGCTATTGTCGTCAGACATGGTCGTTCGAGCCTTTATTAATCAGTAATTATTCAGTGTAGAGATATATTAAACATTTTAGTTACACACTAATGCAAGATATTATTGCATTAATAGTTAATTTGCAAATGGTTTTACAATCAGCTTTATTAGTATTTGCAAGTATATCTTGCAATTAACATTCGGTTTATATTTATATGGCTCTAAATCTCTTATATAGACTATAAAATGTATAGATATCGAAATTAAATCTTTATCCATCATTATCTAAAATTAATTTGCTATATTTAGCTCAGTCAATCTCTTCAATCATGCTGTCTATCTCACAATATAAAGAGTGCTTTTCTTATATATGCCTTGAATAGTGCGTCGATAACCAACAGATAGAGCACGTCGTTTTCATAATCGTATGGCGATAAAATAGTTACCGAGATTAGATAATAAATACTCGAATAAGGATAAATTATGCAAGACAACCAACTAAGCAAAGAAGAAATCAGCCAGTTGACTGAAGCTGACTGGAAAGAGCGTTTAACCGCTGATGAGTATCATATTATGCGTGAGAAGGGCACTGAACGCCCATTTACAGGTGTATATAATGATGCGACTGATGATGGCGTTTACCGTTGTAAAGGCTGCGGTGCAAGCTTGTTTGACTCAAGCAATAAATTTGATGCGAGCTGTGGCTGGCCAAGTTTTGATCAAGGTATCGATAATAGCGCGATTGAAGAGCACGTCGATAACTCGCTAGGCATGACTCGTACCGAAGTCACTTGTAGCAACTGCGGCGCCCATTTGGGTCATGTATTTCCTGATGGTCCTACTGAGACAACAGGCATGCGCTATTGCATCAACTCAGTATCTATCGATTTAGATAAGTCTGAGAAGTAAGTAGTATTAGAAGTGTGAAAGGGAAGTACAAGGTGCTTCCTTTTCAATAGTTTTATTATGTGTATGATAGAAAAAGAAGTAGTGCACAAACATCTAAAACAATAAAAACCTCAATTTAAGGATAAATGATGAGTACAATTTATGATTTTACGGCTGAGCGAATGGATGGTAGCTCGCAAGCCTTTTCAGATTACCAAGATAAAGTATTATTAATCGTCAATACCGCAAGTAAATGTGGATTTACGCCGCAGTTTGAAGGCTTAGAGTCGCTATATCAACAGTATAAAGATCAAGGACTGGTGGTTATCGGTTTTCCTTGTAATCAATTTGGTAGCCAAGACCCAGGTAGCAACGATGAGATTGGCGCGTTTTGCCAAAAGAACTATGGTGTCAGCTTTCCGATGATGGCGAAGACTGATGTCAATGGCGCAGATGCTCATCCTATCTATCAATGGCTCAAAGAACAAAAGGGTGGCGTGCTAACAGATGGTATCAAGTGGAATTTCACCAAGTTTCTAGTTGATAGTAAAGGCCAAGTTATTGACCGCTACGCACCAACGACCAAGCCAGATGCCATCAAAAACGACATAAAGCAAGCATTAGCCAATAAGTAAGCATTAAATCTAAAAAATATTGGTTTTGTATGAAAATATAAAACCAATAAAAACAGATGCTTGCTAGATATTCTAATAAAAATCGAAAAAATATCCAAAAAAGTGGTAAATACTATTTGACACCCAACAGTAAATCTATATAATACACACCCACAGCAACGGAGCTTAGTGACAAACTTAAGAGCTCAGTTGATGTTGAATAAATTGCCTAGCAATTGTTCGAAGGGTGATTAGCTCAGTTGGTAGAGCGTCTGCCTTACACGCAGAATGTCGGCGGTTCGAATCCGTCATCACCCACCACTTCTTAGCAAGTGGCTAAACAAGCTAAGAGACCTAAGCAGCGGTAGTTCAGTTGGTTAGAATACCGGCCTGTCACGCCGGGGGTCGCGGGTTCGAGTCCCGTCCGCTGCGCCATATTTAAAACGAATTTAAACTTACGAGTTTAAGCAAGTTTCGCCTCAAGCATTAGATTGTTTGAGGTTTTTTTGTGTCTGTTTTTTATGTATCTATGTTTTATGAGTGATAAGTCAGATAAAGAAATACAGTAAGAGTCAGAATCTAGAATTAGAACCTAGTACTATGACTTATATTTACTTAAGTCATATCACTTAGAAGTCAGCTAAAACGACGACCCTTCTTTTATATCAGTCTTATATTGAATAAGAGTAGGGTTGTCATCGTATTTATCTTTGATACAGCATTTTAAATGAGCTAAACGCATTATCTGGAATTTATAATGCGTTTAGCTCATTGTGGATTTTAGTTAAGGGTAAAGAGTTACTCAAGCATTGCTTGCCACGCACCCATTGACCCTAGATAGATATCAATGTGGTCAAAACCTCGACTAGCAAGCCACCCTGCTGCTATCGTTGCCCGAGCCCCACTGGCACACATCAATGTATAGTGCCGACTTGGATTAAGCTCACGCCAACGCTCGTTCAGGTGACCGACATAGATATGCTGTGAGCCTTCAATCGCATTGGTATTCCTCTCATCGATATCGCGTACATCGAGCAATGTCCAGTTCTGAGCATTATTAAGGCGACTCTCTACCTCGGTTGTATCGATCATAGGGGTTTGCTGCATCTTCTCGCCTTTAGCAGCGGCAGGGACGACACCCACATAACCACCTATGACATTATCAAAAGCAATACGTACCAGATGCTCCATCGCAGTCGCCAGTTGTTCTTCATTAGAGGCTACCAGTGCCAAGCTTTGTCCTTCCTCGATAAACCATCCAGCAAACGCAGGTAGCATATTGACAGGTAAGCTCATAGAACCGGGCAGGTGTCCTGACGCATACGCCATTGGTTCACGAATATCGATGAGATGATCAGCATCGCAGTCATTTAGCTGTTTGAGGGAAAGGTTACGCGGACGCATAACCACTGGAGGCGCTTCACCACCTTCCATATTAAGGTGCTCCATCAATCTGAAATAAGGCGGCTGATAATGGTTTTCGCTAGTCTTGAGGTCAATAAACGTCTCACGATCGGTAATCTGTAAACGTGGGTTGTTGATTCTTTCGTGACCGACGGTAGAAAACTCACGTTCCGCCATGCCTGAACCACAGACTGATCCTGCACCATGAGCTGGATAAATAATCGCCTGATCACCGAGCGCTAAAATGTCTTGTAAAGAGTCATAAAGTAAACCTGCAACTTCTCTACGACGCTCAGGATAGAAGTCAGTACGACCGACATCACCTACAAAGAGCGCATCCCCAGTAAAAACGCCAACAGCCCTATCTGGGTACGCCGTGTCAAACAGCGCATAAGCAATATGATCATCAGTATGGCCAGGCGTTTCTAAGACACGGATTTCTAATTGGCCAATTGAAAAGCAGTCTCCATTACGTACTGTCTCAGCGTAGACAACAGGTTGTTCTGGATTAGGTCCATGCAAAACTGTTGCCCCTGTCATTGCGGCCAACATAGGTGCTCCAGAAACCAAATCCTCATTACGATGTGTCTCAAAAATATGAGTAATCTCAAGTCCTGCTGCACGCGCTTTTTCTACATATATCGCACAGTCACGACGTGGATCAATTACCGCTGCTTGACCGCCAGAGCCTACCAAGTAGGATAAGTGCGAAAGTCCAGGGGTCTTAATTTTCTCTAGTAGCATGGTCATTTCCTTATTGTTGTTTTAATCATAATAGTTATTTTAATCAGGTTTATTGGCAGTACAGAGCGAGAGCTACCAGCCAAATTTAGTTTTACTGTTGCATAAACTCTTATTCAATCTAGCATGAACTTATAAGTGTCATCAATATACAATAACATATATTAAACTTGTTATTTACATAAGGCCAAACGTAGAGAGTTTTAGGTTGAAAAGGTGAGGTGATCATTATTTCCACTATTTAGTTAATTGCTTTTACTTGTTGATATATATAGGTTAATTACACAGAGATATCTCTTTTAGAATAAAAATATCTGTAAAACATTGAATTATTTTAATATGTCTGTATTATTGGACATATGGAAATAACTAATGCTATCGCAAGCTTTGCTGCGCTCTCTCAAGATACTCGTTTAAAGGCTTTTAAGCTGCTAGTCAGCCATGAGCCTGAAGGCCTACCTGCGGGCGAAATAGCCCGTCAGCTCTCTGTTCCTCATAACACAATGTCAACCCACTTATCGGTGTTGGCACGAGCAGGGTGGGTGGTCTCACAGCGTCATAGCCGACAGATTATCTATCGTGCTTCGCTATCACATATGGATAACGTCATCCAGTTTCTGCTGCAAGATTGCTGTGCGGGACATCCAGAATTATGTGCGTCACTCATGGATAGTTTGAGTGGCTGCAGAGTAAATGAGTCTGCTGAGCAAAGTAATGATTAAACCAATTATCAATTCAATAAATACATAAAATAGGTGTAAAAACTATGAAGCCATTAATTTTTCATAATCCTAAATGCGGTACATCTCGTAACACGCTTGCTATTATTAAAGCATCAGGTGAAGAGCCAGAAGTGGTGGAATATCTGAAAAATACACCAACGCGCGACCGCTTAGTTGAGCTATTGGCACAAATGCAGATTTCGCCTAGAGAGCTATTAAGAAGCAAAGAAGCTATTAATGATGAGCTTGGTCTGGATAATCCTGAGTTGTCTGACGATCAAATTATCGATGCCATGATAGCGCATCCTATTTTAATCAACCGTCCTATCGTAGTGACTGATAAAGGCGCTGCTCTATGCCGTCCGTCAGAGCGTGTGTTTGAATTACTAGCCAATCCAGTAAGTAGTTTCACAAAAGAAGACGGCGAGGTTGTTACTCATGACAAACACTGAGGTTGACCAAACATTAGCCGTTGATCCTACTGTTTCGCCAGAATTTAGCTTAGACGATTTGCCCAATATTGATATAGATAATCTTCAGCCTATCGATATTGAGTCTTTGGTTGCACCGAATGACTCACGTCATCCGCCGAAAATATTAGTGCTATACGGTTCTGTCCGTGCACGCTCGTTTTCTAGATTGGCCGCTGAAGAGTCAAGCCGGTTGCTACGTTGGTACGGTTGTGAAGTAAAAATGTTTGATCCATCCGGCTTGCCGTTGCCTGACGATGTAGACTCAGACCATCCCAAAGTGCAAGAATTGCGGGAGCTGGCGCAGTGGTCAGAAGGCATGCTGTGGGTGAGTCCAGAGCGTCACGGCAGTATTACCAGTATCATGAAAGCGCAAATCGACTGGATACCGCTGTCACTAGGTGGCGTGCGTCCAACTCAAGGTAAGACACTAGCGCTAATGCAAGTCAGCGGCGGCAGTCAGAGCTTCAATACAGTTAATCAAATGCGTATTCTTGGGCGCTGGATGCGGATGATTACTATCCCCAACCAATCTTCGATACCCAAAGCATTTTTGGAGTTCAACGACGACAATCGCATGGATATGTCTCCGTTATATCTGCGTCTTGTCGATGTCTGTGAGGAGTTAGTGAAGTTTACTTGGCTTACACGCGGACGTTCAGATTATCTTACTGATCGCTATTCAGAACGCGTTGAGAGTGCTGAAGAACTATCGAGCCGCGTCAATCAAAAATCGATCTAACCCCCTAATCGATCTAATTCCCTATATTAAATCGGCTGAATAAAATCAGTTTAAGTAAGGTTGTACAATGCTTGCATTTGCTATTTTTGTGGTCACTTTAGTATTCGTTATATGGCAACCTAAAGGATTGGGCATCGGCTGGAGCGCCATGGGTGGTGCCTTGGTCGCGTTAGCGCTTGGCGTCGTGCAGTTATCAGATGTGGGTATCGTCTGGGATATTGTCTGGGATGCGACCTTTACTTTTGTGGCGCTGATTATCATCTCGCTTATCTTAGATCGAGCAGGGTTTTTCGGCTGGGCTGCATTACATGTGGCACGCCTTGGTAATGGGCAAGGGCGCTTATTGTTTCCGATGATTGTCGTGCTCGGCGCTTTTATTTCTGCCTTTTTTGCCAATGATGGTGCTGCGCTACTACTGACCCCGATTGTCATCGCTATCTTGCTACGTCTGAAATTTTCGCCACCATCAGCTCTGGCATTTATTATAGCGACGGGCTTTATTGCTGATACGGCAAGCCTACCATTGGTCACCTCAAATTTAGTCAATATCGTCAGTGCCAATTATTTTGACATAGGCTTTGGTCGTTATGCGGCGGTGATGGTACCGGTCAATATAGTGTCTGTATTAGCGACGCTACTGGTGTTGTGGGTTGTATATGCACGTCATATTCCAAAAACTTACTCGACTAGCGAACTCAGCGCACCAGAGTCTGCTATTACCGATCCATTGGTATTCCGAGCTGCTTTTCCACTATTAGGCTTGCTACTGGTCGCCTACTTTGCAACAGAGCCGTTGGGGCTACCTATTTCACTGGTCACGGGCATCGCTGCTGTTGCACTAATGGCAATCGCTGGTCGTATATGGCAAGGCGGGCGTGGTGCAGTGGTCTCTGTGAGTGACGTAGTACGTAAAGCGCCTTGGCAAATCGTCCTGTTTTCGATCGGTATGTATCTGGTGGTATATGGTCTGGGTAATGCAGGGCTTACGGCCTATGGTGCACAAGTACTCAACTGGTTAGGACAACAAGGTGCAGTCATTGCTACGGTTGGAACTGGGTTCTTGTCCGCTATAGTTGCTTCTGTTATGAATAATATGCCAGCAACCTTAGTCGGCGCGCTTGCGATTGATCAAGCACAAGTGCCTGCCGCAACGCGAGAGCTAATGATTTATGCCAATGTCATCGGTAATGATTTGGGCCCTAAGTTTACGCCGATTGGTAGTCTGGCTACTTTGCTATGGTTACATGTGTTGGCAGAGAAGGATTACAAAATCAGTTGGGGACAGTATATTAAGATTGGATTAGTGATTACACCGCCAGTGTTGTTAGTGACCTTGTTAGCCTTGGTGTTCTGGTTGCCACTGTTGCCAAGTTAACTGATGAAAAACTTACTACAGTAATATCCTATCGTGACAATGATATTCATTTTTAAATAACATGGTCACTATCAAGTATGAAACAAAGTAGTTATTAGCGTTTATCAAAGCGGCAAAATAGATAAACAATATTAGGGTCTGTTGAACATTCAAATATTAGGACTGCTGATGGCGAAAATCGCATCAAACTAGGCGTAAACCGACGATAATGTCGAGACCTTAACTAGGCTTGCAACAACGTTTGAGGTGATTTTAGCATCAGCCTTTCAGGACAGGGCTGTTTTTTGCCAATATATGGCGAAATTGTCTAACCTAGAACGACTAGGCGTCAAAAATTTCACTGCGTATTGTCTAAAAAATAGTCACTGCCAGTACCACATTTGAATGTTCAACAGACCCTAAATGATACGCATAAAAAAACCCTCATCAAATTGATGAGGGTTTTGGCAAATGCCATAATTGAATCAAAGTTGACTCAAGAAAATTACTACTAAAATGTGGCTCTCCAACCTGGGCTCGAACCAGGGACACACGGATTAACAGTCCGTTGCTCTACCAACTGAGCTATTGGAGAATAGGCTGTAAGTGTTTAATCGCTTACAACGAGCCTTAGAAGTCTCTAACGAGTTCTTGCTAAGTGGGGCGTATTCTAGCAAAGTTAAAAAATACGTCAAGCCTTTTTTTGCATAATTAGTAAAAATTGTCATTTTAATGATGAGATAGCGTGTTTTTCCTAATTATGTCTAAGACTCTCGCAAAAAAAGACGCCCTATAGAATGTATATGGCGTCTTTTTTATGAACAGCGGTAAGACTCGTTGCTTTTTACGATTTATTCAGCAACGTCTAAGTCAGCCACTGCTTTTTCGATACGCGATAGGGCATCTTTCAATGTTGCCTCATCAGTAGCGTACGAGATACGCATATAGCCGCCAAGACCGAACGCATCACCAGGTACGACTGCTACGCCTACTTTGTCCAATAACCATGCTGAGAATTCAGTACATGATGACAGGCCAGCCGCTTTGATGAGCGGTACGATATTTGGGTATACATAGAATGCGCCATCAGGACGCAAGCAAGTAATGCCTTTAATAGCATTTAGACCATCTACGACTAGGTCACAGCGTTTCTCAAAAGCGGCTACCATCGGCTCTAGTACGCTCTGATCACCACTGATAGCAACTTCGGCAGCCACTTGGCTGATTGACGTTGGGCAAGAGGTAGATTGTGACTGCACCTTTTTCATGGCGCCAATTAGCTTAGCAGGGCCACCCGCATAGCCGATACGCCAGCCAGTCATCGCATACGCTTTAGACACACCGTTCAAGATGATGGCGCGATCTTTTAGCTCAGGTGCCGCATTTAAAATATTGTAGAACTTATCGCCTGTCCAGCGAATGTGCTCGTACATATCGTCTGAAGCTACATAAACTTGTGGATGCTTCTTCAATACTTCAGCGATGGCTTTTAGCTCATCTAACGTATAAATCATACCCGTTGGGTTAGATGGGCTGTTTAATACCAACAATTTAGTCTTGTCAGTAATAGCCTCTTCTAGCTGCTCAGGGGTGATTTTGAAGTCTTGCTCAGCTGGACATTTAACGATGACTGGCACGCCTTCCGCGATGATAACCATGTCAGGATAGCTGACCCAGTATGGTGCTGGGATGATGACTTCGTCGCCAGGATTGATAAATGCTTGGGCAAGGTTAAAAAACGACTGCTTACCACCGACCGATACTAGGATTTCGTTTGGCTCATAGCTGATGTCGTTGTCGCGCTTGAATTTCTCGATGATGGCTGTTTTTAGCTCTGGCGTACCATCGACAGCTGTATATTTAGTAAAGCCATCATTGATTGCATCGATCGCTGCTTTTTTGATGTGTTCAGGAGTATCAAAATCAGGTTCACCAGCGCCCAAACCGATAATATCTTTACCAGCTGCTTTTAGCTCTTTGGCTTTATTGGTAATCGCTAGCGTAGGTGATGGTTGGATGTTGTTGACGCGGTCAGACAGTTGCAACTCGCTCATGAGAGATCCTTTTTTATATGAGGGTGGGGTTGGTGAAAATCTGATATTAATTATATAACGTTTTCATTGCTATCAGGACAAGATGTCAGATAGTTTAAGAAAAGATAGCGTCATTTTACCGTGATATGGCGGTCATTCGATTATAGATAATGGTGATGATGCTTCGGCAAACGACGCGATTGCTAATTTTTGCATTGTAGCATGCTGATATTGAGCTGTCTTACGACGCTAGTAACAGAATATTGTGTCGTTGCTTGTGATAGCAGTATCCTTGTGAAAATGACGAACAACACGCTGAGCTTAAGCTTAAGCCCATATGATTGCGAAGACACAACAATAAACCTGTAGCCGACCACTATAACTATTTAGATTTGTTAAATAAAATGGCTTATAGCTTAATGAAATGCGACCAATGATATCTGCCAAGAATAATGATAATAGCTAGCTGTTATCAAAAATCTAAATTTTCATTGAGCAATCAGTTTAAGAGCATTAATTTCATATTATGAAAATACTTAAAAAGATAAGAATACTCAAAAAGGATATTTACGATGACAGATTCTACTGAAAAATTACATATTCTCGTTACTGGGGCGACGTCAGGCATTGGTAAGCAGTTGGCAAAAGACTATCTGCTAGCAGATCATCATGTATATGCAGTTGGCCGTGACGACGAAGCGTTGGCTGAGCTTAAAGCGTTAGGCGCAGAAACGATTGATTTAGACCTCATGGATCGAGAAAAGGTCATCGAAGCTTTTGAAAAAATCGACAATGTCGATCTAGCGATTTGCGGTGCTGGCATGTGCGAGTACTTAGATATGCCGAACTTTGATAGCAGTGTCTTTATGAAAGTGATGTCAGTCAATATGGGTACCTTATCGCATGCGATCGAAGGAGTGCTGCCAAAGCTAATCGCTTCAAAAGGTCGCTTGGTCGGTATCGGTTCAGCGTCTGCTTATGTGCCTTTTGCGCGCGCTGAGGCCTATGGTAGCTCAAAAGCTGCTATCCATTATTTGATGAAGACCCTACAGATTAGCCTTGCTCCGCATGATGTGTCAGTTAGCTTAGTCGTACCTGGCTTTGTTGAGACACCGATGACCAAACAGAATGACTTTCCGATGCCATTTATTCAAACGCCAGCGCAGGCCAGTCACGCCATACGCGATGGTATCGAAAGCGGGCATGAGGTGATTGAATTTCCGAAAAAACTAACCATGCCTTTAAAAGCATTGGGTACGTTGCCTGATTTGGTCTGGCAGCAAGTTAGTGAAAAACTTAATAAAAAGTAATCTACTATCAATAGAACTCTTAGCCAACATATCGACAGAAAAACACAGAAGGGAATGCTTTTATGCCTTTTACTATGCCTTTTACTCGTTTCAAGCGTGCAGGTAACCAAAAAAATGCTACTAAGGTTGCAACAGATTCTGACCATCAGACTACCCCAAAACGTATCGCTATCATCGGCTCAGGTATATCAGGACTGACATGCGCCCATTATCTAGGTACGCAACATGATGTGACGGTGTTTGAAGCCAATGATTATATCGGCGGGCATGTAAATACGATTGATGTGGCACTACAAGACGGTAAAAAAGCAAAGAGTAGCAATGTAGAGAGTAGTGCGATAGATACAGGGTTTATTGTCTTTAATGAGCGCACATACCCGAACTTCTTTCGTTTGCTCCATGAATTGCAGGTGCCTTTTCAGGCAACGGATATGAGCTTTTCTGTCAAAAATACTGCACGTCATTTTGAATACAATGGTCATACGCTCAACACTTTATTATCGCAACGCAAAAACGTACTCAATCCGAAGTTCTGGCAATTTATGAAAGATATTCTGCAGTTTAACAAGCATATCAAACAGCTACGTCAAGATTACGATAGTGCGCGCTCCCAAGGACAAGATGTCAGTAGCTTTACAGAGCAAACGCTCGGCGGTTACTTAGCACAAAAGAAATACGGTCAGCTATTTACCGATAATTATCTACTACCAATGGTCTCGGCTATATGGTCAACCAGCCTAGATGAAGTACAAGAATTTCCACTGGTGTTTTTTGCACAATTCTTTGACAACCACGGTTTGCTCGATGTGGTCAATCGTCCGCAGTGGTTTACGATAAAAGGCGGCTCAAAGCAATACGTCAATAAACTGATTCCGCGCTTTATCAAAGCGGGTGGCAAGATACGGGTCAACAGCCCAGTACAGTCGGTGGTTCGTGATGGCGATCAAGTAACTTTGACGGTACAGAATGCTTTGACAGTGCAGGATAAAGGTAATGCTAACAACCGTAGCGAAAATCTTGTATTCGACGAAGTTATATTTGCTTGTCATGCAGATACCGCACTAAAGATTTTAAAGGATGCGAGCACCGATGAATCTGAAGTATTAGGTCATTTTCGCTTTACCAGAAACACGGCTGTACTGCACACCGATACCAGTGTTTTACCTAAGAAGTCACTGGCATGGGCAAGCTGGAATTACTTAATAGATGAGACAATTTCAGGCAATACTAAGGATGAGCAAGCGGCTGGAAACGCACAGATACCTGCAAAGCCAGTGCTGACTTATCACATGAATATCCTGCAACGTTTGACCAAAAAACACAATTATTTGGTCACCCTAAATCCAGCTGTAGACAACAAAAGCGTCGATGATAAACAGATAGTTAAGAGCATCGATTATAGTCATCCAGTGTTCGATCTTGCGATGATTGATGCGCAGACCAAATGGTCGAGTATCTCTGGTAACGGTTCGCACACACATTTCTGCGGGGCTTATTGGTTTAATGGCTTTCATGAAGATGGCGTGCGAAGTGGCCTACGTGTCTGTCAGGCGCTCGGTCTTGATATTGATATAAAAGACGAGGTTGACCCAGCTCATTTACCTGACGTTGATAGCGCGCATACGCCGTTTCGTTATAAAGACTTACCTATAAAAGCGGATACCAAATTACGTAGGTTAAATAAGCGCGAAGTAACCACAGCGACGACCAATCAGGAACTGGTTGAGTATGCTAATCGTTTGCAGAGTTCAACTGCTGATACGAGCCAATATAAGAAACGTGGCTTATTCGGTCGCCGTAAAACCAAATAATATGATGATTAACGTCGTTATATATTCTAAGTATTTTGAAAGATTCGCCATATAAAAGTATGCCGTTACACAAGAGACTATTTATGACCACGTCCGCTCAAGATACCAATGCTACGCCAAATCATGAGTCTTCTTATGATACAAATGCATTGCCGCATCAGCTGTTTGAGGGTACGACATGGCACAGTCGGCTGCTACCTAGTGTGAATAAATTCGTTTACCCTTATCGCTATTGGGGCGTCAATATTAGCGCGCTAGCGGCAGGACAGGAACTTCTTGAAATTAGTACGGCAGCATTTGATGAGAGTAAGTTTTTAGAAAAATTACCATTACGTAAAGTTTTACCGAAAAAGCTACTAGCAAAAGGTCTGCCTCTATTTTCACTAAAGAAAAAGGCGCTACAACAATTCTGTCCTGATGACTATCTACAGCATACTGACCTACAGAATACCAATAGCCTAAGCAATGCTAAAAAACTTGATAGTAATGGGCAGTCTATTCAAGCACTAGAAAAACGTCTAAGCCGAGCATTTGAAAAACATGCAGGTAGCGCGCCTGAAGGCGATATGTTGGGACTGCTTGTCTGCCGTAATGCGGGCATGTACTTTAGCCCAGTCAATTTTTACTTGGGGTTTGATGCGCAGCAAACGCCCACTCATCTATTGGCTGAAGTCTCTAATACGCCATGGGACAAGCGTCATTACTACGGGTTTCTGTTAGAAGGAGAAGACACTGAGTTCTGTCATAACAAGGATTTTCACGTATCACCTTTTAACCCTATCGATCAGCTGTACCGCTGGCAGGTCACAGTAAAAGGTACTAAAACGGATGAGCTGCCTAATACTGGCTTACAAGTGCATATTGCTATCAATATCAGCGATGAGCGCGGTGAAGTGCTAAAAACTGGTATAAAGATATCAGGGGTGCCAATGACAGAAGAGGCTATTCGTCATAGCTTGCGAAAAAACCCCTTGATGAATATAACGTCTTTAACACGTATTTATTGGCACGCGTTCAAGCTCTATGCGATAAAAAAAGTGCCGTATATCAACTACGATGAAAAGTTGGCCGACAGTCACCAGAAAAGCAGCCATCAGGACAGTAGACAGAAGAAAAGCAGCTAGCAGTATCGAGCGCAAAAGATGTCTTATAGTTACAGCAATTTTTAAATATCAACAATCCAAAAATCTCGTCAATATAATACTAAAAATGAACCACTAAAAATAAAGCATTTAAACAAGGATAAATACACGATGCCAGCACGACCGACCGATCGAGCACCAGTCACAAAACTAGAAAAATTAACTGCTCGTGTGAGCAAAGTAGTTAATGAAAGTGCTGTACTACAGCCAGTCAGCAATAGTATGAATAACTTAGCTAGAAAGCTTATATTTCGTGCGTTACAGCACGTTCAGTTTGGTAGCCTCACGCTGATTGAAACATTTGACGAGCAGGAACCTAAGACAAGTAGCTTTGGCAAAGTAGCTACTAATGACGCTAGTAGCTCGGCGGTTGGTCGCCATTCACTACATGTGACGTTACAGATTCATGATAGCGCTGTCTATCGTCAGCTGCTTTTAGGAGGCTCTATCGCGCTAGCAGACAGTTATATCGATGGTGAGTGGGATACGGATGATCTGACAGGTTTGATTCGTTTGGCGGCTCGTAACTTAGCAGTGCTCAATAAACTAGAAAATCGTTTTGCAGGTATTAGTAAAGCATTTGAAAAAGCGAAGCATCAGCTACGTAGCAATGACAAATCTGGCTCCAAATCCAATATCCTAGCGCATTATGATTTGGGCAATGATATGTATGAGCGGTTTTTGGACGATACGATGATGTACTCATCGGCAGTCTATCCTACGCCTGACGTGACGCTTAGCGATGCTCAGCAGCACAAACTATCGCTTATATGCCAACGTTTACAGCTTAGCGCTGATGATAATGTGATCGAAATTGGTACAGGGTGGGGCGGTTTTGCTATCTTTGCGGCCAAGCATTACGGCTGCCATGTGACCACCACGACTATCTCTGATGCCCAGTATGATGAAGCGAAGCGACGAGTCGATGCAGCAGGTCTGTCTGACAAAATCACACTGCTCAAACAAGATTACCGCGAGCTGACAGGTCAATATGACAAGCTAGTCAGTATCGAGATGATTGAAGCGGTGGGCCATGAGTACTTACCGACTTTCTTTGCCAAGTGCAATAGCTTGCTCAAGCCGACAGGTCTTATGGTATTGCAGGCCATCACTTTTAATGATCAAAATTATCAAGACTATATCGATTCGGTTGATTTTATCCAAACGCATATTTTCCCAGGTGGTTGTCTGCTCTCAAACCAAGAACTGACGACCCAATTTACTGAACAAACCGATATGGTCGTCAAACAATTGCATGATTATGGCTTCGATTATGCGTACACGCTGCGTGATTGGCGTGCTGCGTTTATGGCGCAGCGTGCAGAGATTCAAGCGCTTGGCTATGACGATGCCTTTATCCGCCTATGGGAGTTTTACTTCTGTTACTGCGAAGGGGGATTCTTGGAGCGCACGATCGGTGTGGTTCAAGTCACTGCGGTGAAGCCTAACAATATTGACACGCTGCATTTTTCCGATTTGCCAAGTGCGGTCTTAAAAAACGAAACGGTTTCGAACGATGAGACGGCCTTTCATGATGCAGATATGGCAGACACAGCGACAGTATAAGTTAAGTGATATAGATACGGCTTTTTCATAACACTTATATGGTCTCATACTGTATAGACAGTTTGAGACCCTTATGTTGAGAGGTTGTATATTGAAAAGTTTTACATTGAAAGGTTCTATGATGTTTGCAGGGCACGCTTATCAAGTAGACCTGAATAGCGTGTTACCGCTAATGCCATTAAAGAGATAACAGCACCGATCCAAGCTGTATCTTGCAGTGACATATTTTCAACCACGCTACCACCGATGACTGAGCCCAGTGCAATACCGATATTAAATGCAGCAATGTTCAATCCAGAAGCGACATCGACAGCGTTCGGTGTATATTTTTCAGCTTGTTTGACCACGTAGATTTGTAGACCCGGTACATTACCAAAGGCAAAAGCACCCCATACCAAAATAGTGAGTACAGCAGCGATCTTGGATTGCATAGTAAAGGTGAATAATAAAAGAATGACACTTAAGGCGCTAAATATAATGCTAAGCGCACTAATAGGGCCACGTTTATCTGCAAGTTTGCCGCCCCAGATATTACCGATCGCAACGGACACGCCATATACGAGCATGATGAGCCCAATGGCTGATGGCGCAAATTTGGTCTGCTGCTCTAAGATAGGTGCTAGGTAGGTAAATGCTGTAAACGTACCGCCATAGCCAAGAATAGTCATTAGATAAACCAGTAATAACTGTGGTTTTACAATGACTTGTAATTGCTCTTTGAACGTTGCAGGGATAGATTTTTTTAGGTTTTTTGGTACTAATATTGCGCTACCAATTAAAGCAATTAAACCCAGTACTGAGACGACCAAAAACGTAGCGCGCCAACCGAAATGCTGTCCAATCCATGTGCCAAGGGGTACGCCAGTGACGAGCGCTACGGTAAGCCCAGTAAACATAATGGCAATCGCGCTGGCTTCTTTTTCTTTACTGACAAGGCTAGTAGCAATCATGGAACCAATAGAGAAAAACACCCCATGCGCTAGACCGGTCAAGATACGGGCAAGTATTAAGGTTTCATAACTGGGTGCTTGCCAAGCCAATAAGTTGCCGATGACAAACAGACCCATTAGGCTCATCAGTACTATTTTGCGGTTCCAGCGGCCAGTGAGTGCGGTAAGTATAGGGGCACCGATGGCAACACCGACGGCATATAGGCTGACGAGTAACCCTGCTGAAGGTAAGCTCACGCCCAGATCTGCGGCAATAGTTGGTACCAATCCAACGATGACAAATTCGGTTGTCCCAATTGCAAATGCGCTTAGAGTAAGCGCCCATAAAGCGAGTGGCATAACGACATCCTAATAATTAAATGATGCGCGTAGTTTGACGGACTTATAGTTTGCAAAAAACAGCACAAATGACAAAATACCTTTGTCAATTTTGTAAAGGTAATCATGATGATGGGACATGCTAAAACAGAAGACATAGAGATATTTTTGACGGTAGTAGACACGGGCAGCTTTACTGGCGCTGCCAACTTATTGAATCAGCAAGTAGCCAAAGTATCTCGTGCAGTGTCCAGACTCGAAGATACACTGCAATGTACGCTGCTAAATAGAACGACACGGCGTTTGGAGCTGACGGAGGAAGGGCATGTCTTTATAAGATATGCGCGTGAGAGTTTAAATACGTTATATACCGGTGAAGAAGCGATTAAGCTGTTAAAACAAGCGCCGAGTGGGCATTTACGGATTGACGCCGCGAGCCCGTTTGTCTTTCATCAACTGACGCCTTTGGTTGGTGATTTTGTAGCGCAGTATCCACATATCACTCTCGACCTTACCTCACATGACAATATTATTGATTTACTCGAGCACAAGACGGATCTGGCTATCAGAATTGGCGATTTAAAAGACTCGAATCTGCATGCACGTCTATTAGGTAAAAGTAAGCTGCGGCTAGTAGCCAGTCCTGAATATTTATATCAGCATAATGAGGTGGATCATATTGATGATTTGAATATTGAGGATTTAAGCACTCATAAATTAATTGGCTTTAACGATGCATCAAAACTAAATAGTTGGCCACTAAAAACTCCAGTGAAACTGAATTTTCATATGACTGGCAGTAGCGGCGAGACCTTACGTCAGCTATGTTTGAATCACCAAGGGATTGCTTTACTGTCGCATTTTATGATTGGTGAAGACTTGGAATCTGGCAGATTGGTTGAAATATTGCCCGAGGCGATAGTCAGACCAAACAACCGTGAAGCCATACAGGCGGTATATTACAAAAACAGTGCCGTATCTTCGCGTATTCTGGCATTTTTAGACTTTATTCAACCAAGACTAACACTATAAATTTTATCCGTTTTTATTTATTTTATAAGAGGTAATATCATGGGTTACGTTTTTATTTATCTCGCTGCTGTGGTTATCTTTTTGGGTGTCGATGCTGTCTGGCTGACGACCATGAAAGGCGCCTTTTATGAGTCGCGTATCGGGCATCTATTGGCTGATGAGCCAAACATGATGGCGGCTGGCGTGTTTTATATGTTTTATATATTGGCACTTTGTATTTTGGTTCTATATCCGCAAATTAAAGCTGGTGCATCCGTTGGTCATATCTTCCTACTCGGCGGGCTGATTGGCTTGATGGCTTATGGAACATACGACTTTACCAATTTGGCACTGTATAAAGGTTTTACGTTAGATACGGCGTTGGTTGACTTTGTATGGGGTGGTATTTTGACCGGTTCGGTTAGCGCCATAGTGGCGTGGCTTGCTTATCGCTTCCATTGGTTGAGCTAGCGCTTACATCTTGGCCTATATAACGCTGTTTAAATAGTGCCAATTTACACAATTTAGACTGTCTAATGACAGAGGTCTGTTTGTGCTATACGGCGACCTGCTGTATAAATGGTAGACATAATAAATAAGTGTCAAACCATTAAGGAATATTATGCCGCAATACAATACCAGCTCCACTGCCAAAAAAGCCCCTTTAAACCATGAGTTATACATGTCAGTACTTATGACGCCTGACATGGCGAATTTCATTGGCAATGTGCATGGTGGGGATTTGCTCAAGATGCTTGATCAGGTCGCTTATGCTTGTGCCAGTCGCTATAGTGGTAACTATGTGGTGACACTGTCTGTCGATCAGGTGATGTTCCGTGAGCCGATATATGTGGGCGAGCTGGTTACTTTTGCAGCCAGTGTCAATTATGTTGGTAATACCTCAATGGAAGTAGGTATACGCGTCGAAGCAGAAGATGTACGTGGTCGTACCGTCCGTCATACCAACAGTTGTTACTTTACGATGGTGGCTATCGATGACAATGGTAAACCGACATCCGCACCGCCACTCGATATCAAAAATAAGATGCAGCAGTGTCGAGCTGATGCGGCTAAAGAACGAAAAAAGCTGCGTATGGAAAGTTCACATCGTCCTAGTTGTGACTTCGAAGAAATTAATAAGCAGTTTAACGAACACGAAGAAAATGAAAAGGTAGCAAAGTAGCCTAAGTTATTCAAAGCTATCTAAAGCTATCTGAAATCATCAAGAGTTATCCAGTTTTATTGAATTAATAATTCATACAACGACTCACTAAAAAGACACTGATATTGTAGAGCGCTTATCTTAAGCTGATATATATTTCAAGCCATTTATCTACGGCGACAAATTCTACTATCAATACCTTATTTTAGTGAGTCTAGCATGAGTCTAAAGCCATCTATTGCTAATCCCCAGCGCCATTTACCAGCCTCTCCTAAATCGCAAACACCTCGCGCGCGTGGGGCAGGTAATCCTAAAATTCCAAGTGACCCTGAACTAAAACATACCCTCAATCAAAGCCCTGAAACCAATGATGAGCATTCAGGCTCACTGATCACTGTGTTGATTGCGGTCGGGGCTAATCTGGTTATTGCAATTGCAAAAACCGTTGCCGCCTTTATGACAGGCTCAGCCTCTATGATTGCAGAAGCAGCTCACTCATGGGCGGATGCTGGCAATGGTACTTTGCTCATCGTCGCAGAAAAAAAATCCATCAAACCTGCTGACAAAAGCCATCCGTTAGGCTACGGCAAAGAGTCTTATGTTTGGTCGATGATTGCGGCTTTCGGTGTATTTACGGCAGGCTCGATTGTCTCTATCTATACCGGTATTAAGGAATGGAACGCTACTGAATCTGAGACTAATTATACGATTGGCTTTATCGTATTGGCAGTGGCGTTTGTGCTCGAAGGGATCTCATTGGTTCAGGCATACAGACAGAGTAAAAAACATGGCGAGGCACTTGATATCAGTGCACTTGGCTATGTCGTAGATACGTCTAACCCAACGTTGCGCGGCGTATTCTTTGAAGATTTAGCAGCGGTCATCGGCTTGGTGATTGCCGCTGCCGCTATGGGTATGCACGCTTATACGGGTGAACCGTATTGGGATGCGTTAGGGTCTATCATTGTCGGTCTATTATTGGGCGTCGTCGCCATATTCTTGATTAGCCGTAACCGAGATTTCTTAGTCGGGCATAGAGTCACTGACCGTATGCACGAATACGTTTTGAGCGAGTTGCTAAATCATCCAGATATCGATAGTGTGTCCTATCTGCACTTAGAGTGGGTCGGACCAAAAAAGATATTTATGGTGGCGGCAGTAGATATCGCAGGCAATCAAAAAGAAGAGCATATCGCACAGAAGTTTGAAGAGATTGAAAATCTATTTAGAGGTAACCCAGTCTTTCAAGAGGCTATCTTGACGCTGTCAGAACCTAACGCTGAGCTGCTAAGTTTAGAAAATATTTAATTTAACGGTTTAATAGATTAAGTATGCGATAGAGAAGTTCTATTGAATGTCTTTAAGTACGCTTTCTAAATTCAGAACCCAAAGCACAAAAAAGCCGTCAACTATGACGGCTTTTTTATAACTCTAGTGCTTAGTGACTAGTCAAATTGAGCGCTATTAGTTCTTTGGTGCGTTTGCGCCGATGAACCATGCGTCTTTATCAACGATACGGCTAGCTTCTGTAAATAAGTCAGCGGTGTCTTCATCACCTGCATCGCCAGCTGTAGCAATTGCTTCACGCAGTGTCTCTGCAACTTTTTTATAACGGCTAGTCAGCTCACGAACATGCTGATCTACTTCAGTAATGTCAGTTGGGTAGTCATCTAGAATAGACTCTTTCACTACTCGACTTGCCAAACCGTTTGGTTGGCCACCTAGGATTACAATACGCTCTGCGATAGTATCAGATACTTCAAGGATACGATCTGATGTCTCATCTAGTAATTGATGCACACCGATGAAGCCGGTGCCTTGTAGATTCCAATGACACTGTTTGCCATCTAAGGTTAAATCAATAACGTTTGCTAGGTTAGCGTTTAGCAAATCAATCATTTTTTTCGCAGTTTCGTCTGAAATACCACTTGCGTAACGTTCTCTCATATTTTACTCCGTCATTTATTTAAAATTATTATATTGAATGAAAGTTCAATGTATTTTTATTGGTCTTCTATTCGATGACAATCAAGTTAAAGCTAATGATACGAATTGCTATAAAGCTATTTATTCACTAGTACTGCTCACTAATACTCAAAAGTCATCAACTTGTTAATTCAAGAACGATAATAGCAGCTTAACTCAGTGTTGGAACCCTTGAGTGTTAGGCTTTGTTGAGTGGTCGTGTAACGAGTTTGTTAACCGTGAAAAGCTTTGTAAATTTATCGAATACTGTGTGCGTTTTTTATAACGATGTAAGTTTTATCCGCTAATATTAAGCTTTAATTTCTGATAAACCGTACATTTATACACTCATATTTTTGGGCAGCCAGACAGCGTTTTGACTATAGGATAAGACTCCTTATTCTCCTTTAAAAACTGCTGCTCAGACCCCATATTGTTATAAACCTTAAGAAGAAGAAAGCCATTATGCGAATGCCTGAACCGCGCTCATCGCGTCAGTTAAATCAATTGGCCACTCAGCTCCAAGGCGAAGCTGAAATTAGTGGTGTTAATGCGTCAGGGACGCAAATATCAAGCCGTGCCTTCGAGATGGTTACTGACTTTGAGCCAGCAGGCGACCAGCCGCAAGCCATCAAAAAGCTAGTTAACGGTATCAATTCGGACATGGACGAGCAGTTGCTATTGGGTGTGACTGGTTCTGGTAAGACCTATACCATGGCAAAGGTCATCGCTGAAACTCAGCGTCCGACCATTATCATGGCGCACAACAAAACGCTAGCGGCTCAGCTATATGGTGAGTTCAAATCGTTCTTCCCCAATAATGCGGTCGAATATTTTGTCAGCTATTATGATTACTATCAGCCAGAAGCGTATGTCGCTGCTAGTGATACCTTTATCGAAAAAGACAGCGCTATCAATGATCATATTGATCAGATGCGCCTGTCAGCCACGCGTGCCTTGTTAGAGCGTCGTGATGCGATTATCGTCGCTTCAGTATCTTGTATCTATGGTTTGGGTGATCCAGAAAGTTATCTAAAAATGCTACTGCATGTCGTCGTAGGCGATAACATCGACCGTACGGCAACCATCAAGCGTTTGGTTGAGATGCAGTACACACGTAACGAGCTAGATTTTGGCCGTGGTACGTATCGCTTGCGTGGAGAGCTGTTAGATATCTATCCTGCTGAGTCTGAGCAGCTAGCCGTACGTGTGCATTTATTCGACAACGAAGTCGAAAAGATTACGTGGTTTGATCCTTTAACGGGTAAGACGGTGCGCAGCGTGCCACGTATTACCATTTATCCAAAGTCGCACTATGTGACGCCGCGTAATAAATTAGAAGCCGCCAGCCATACGATTCGTGCTGAGTTAGAGCCGCGTTTGGAATACTTCCGTGACAACAACAAACTGATTGAAGCACAGCGTCTCAAAGAGCGTACTCAGTATGACTTGGAGATGATCCAGCAGCTTGGTTACTGTAACGGTATCGAAAACTACTCACAGCATCTCTCTGGCCGTCCATCAGGAGAAGCGCCGCCGACGTTGTTTGATTATATTCCAGAAGATGCCTTGTTGTTCCTTGATGAGTCACATGTGACGGTTTCGCAGATTGGTGCGATGTATAAAGGCGATAGATCGCGCAAAGAAAACTTGGTCAATTATGGTTTTAGATTACCCAGTGCGATGAATAACCGCCCGATGAAGTTTGAAGAATGGGAGCGCATTAAGCCCAAAACCATTTATGTTAGTGCCACGCCAGCGCTATATGAGCTTGAACACAGCGAGCAAGTTGTTGAGCAGGTCGTCCGTCCGACGGGTCTGATTGACCCTGAAATTGAGATACGTCCTGTCTTGACGCAAGTCGATGATGTGCTATCAGAAATTACCAAACGCCGTGAAAAGGACGAGCGTGTACTGATTACTACATTGACCAAGCGTATGTCGGAAGATTTGACCAGTTATCTTAAAGAGTATGATGTAAAGGTCGCTTATCTACATTCGGATATCGATACTGTTGAGCGTATGCAGATTATCCATGAGCTCCGTACTGGCGTGCATGATGTGCTGGTCGGTATCAACTTATTACGTGAAGGCTTGGATATGCCTGAGGTATCATTGGTAGCGATATTTGATGCCGATAAAGAAGGTTTCTTACGTTCAGAGCGTTCGCTTATTCAAACCATTGGTCGTGCCGCCCGTCACTTGAATGGTAAAGCCATTCTCTATGCCGATCGTATTACGCCAAGTATGCAAAAGGCGATAGACGAGACGGATCGCCGCCGTGATAAGCAGATTGCCTTTAACCTTGAGCATAACATCACGCCAAAAGGGGCTCGTCGTAGTATTACGGACAAGATTGATACGGGTGAAAGCGTGGATGCCAATGACAATCAAGCTATCCCAGTTAAGAGTAACTTACCAGATGTCGATATCAATATCTTGCGTAGTCCTGATCTGCTTGCTAAAGAAATCAAACGATTAGAGAAGCAAATGCAGCAAATGTCGCGTGATTTGAAGTTTGAAGAAGCAGCAAAAACACGTGACAAAGTGCTGGAGTTAAAAGCACATTTAATCTGATCGCTTGGGTTAAATGCTGAGGCTAAAAAGAGGCTAAACAATAGCGAAGGTGAGGTGCTTTTTGAGTACCTCACTTTTTTGTGGTTTATTCAATATCGGAACGTACAGAATCCTTGTAATAATAATCGATGCCACTTACCATATCCGCATAAACCTCACCATCCATATAATATTTCAAAAATTTAAGTCACATGCTAACAAGCCGAGCACGTGTAATGCTCTATTTGGGCTAGGCTCGTTGTTCTTACAGATCACATTGTCAACACAGACTAAATTTTTGGAATGGACATAATCTAGGCGTATTATTCACTGTGCTTACCAACAACTTAATAGAATTAAACTCTAACGAAAACTCACTCGGCATGTCAGATGCGGCCAAACAAGCCGTTATCGACTCTCTAGACATCGGTTTTCGTTATCCTGATGACCAACGTGCGGCCCTGATTACCAAAGTCGCTGAGATAAACGGTGTGACAGAGAGTCAAATCTCACTGGGCAGTGGCTCTAGTGAAAATATTCGTACTGTCGTCCAAATGCTACAAAATAAAGCATTAGTAGCAGGCAAAAAATTCCAAGTTATCGTGCCGCATCCAACCTTTGCCTATGCTGAGTTATATGCGACATCTATCGATGTACCTGTGGTAAAAGTACCGCTGACCACTGAAAACTACGCCTTTGACTTGCAAAGTATGCAAAAAGTGGCTGATGACTTTGACGGTATTAGCTTGTTTTATCTGTGCAATCCAAACAACCCAACGTCGACTATTACTGATACAGTAAAGCTTAAAGAATGGGTAGGGCATGCACCAAGTAACCATTACTTTTTATTAGATGAAGCTTATTCAGAGTATGTGACTGATCCAAGTTTTGAGAGTGGTGTTGCATGGATACGAGAGGAGTACTCAGAAAATATCATTGTGGTACGTACTTTCTCAAAGTTATGCGCACTCGCGGGCATGCGTGTCGGCTATGCAGTTGCTAGCCCGCAAATGATAGCTAGATTAGAAGCATTTATCTCGATTGATAATACCAACTTGGCAGGTGCTGTAGCTGCGTTAGCGACGCTCGATGATGAAGATTTTTTGGCATTGAGCTTACGTACGGCCAATCAATCGCGTCAGCTAGTTGAGCAAACATTAGATGAGCTTGGCTTACGCTACTTGCCATCACAAGCAAGCTTTATATTTCATGAGATACAAGGCGATGTGCAAACCTATATCGACAGAATGCGTGAGCATGGTATTGTTGTTGGGCGTGAGTTTGCGCCAATCACTGGCTTTAATCGCTTAACACTTGGCAGACCTGATGAGATGGCAGTATTTGTAGAGGTACTCAAATCATTTCGTGAGAAAGGCTGGGTTTAATTAAGTCAGTTAATGCAGTTCAATAATAAAAAA
This sequence comes from Psychrobacter sp. Arc9, assembly GCF_041431295.1. Lineage (NCBI taxonomy): Bacteria > Pseudomonadati > Pseudomonadota > Gammaproteobacteria > Moraxellales > Moraxellaceae > Psychrobacter > Psychrobacter sp. Arc9. Next base: position 99,713 of record NZ_JASMRK010000007.1, on the reverse strand, counting down.
GGGAAGTTGCTTATTGGTCGCTTCCTTTTTTTGTGTCTATTTCGGTTGTTGGAACTGTATTGAAGCCAGAGTTAAGCGCACATTTTTACCAACATCAAACGCAGTTTTACATATCGCACCTTAAATAATCTAACACTATCTTATAGGATAACTGAGTAAAGCATGACCCGTTAATCACGCAGATGAATACTGGGTAACAGTCACAGTGCTCGGCATGCTCACGTATCTTATAATTATAAAGTTAGGGATGTACCTATGTTCGATATCAAATCATTTTTTAAACGAGAAGTAGAAAAAAAGCTTATCAATGTAGATGACTATATTTTTATGCCAGAACGCGTAGAGATGGAAATTGAAGGTGGACTATTAAATTGTGTGTTGAATAGTGATGGTCGCGTAGATATTTTTTATAGTAAAGACGGTGTCACTGAGGTGGGTTCAGCTTCGCGCAAGCACCCATTTACAGCATTTGAAAAAGAGCTATATCATGGTATTTATGATGATGTGATTAATGATTTAATTAAGGAAGTAGATAAGATTATTGATAGTACCTCGAAGTATTTCCGTCGTAGCCAATCATTACCTTTTACGGCTTCTATAACTTCTCAAGCATCTGACACAAATAAATTTTAGGCTAATTGATTGAACTAATCTGTTAGCAATAAAAAGGGTGCGTTATGTATAACGCACCCTTTTTATTATTTTTTATTCTAATGAATAACTTAATTGTTCTATTGAACAAAGCTTGTATAGCAGCTCTGTAGAGATTTGGCGACGACTTGTGCGACTAACTGAGTACGGTACTGAGAGTCAATCGCGGCATTGCCCAGCTCAACAATCGTTACTTGCTGCGGTGCTTGCTCACTGACACAGCCACAAACATTGGTTTTAACAGATTCTTGCTGTGCTTCTGTCATGGCGACGCTTGCAACACGCCACGCGTTTTGTTTTTCAATTTGGCTACGGCATTGGTTGTCGATTGCTGCTTTAAAAACATTCATGCCGATCTCATTTGCGGTACCGATTGCTGTACCTGTACCGTTGTTTGTCGCACCTGTTGTGGTACATCCCGCCAAGGCAAAAGTTGCTAGCATCATCGTTGAAGCCAAGATTTTTTTCATAAGTTAGTCCTTTAAGGTGTCTGTCATAAATAAAGCTGTATATTATCAGTAAAACCTAGTAATGACATCATTAACCACAAGCGCATGTTATTTTAGAACTCTATGAGTTATCTGTATAAACCATAAAAAAGCCAGCTAAGTGATCACTTAACTGGCTTGATATAGACTAAACTATTCCGCTTATTTATACGTTTTTGCCATGTTCTTTTTGCTGAATATCTTTTGCTAACTTATAGCATTCGTTGATATGGTCATTAGCGATTTTCTTAAAAATCGTATAACCCATTGTTGCAGCAACTAATTGGCCGCCAAGTGGAATAAACTTAGTTACTTGTTTGGCAGCGATACGACCACCGAAACCTTGGATGGTTTTTTTGACGATACCGCGTGTTGCCATGAGCCCAGCGAAATCTACAGTACGATCTTTTACTGCGCTCCAATGGACTTCGCGAGATTCCAAGTTAATGGCTGATTGACGGTCTTCAATGAGACCAAAACGCTCACTAATCTCTGGAATCAACTGCGTCAACATCCCCGCATCAACTGCCACATCAAAAAATGGTACTGGCACAACCGCTACACCAGCAGAAACTCTAGCGCGTCTTTTTACCATTCCTTGACATTCTTTTTTAACTTTATCAAGGTCTAGGTTAGGGTCGATAGTATTTGGAAGTTTTTCAGCAAGTGGCGTGGTTTTCATAAAGTGTCCTTATAAATAATTAAAATATAAATGATAAAAAGTTCAATAGATAACAAATCCTTCAGTTGCTTACTATTTTATGGATTTATGCACGGCTTACAATCATTGCTTTGTAGCAAAATGAATGAAATTACTCACACTGTGCACCTTTTTTGTAAGTGATTAAACGAAGGTGATTTACATGAGCTATAAAAATGCGGGTATCAATTATCATTAATGTATGAACATTATTCATCAAGTTGTACAATGCCCAATGATATACAGAGGTAGTATAAATTGTCATTGTGAGCCTCTACTAAAGCCAGTAGAATACCCTCATGCTAAATTTAACCCCCCGTTATACCAGCACTCGCATCGACGAGTTGCCCGCCGCGCTGCAACCATTTGCCGCTCAATCATTCACGCTTGCCCGTCTGTATGCAGGGCGAGGTATCATTGCGCCTGATGAGCTGGAGACTAGCTTAGCAGGTCTATTGCCTGCTGAGGCACTGCACGGTGTCACAGAAGCCGTGCGCTTATTAGATGTGGCGATTGATGAGCGTCAGCGTATTTTGATCGTTGGTGACTTTGACTGTGATGGTGCCACCAGTACAGCCTTAATGATGCGTGCGCTCACAAAGATGGGTGCGGTCGTTGATTTCCTAGTGCCAGATCGTTTTAAGTACGGTTATGGCCTGACGCCAGAGATTGTCGAGTTAGGCATTGAGACTTTTCAGCCAGATATGATAGTGACGGTTGATAATGGCATCTCAAGTCATGAAGGGGTAGCGCGAGCCCAAGCTGATGGTATCACGGTGATTATCACTGACCATCATCTCACGACCAAAGAGACGCCGCCTGCGGAAGCGGTGGTCAATCCAAATCAGCTAGGTTGTGACTTTGCTAGTAAAGCACTGGTCGGAGTTGGAGTCGCGTTTTATGTGCTCGGACGATTAGCAAAGCTACGCCGCGAAGCTGGCAAGTCTACGGTACAGGTGAGCCAATATTTAGATTTGGTCGCACTTGGGACGATTGCAGATGTTGGGGTACTCGATAAAAACAACCGTATCTTGGTACATCATGGATTATCAGCTATTCGTCAAGGCCGCTGCTGTATGGGAATACTGGCATTGCTTGAGCAAGCGGGCCGTGATCCCAAGCAGCTTCATGCACAAGATTTCGGTTTTGTATTAGGGCCACGTATCAATGCAGCTGGGCGTATGGATAATATGCGCATCGGTATCGAATGCTTATTAACTGAAGACTGGAGCACCGCACAACGTTTGGCACAAGAGCTTGAGCAGCTGAACCGTACGCGTCGTCATGTAGAGGGCGAGATGCGTGCGCAAGCTGATAGTATCGTACAAGCATTGGCTAATAAAGATGATAGCGACGAGAGTATGAGTGGCGATATCAATGATAATGATAATACCAGTAACGATGACACAATTACTCAAGCTGTCTCCACTTCTAAAGCCAGCAATGCAGGCGCGCGTAGTATTATTCTGTACCAAGACGACTGGCATCAAGGAGTCATCGGCATTGTCGCTGGCCGCCTAAAAGAAAGCCATTATTTACCCAGTATCGTTTTTGCACCAGCAGACACTGAACAAACGGATGAAGATAGTGCCATTAAAGGTTCTGCGCGTTCTATCGCTGGCGTACATATTCGTGATGCGATTGAACAAGTTGCTGAGCGTTATCCAGACTTGATCAGTCACTTCGGTGGGCATGCGATGGCGGCAGGTTTAACCCTCAAGCGCCGCAACTTTGAGGCATTTGTCACAGCTTTTAATGAAGTGATGGCTCAGATGGATGATGAGGTATTTGCAGAGCAAAAATTCACCGATGGACCTTTGCAAGCAAGCGATTTTAGCTTATGGTTTGCCGAGCATTTAGCCGATGCCAGTATCTGGGGTCATGGGTTTGCACCGCCAATATTTGATGGTGTGTTTGAGGTATTAAGCTTCAAGATTTTAAAAGACAAACATCTTAAGTTATCGCTGCGCTATCCAGACGTTCAATATCCGATAGAGGCCATTTGCTTTAACTTCGATAATGATGCTTGGGATTACCGTGCTAAGCAAGTCCATTTGTTATTTCAGCTAGACATCAATGAATGGAATGGCAAGCAAAGCTTACAGCTGATGGTCAAAGATTTGGCTGTGATAGAGCAAGGGTAAAGCGACAATGTCAAACTGATAATACTAGACGCGCTCAAATATGGGCGCGTTGGCATTATTAATGCTCAATTAGTCTAGGGTGTGTCTTCAACTCACCCGATAGTCATCTATATGGGCTAAAAATGGCTAAATCTTGCCAAACATCGTCAAATAGCTGGTTAATATACCGATATTATCTGCGCTATTTTTCTTGTTTGACGGCAATATATCTCATTTTTATCACCATTTTTGAAATGAAGCCACGCCCTAGCATCAGTATTTCCACTCTAGTGTGGGGAACTGCCAATCGTAACGAATAGCAAGCATACGCAAAGTAAAAATCGTACTCATCGTAGAGATGTCAGCTACCCAATCTGTCACGCTTAAATTCTTTAGAGCAAAGTACAGCACGCCACCCGTCAACGCTGCGGTAATATAAATCTCTTGCTGTAGTACCAATGGAATCTCATTGCAAATCATATCGCGAATGATGCCACCAACCACGATGGTAATCACACCTAATAACAGCGCTACAGGCACATTGGCACCCATACTATCAGCGACTTTGATACCGATCAGCGTAAATGCTGACAAGCCAATGGTGTCGGAAAGTTTGAGGAACTTATCTACTCGTCTAGAGTTTGGATGAAAAAATATCTGCATCGCTAGCGATGAAATCGTAATGAGGGTCAGATAGCTCATATCTACCATCCAAAATAACGGATGTCGATCCAGAATGACATCACGTACCGTACCGCCGCCGATAGCAGTGACAATAGACACGAGCAGACAGCCGAAGACATCGAAGTTTTTGTGCTTGGCAAGTATCGTCCCTGAGACGCTACAGGCGATGATGCCAATCATATCAAAGAAATATATCAAAGAGCGCGGGTCAAAAGTAGTGATCAGTACGGTAGGATCCAATACGATAGCCAACATGGGCAGTTCTCACTATTTTCAATTATTGTCAGTCAAACAAAGGCTATCTAAGTAGAGTTTTGCTCAATTAATCAGTTTACGAGTCGAATAGAAGGCAGATGCCAGTCGAATCTGAGCGCGAGCATACGAACTGCAAAGATCACAAACAGCATAATAAATTCGTTGAGACTGGCACCGACTCCGAAATACTGTAAGCATAAATAAGTCACAGACCCTGCGATACTGGCAGTAATATAAATCTCACGCTGTAGTACTAGCGGAATCTCATTACAAATGATATCACGTAGCAAACCACCGATAATGGCAGTCCAGACGCCCATCATAATAGCAATGAGGGGAGACATGTCTAGGGTTAAGGCCACCTTAAAACCAATGACACTAAAAGCGGCCAAACCAATGGCATCAAAGAGCTTTAACGCATTATCAATCTTATGATAAAGATGAAAGAAGATTTGTAAAATAAGAGAGGTCACCGTGATAACGATCACGTAATTAAGATCAGTCATCCAAAATAGAGGATGACGGTCGAGAGCCATATCACGTAAAGTACCACCGCCGATGGCATTGACCATCGCCACCAAGATACACCCAGCAATATCAAAGCCTTTATGCTGCGCAAGCAAAGTCCCTGCAATCGCGCAGGCAACAATGCCAACCATGTCCAATAAATATAATAGAATATCAGGAAAAATCAAAGCATTACCCATGGTTATAGTGCCAAATCGAGATCATCAAAGTGATAGGTGTTTTTTAGGCGATTATTCAATGCATGACTTTAACGAAATAGGCGTAGTGTTGTAGTGCCATTTAACCGTCTTTTGCAAAGAATATCAGCCCTACAATAATCAGCCCTATACCGACCAGTCCCATCGCCGAAGGTATGGCGTTATCTAACAATAATATACCCCCAATCAAAGCAAAGATAACTTCACTGGCTTGGGTTGAGTCAACGCCTGCAACCTCGCTTGAAGTAACAGCTTGCTCGCGCGCATACAAAAATATAGTGGTCGCTGCCACGCCTGCTAATAGAGCAACGAGCAACGTATTGATTATTTGTGAGGCGTGGGGCTGGTCAGGGCGCACTATAATGCCCAAAAACAGCCAAAATGGCAAACACCCAAGAGTCATTAGCCACACTTTGTTAAAGGCATTTTGCAGTAGCGTGGTTTCGATAGAAGGAATACGAGCAATTAGATTTTGTAGGGATGAGGTTGCCGCAGTGTTGTTACTTTGAAGTACGCTATCAATATCGGTGGCATCATATGTCGTAGCGGGCAAATCATAAGCTTCGGATATGAGCGGTTCACTCTGCTCACTGATATCAATACCAACACTGATGCTAGCTCGTTGAACGTTTAAATCTGCTGCCTTCTGTAATTCAGTATTGCGCTGGCGGGCATTATGAGAAGCCTGCCAAACCAGCTGGTTGCCAATTGGGTAGCTAAAAGCAGCGATAAGAGCAGGTAGCGCACCGTAAAGCAGCATGTCAGACATGGGGACGGTGTCGGTTATAGAAGCAGCATGCAGACCTTCACTGATATTGACGAGCGCCACACCGATAAAGACAATGACAGCATATACGATGAATTTTTTGTCAAAACGTTGACCAAATGCCAATAGCACAAGCAAACTGGTGACGACGGTAAACATAAAGGTAGCTGCTACTACCCATCCCGCAACATGATCTGCGGCATAGCAAATACCAGTATAAAACAGTCCAAACCCAATACTGCCAGTAATGCACCAAAAGCCCCAATGCTGAAGAAAAATCCCCATTAGCGCTTTAATACGACCAAAGCCATGTTGCATCGTAATAACGGCGGTAATAATCAACAGCATGAAGACATAGCGTAGACTCGCTGACCAAAACCAATGTCCGCCTGCGCTACTCATAAGCTCATTTAAGATAAATGTCGAGCTAAAAAACGCACCTGCTAGCAAGCCCAATAAAATGAGTTTGATCATACCGCTACCTTATCCATGGCACTCTACGTGTTCACACTTTTTGTTTGTTACTTGCTGATAATTACTTGCTGATAGTTACTTGCCTTTGGCATCTGCCCAAATGATCTTATGCAATTGTAGCTGAAAACGAACTGGCAAGGCATCAGCCAACATCCATTCTGCTAGCTCGCGCGCCAATACAGGTACTTCAGGGCTGAGCTGTTCATCGACATCATCTGCGACATTAAACATCGGAGAGAACCATACCGTACCGACCAATTCGTTTAGCTTATACTCGGTCAATTTAGCTTTTGCCCAGTCGTAATCTGTACGATTCATAATGACAAACTTGATTTGATCGTGCTGAGTGAGATAGTCGAGGTTTGACCATAGATTTTTATCGACTTCGCCTGAGCTTGGCGTTTTGAGATCCATCACCTTACTGACTGCTGCTGGCACGTTTTCTACCGTGAGTGCGCCTGCGGTCTCAAGGGATATCTCATACCCGTCGCTTAGCAAACGTTTCATCAATTCAATGGCATTTGGCTGTGCTAACGGCTCACCGCCAGTCAGACAGATACGCTTGCACGGATAACCTTTGATGGTTTCTATGATGGTTTCTAATGATTGACGTTCGCCGCCAGTAAAAGCATATTCAGTATCACAATAGACGCAGCGCAATGGACAGCCCGTTAGACGCACAAATATCGTCGGCAAGCCTGAAGTGATCGCCTCACCTTGTAGGGAATAAAAAATCTCAGTCAGACGTAACCCTGCTTCGGGGTCAGTGACAGGGATAGCGGCGGTGCGTAATGATGGTTCACTCATAATATTTCAAATACAGTTAAAGGTCGATAAGGCGATGAAGCGCTTATCAAGCGTAATAAAAAGGCAGGGGATGGTACGAATGATTTTGTGTTTGTATACAGACAAACTAAAAGAGGATTATAACGTAACACGCTATATTAAGCTGCAAAAAAGATGCTGGAGTCATCCTCTAGCATCTTCATATAAAACAATATTATTCAATAAACAACGGTACTTGCCAAATATTTAGGCTAAGCGTAATAGCTCATTTACTGATGTTTTTGCACGAGTTTGCGCGTCAACTTTTTTCACGATGATAGCAGCATACAAGCTGTGCGTGCCATCTTCTGACGGTAAGCTACCTGGTACGACAACAGAACCTGCTGGTACACGGCCACGATGAATCTCGCCAGTCTCGCGATCATAGATGCGCGTCGATTGACCGATGTAAACACCCATAGAGATGACAGCGCCTTCTTCAACGATAACGCCTTCAACGATTTCAGAGCGTGCACCGATGAAGCAGTTGTCTTCAATGATGGTAGGGTTTGCTTGCAATGGCTCTAATACGCCACCGATACCAACGCCACCTGATAAATGCACATTTTTACCGATTTGAGCACATGAACCAACAGTCGCCCATGTATCAACCATCGCACCTTGATCGACATAGGCACCGATGTTGACGTATGACGGCATCAATACTGCGCCTGCTGCGATGAATGAACCTCTACGAGCAACAGCTGGTGGTACAACGCGTACGCCTGCTTCTTTAAACTGTGCTTCGGTCCAGTTAGCAAATTTAGTCGGTACTTTGTCATAGAACTGTACGTGTTCGCCAGCAGCTTGGACATAGTTGTCGTTTAGACGGAAAGACAATAATACGGCTTTTTTGGCCCACTGATTGACAACCCATTCGCCATCTTTCTTTTCTGCTACGCGCAGGCTACCGTTATCTAGTTGCTCAAGTACTTGATTGATAGCATCACGCACGTCTTGTGGCATATTGGCTGGGCTGTATTCGTTGCGATTTTCAAATGCTTGTTCGATGGTTTGTTGTAATGACATAAAGGTTCCTAAAATGAATGAAAGGGAGGGTGATCTTAATGTTATGGTTAAAGACTTATATGACCCAGCCTAAAGAAAATTCAAGGTATGGCTTGGTCCAAAAACTTGCTTGCCGTATTGTCGCTAATTTGACCGCTTTTAGCAAACGCGTTGAGGGTCTTATTGTGACAATATTGAATGAGTTGTTTTCAGGTATCCTCTCAAAACAACTCATTTATCATGATTTAATCGTCTGTCGTGTTGGTCTCTATCCACTCTAAAATATCTTGATAAACGGTCTGTTTATCCTTTTCATGCAGCACTTCATGGCGCATATTAGGATACAGCTGAATATCGACATGACTGAAATGACGCTTGTCCAAACGCGTGACAACCCTACGTATACCGCGACCCATTTCGCCAATCGGATCATCTTCACCGCTGATAAATAGCATTGGGAAATTTTTGGCAATAGTGGTAGCCCAGTTTTTATTCAGCCCAGTATCCATGAGCGTAAACAATGTCATAAAGCCATTATTGGTAAAGTCAAAACCAGTCTTAGGATCGGCTTCATAGGCTTCAATGTTTGCAGTATTTTCACTGAGCCACGCAAACTGTGAGGACGAATTACGATCAGGTAGTTGGCTGTTAAGGACTTTGTTCATCACTTTGGCAAAAACTGTATTCGGTTGTCTTGGGGCGACTCTGGCGAGTAGCTTGTTAATAGGTAATAACACCTTAGCTAGTGGGTTGGCGTCTGCGGAACCCATTAGAATGGCGCCTGTGAAATTATGCGCATGATGCTTGAGTACGTTGCGCACGATAAATGACCCCATCGAGTGACCCATCACAAAATGCGGGACGTCTGGATGACGATCTTTTAGGCTATCGGCCATCACAATCACGTCTTTTAGTAACGACTGTACCGGATGCTCTTCACCAAAAAACCCAAGATCGGCCTCAGTCTTGATAGTCTGTCCATGACCCAAATGGTCATAAGTCGCCACAGCGATACCATTATCTGCCAAAAACTGTGCAAAATCGCTATAGCGCCCGCTGTGCTCTGCCATGCCATGCACAATCAGTAAAGTCGCGCTAATCTCGACGTCTTTGCTACTTGGTTCAAAAAAATCATGGTGCAAGTAGTGAATATTGTCAGAAGACAAAATGTGATCGTTACTGGTATCGATATTGGTACTCATGTAATGTTCCTTGATTACTTATAATTTTCATTAACGGTTTTGACGATGTTTCTCAAATAATGGGTCAAGCAGCGCAATTTATCATGCGGCTCTTATAATGTCCTATTGTACTGGGCGATGATAAATAATTTCATCTTATTTTATGATTTTAATTCAGTTATACAAAATATCATTCTACTAATAATGGTTAACGCAGTGACTATCGCTGAATCCGTATAAGCCACATATAAGCCATTTACGCTCTTACTGTTTGCCCGCAACAGACTGGTCTTATTTATATGATACTTTTAAATGAGTTTTTAAAGTCATTTATATCAATCAACATTCGATCAAACACTAACAGCAACTAACCACCTTGATAAAATCATCTATGACGAAATTTTCACCGAAAAAGACACTACTATTGGCAGGCGCAGGTCACGCTCACATTGGTATATTACGCCGACTTAGCGCAGCGCGTTTAAAGGATGCCGATACGATAGAGGCAGACATTCACTTAATTAGTGAGCAGCCGCAAACCATCTATTCTGGCATGTTACCGGGTTGGATGGCAGGGCATTATCAGCTGCATGATATCAGTATCGATATCAAATCGCTCTGTGTGCGAGCAGGTGTGCGCTTTATTCAGCAGTCGCTTGTACAAGTAAACGCAGCGTCAAACAAGGTGGTTACGACTGGCGATGAACAAACGCATTTTGATTACGATGTCTTGTCTCTAAATACGGGCGCAGATACAGACATGCGTTGGCTACGTGACCACAATGGCTACAACGAGCATAAAAGCGATAGTGATGATAGTGATGTTGGCGCTGTTAATACCTATGCTAATACTGACGTGATTGCTATACGACCGTTATCAACATTTATCACTCAATGGCAGCAGATTCTAAAAGATGCTCAACAGTCTGAAAGGTATCAATTGGCTATTATTGGGGCAGGAGCTGCGGCCATAGAGTTGGTCATGGCAGCCCAAGTCGCGCTACGGAACATCAACCGTAATCATCAAGTGACGTTAGTATGCGGTGAGAATCTCTTGTCAGGGTTTAATTCAGGCTTTCGACAGCGGGTTATTAAGCAGTTACATCGCCATGGCATTACGATAATTCGAGAACGAGCGAGCGATTATCGTGACGGTAAATTATCGACTACGCATAAATTATTGCCAATGAATGCTGTCATCGCTGCGACTGGCGTCATAGGCTCGGCATGGACGGCTTCTACGGATTTGGAGATAGAAGGTAATGGGTTTGTCGCGGTAAACGATAAGCAGCAAAGTGTCTCTCATCCTAATGTGTTTGCGGTTGGTGATGTGGCGACACGAATCGATAAATACGTGGCGCATTCGGGGGTTCACTCAGTGCATGGCGGTGCTGTCGAAGCCGATAATTTGTTGGCTTATCTGGGTAACAACGTAATGAAGAGCTATCAGCCAAAGTCGCGCACGCTATATCTGCTGTCTTGCGGTGATAAATACGCCATTGGTAGTTGGGGTAATGTAAACCTACAGGGTCGCTGGGTATGGCGTCTCAAGAAGTATATCGATAAGCAATTCATCGAAGCTGATAAGAACTAACGAAGGTTAATGCTCATTTGGAATAAACCATAAAATCCATATGATTAGTTGTCAATGCTTATTGATAATCAGGTATGATTGATTAGATAAACCGTAAAGTGAGCAATCAGGTTTTACATTGTCAAACTTGAAAATAAACAGTAAAAGCAATGCGCTATCTGTGTTTTCTAATCTTTAATGTCACGTTGCTATCCTTTTTTAGTTGTACTGCTAACAGGATTTTAGACCACCATGAAATCAACTATCGAGCTACTTGAGCATACTGATTTTCCAGCGATAAAACGACGTCAATTGACGATATTACAAGTCAATATGGGCTACTTATGCAATATGTCCTGCGTGCACTGTCATGTGGCCGCAAGCCCTTATCGTACTGAAATGATGTCACGTGAGTTGGTTGAGCTGATACCAGAGGTATTACAAGCACAAAACATCGATACGCTTGATTTGACGGGCGGTGCGCCTGAAATGCATGAGGATTTTAAGTATTTAGTCACGGCAGCTCGGGCATTAGGTGTCAAAGTGATAGACCGCTGTAACCTGACTATTCTGATGGAAGAGGGTTATGAGGATATGGCGCAGTTTTTAGCAGACAATCAAGTGGAAGTGGTGGCTTCTTTGCCTTGCTATTCCCTAGAAAATGTAGATAAGCAGCGCGGTAAAGGCGCGTTTGACGACAGTATATTAGGATTGCAGAAGCTCAACAGCTTGGGGTACGGCAAGCCTGATTCAGATTTGACATTAAACTTGGTTTTCAATCCGCAAGGCGCGACGCTACCGCCCAATCAACAACAGCTTGAAGCAGATTATAAGCGTGAGTTAAAAGCGCACTTTGATATCGAATTTAATCATCTGTTTGCCCTAACAAATATGCCGATACAGCGTTTTGGGGCGGTGCTATTGGCGAAAGACCAGTTCCACCCATATATGGATTTACTCAAAGCTAATTATATGGCTGCCAATTTAGCCGAGGTTATGTGCCGTTCGACCATTAGTGTCAATTGGTTGGGTGAGTTATTTGATTGTGATTTCAATCAGCAGTTAGAGATTCCTGTCCCAAACAAGTCACGGCGACACCTAAGTGATTTGTTAACGCAAAACCCGTCTGGTGATGACATTGCCATTGCTGACCACTGCTATGGCTGTACAGCAGGACAGGGCAGTAGTTGTGGCGGCGCGTTAGAAGAGGAAGCAGTAGAGCCAGCGCTAGTAGCCACGCCTTAGCCGTTCTAATGTAAGTACTTTTAATATAAGCACTTTAAACATAGGTGCTTAAAGCCTAAGTGCTTTTAGCACACATAAAAATTTAGATAAAAAAATCAGTGTAAACGGAGTAAGCCTTATGTCAGTATTTAACTTTTCTGCGAAGACGTTTTTCGCCCAACCAGTGATTGCTACGACTATTTTATTAGCAAGCGTGGCTGCTCATGCTGACTTCAACCATCAGAGCTGGGATAGCTTATTAAATAAGCATGTGACCATGACCAACGGTGGCAAAGCTTCAGTAGTCAATTATGCTGGTATGAAAGCAGATCAAAGTAAGCTGACAAGCTATCTAGAAGCGACGAGCAAGGTATCTCAATCAGAGTTTAATCGTTGGAGTAAAAATGAGCAGTTGGCATTTTTAATCAACGTTTATAACGCTGGTACGGTAGATTTGGTATTGACGAAATATCCAAACGTCAAATCTATCAAAGATATTGGCGGACTGTTTGGGTCACCATGGAAGCAAGAGTTTGTTTCGCTACTTGGTAAGACGCGCTCACTTGATGATATCGAGCATAACCTGATTCGTGGTTCTAAACGCTACAACGATCCGCGCATTCACTTTGCAGTCAATTGTGCCAGTATCGGTTGCCCTGCATTGCAAGATGATGCCTTTACCGGCAAGCGATTAGACAATCAATTAGAGCAAGCAACGTCCAAGTTTTTAGCAGACAGTAGCCGCAACAGTCTCAAAGGCGATACGCTCAAAGTGTCACCAATTTTTAAATGGTATAAAGAAGACTTTGCAACCAACTGGCGCGGCACAAAAGATTTGGCAGGGTTTTTAGGTCGTTATAGCTCGTCATTAGGATTGAGCAAAGCTCAGACAGCAGATCTCAAACAAGGCAAGGTAAAAATAAGCTATACCGATTACAACTGGAATTTGAATAAAAAATAAGCCAGCTTTTAATCTTACTCGCTGATTAATGTGACGGTATACCCATTGAACCTATCAATTATTATTCCTTTATTAAACGAAGCGGGCAACTTGCCTGAGCTTATCGCTCATATTGTCCGTCTCGATCCAGCACCGCAGCAAGTGATATTGGTCGATGGTGGTTCAGTGGATGGTTCGGTTGCTATTACTAACAATGTGCTCAAAAGTACAGAGACTGCTCAATCAGCTATCAACTGGCGTATTATCGAATCTACGGTAGGGCGTGCACAGCAGATGAATGCGGGCGCTATGTTGGCAACAGGTGACGTGTTGCTATTTTTACATGCCGATACCGAGCTGCCAGCTGACGCGATAGATAACATTCGACAAGCAGTAGCTCAGTATGACTGGGGACGTTTCGATGTGGGCTTAGACAGTCGTGAGCCATTGTTAAAAATCGTTGGATTAATGATAAATCAGCGCTCACGTCTGATGAGTATCGCCACTGGTGATCAAGCAATATTTATCAAAAAATCCGTGTTCGAGCAGATTGGTGGCTATCCTGATCAGCCACTGATGGAAGATATCGAACTGTGTAAACGGCTAAAGAAAATTGCTCGACCAGCTTGTCTAAAAAGCAAAGTCATAACATCTGCGCGGCGTTGGCAGCAGCATGGTACATGGCGGACGATTTTCTTGATGTGGCAGTTGCGCTTTGATTATTGGCGCGGCGTATCGCCTAATGTTTTAAAGCAACGTTATTATAAGTAGTGAGATTGTTTGATTTATAAATATGATAGACAAAAGAAGAAAGAGCTCGTCCTTGTACATTTGACCAATTGAGAGACCGTTATAGTGACAGCTGATTTATCTGCAAGACAGCAAGATACCTGCATCATTCTTTTTGCAAAATATCCAGCGCGCAATAAGGCAAAAACCCGTTTGCAGCCAGCGCTAGGGGTAGATGGCGCTGCACGTATGGCAAGGCAACTATTACTGCATAGTATTGAGCAGGCTATTGATACGGGCTTTTCCGTTGAGTTATGTGTGAGTCCAGCACCAAAAGATCCATGCTGGCAGGCGCTTGATTTGCCTGACTCGTTGCGTTGGTCTACACAGGCCGACGGTGATTTGGGTTTGCGTATGTTGATAGCTAGTCAGCGCGTATTGCAAAATTTTGACAAGGTTGTGTTAGTTGGTACGGATTGCCCTAGTCTTACGACAGCACGTATTCAGACAGCGGTACAGCAGCTAAATCAACACGATGCGGTCATGATTCCAGCGACTGATGGTGGTTATGTGTTGTTAGGGTTTAGAGAGGTTGATGACAGCCTGTTTTCGGACATTGTTTGGAGTACGCCTAGTGTTGCTGCTGTCACCAAGCAGCGCATAGCGACATTAGACTGGACACTTGCACTATTTGACCCTTTGCACGATATTGATGAGCCTAAAGATCTAGTACATTTGCCGTCAGGCTGGCTAGATTCTTACATCAATATTAATATCAAAGTGGATAACTACTGATAACCGATAAGTGACAACTGGGTTAATAAAATCACTAACGTAGTTGTATATTTTAAGATGATTTACTGAGATTTTTCACTGTATGGCACATTCAATAAGGATATTGTTATGCATGACGTCGTGCAAAATTACTATGGCAAAGAGTTACAGAGTACCAATGATTTAAAGACCTCGGCTTGTTGTGATATTAGCAATATGCCTGAGTGGCTCAAGCCCTTACTCGCAAATATTCACGATGAAGTATTGAATCGATATTACGGCTGTGGTCTGGTGTGTCCAGCACTGCTCGAAGGCTGCCGAATTTTAGATTTGGGCAGTGGCTCAGGCCGAGATGTCTACGCATTGGCGCAACTGGTTGGTGAGAGTGGGCACGTAGTCGGTGTTGATATGACTGATGAGCAGCTAGCCGTGGCCAGACAGCATCAAGCCTACCATGTCGATAAGTTCGGTTATGATAATGTGACATTTTTGCATGGCTATATCGAGAAACTAGATGAACTAGACCTTGAGGCTGATAGATTTGATATTATCGTCTCAAACTGCGTTATCAATTTATCACCAGATAAAGCCGCGGTCATGGCCAGTGTGCAGCGTTTGCTGAAACCTGGTGGAGAGTTTTATTTTTCTGACGTCTATGCCGATCGCCGTATACCGCAACACTTGATTGACGACCCAGTCTTATATGGAGAGTGTTTGAGCGGTGCGTTATATTGGAAGGATTTTAACCGTTTGTCACGAGATGCGGGATTCTTGGACGTACGTTTGGTTGAAGATCGCCCACTTGAGATTACAGATCCTGCTTTGGCGGCTAAAATCGGTGATATTCAGTTTTTCTCTGCAACTTACCGCTTATTTAAAATCGACTCGCTTGAGGATGCTTGCGAAGATCACGGACAAGCGGTGATATATAAAGGCTCTATCGAGCAGTCCCCGCATCGGTTTGATTTAGATAAACATCATGCTATCGAAGCTGGTCGGGTATTCCCAGTATGTGGCAATACGTTTCGCATGCTGCAAGAATCGCGCTTTGCGCCGCATTTTGAGTTTATCGGTGATGACAGTCGCCACTACGGTATTTTTGCAGGTTGCGGTGAATTAATGCCATTTAATCAACCTATGATGCTGGCATCTGGTGCAGGTAGTTGTTGCTAACATTAAAGTAATGTATTTAGCATAAATTCGAATATACATGCTCAATTATAAAAAAGGCCATTATTTTAGATAATGGCCTTTTTTGATTCAATGGGAAACAGCACGATTAAAATTAGACCGATTAGCAGTAGTCAGTTTAAGATGGAGAGTAAATATCAAGATTACGCTAGCAAGGCGGCCAGTCTAATCTTGGTATGCTCGTCCATCGCATCTATAGGTGTGACCAATGCTTGCGCAAGGGCATTGTGGGCGATTGAGTCAGGCAGTTCAGCGGCAATTAAAGCAACGGCTTCTTTAATCACTTTTTGAGCATTGTCCGCATTTTTCATTAGGTTCTGTATAGCATAGTCGGCACTGACGGCTTCTTCCGTTGGATGCCAACAGTCGAAGTCTGTCACCAGAGCTAACGTGGCATAAGCAATACTGGCTTCACGTGCCAATTTGGCTTCTGGCATATTGGTCATGCCAATAATATCTGCCTGCATCTGACGATACCATTCTGACTCTGCCCGAGTTGAGAATTGAGGCCCTTCGATACAGACATAAGTTGCTTTAGAATGACTGCTACCTTCTGCAATATCTGCTTGGTCATAAGCGCGCGTCAAGATGTCTGCTAGGGCAGGGCATAGTGGGTCAGCCATCGATACATGAGCGACGGCACCCTCGCCAAAGAAAGTACTCACTCGCTGCTTGGTCATATCAATCATTTGATCAGGCACGACCATATCTAGTGGCTTAAGCGATTCTCGTAGAGAGCCAACTGCTGATACGGATACGATATAGCGTACCCCAAGCGTTTTTAGCGCATAGATATTGGCACGATAAGGCACTTCGGACGGGGTCAGTCTGTGGCCCTGACCATGCCGTGTTAGAAATGCGACGGTCACTCCCTCAAGCTCACCTAAGACAATATCATCAGATGGACTACCATAAGGCGTCTGTATCGTTATACTGCGTTTGTTGGTCAGTGATAACATTTGGTAGAGACCGCTGCCACCGATGATAGCAATATCAGCAGATAACGTTGCCAGTACTTCCGTGTGAGGTATTGTCATAAGGACTATCCGAGTAGATTAATAAAAGAGAGACACAGACTAGTGCCATGTAATATCCTGAACCAAAAAATAGCTCAGATAAAATATAGCAGAACTTTTGCCCTTATAGTTATAAATTGAGATAGTTATAAATCGAGAATTCTCATTAATTTGCTATATCTAAAAATTCCTAAGAAATAATGCGATATGGCGATATTTGCTAGATATCGATAAAGGTTTACAATAGCGACAATTTTTGTTTTAATGTTTATTAAATGGAACTTTGTTTCGCATAGCAAAACATACGTATATATTAGCTCAATTAATGAATGGCCTATATTTTCTCTAATAGCTGTAAATATAAGGTATTGAAAGAAAAAGAGAAAGTAAGCTAAGGTTTATTTATTGGTAGAATTGCTATATTATTACTCGTCTGTAACGTATTTATGTATCAATACGGATATTGTTAAACGTATAAAGCCGATCACTTCAAGGATGAATTCAATGCTTAATTCTTTAAAATCCCCATTACTTTTTTCAGCTATGTTAAGTGCTGCGTTAGGTCTAACTGCATGCTCATCTCCAAGCTCAGAGGGCAGTGATACTGCATCTGCAGATAGCGCGGCAACGGATACTGCAGCAGATAAGCTTGATACTAAGTTTTTGACCATCGCTACTGGCGGTGCGTCTGGCCCTTACAACATCATTGGTACTTCATTGTCTGAAGTCTATGTCAAAACCTTTGGCGTAAACTCAAAAACTCAAACCACTGGCGCATCAGTTGAAAACGTCAATCTATTGACCCAAGGCAAGGTCGACATGGTCTTGGCACTAAGTGACGTAGTGACGGATGCTGTCGAAGGTAAAAACAACTTTGAGCAGCCAATCACTAACATTCAACAGATTGCTGTTTTATACCCTAATGTCGTGCAAATCGTAACCTCAAAAAAATCTGGTATCAAAAACATTGAAGATTTACGAGGCAAGCGTATTGCTGTAGGCGATCAAGGTTCTGGTACAGAAGTCAATGCTCGTACTTTACTTGAAGGTTTTGGTATCACATATGATGACGTCACCGTTGATTATCTAGGCTTTGCTGAAGCTGCTGATGGTATGAAAGCAGGTAAGATCGAAGCGGCATTCTTTAGTAGTGGCCTACCAAACTCATCTTTGATGGAGTTAGAGCAAGGCTTAGATTTACAGATTGTCACTATCAACCAAGACAAGCTAAAAGAAATCATCGCGACCAAGCCTTACTTCAAAACCTTTGAGATTCCTGCTGGCACTTATGGCAACGAAACAGCCGTACCAACTGCAGCAATCATGAATGCACTATTGGTTAGCTCTGATCTATCTGAAGCGGATGGTTATAAATTAACCAAAGCATTGTTCGATAATTTAGATGGTCTAAAAACAGCTCACCAAGCGGCCAATGATATCAGTCTAGAAACCGCTCGTGATGGCATGGTAGCCCCAATCCATCCTGGAGCTAAAAAGTACTATGACGAACAAGCAGCCAAGTAATTCATTATGGTTATCAACTGGCGCGGCATTTATTGCAGCGCTGGTTTTTTTTACGCTATGGTTAGGCTCTACGCTTCAGTCTGTCGTTGAAGTGCGAGTCGCAGGCGTAGACGGTGCTGATGATAAGGTTTGTTATTTCACTGAGCCTGATTTTCAGCTACGTTGGATACATTCTGTAGAAAAACAGTGGTGGGAAGAACAGTATCAACGCATAGACGGCAGCAGTACAGAAGGTGCGGAGCTGTTACTGACCACGACCTATTTTGAAGCGTTCGGTGCAGGGACGCCCTCCACCGAAATGCTCGCTCCTATACAAAAGCCTGGCTATCTGGGTTATCAAATCAACGAAAAACTGCCTCGCCTTAATTGGGTCGTATCTAGACTGACCAAAGGGGAAATGGATTATGGTGGTCATCGTTTCTTGATTCACCAGTGGGTGCCAGACTATTCTGAAGTGGTGATCATGCCTAAGACGTATGATTTAATTGATAGATTTAAAAAGGACTTTTGTCATGAACTCCCAAGTGACGGATCAAGGTAGTGTGACTACCATGCCAGATGCTCAAGTTGATAACGATGCTGAGGCGGATGCGGTCAACCGAGCAGTATTGGAAAAATATGACCGAGAGTCAATCACGCGTCATATCACTCAAGGACCAGTGAAGTATTTTATCGCTGGCATTTGTATACTCTATTCACTGTTTCATTTATATATCACTTTTAATCCAATGCCAGCACTGTTACAGCGCTCTGTACACGTGGGTGTTGGTTTTGCATTGATATTCCTCATTTTTCCAGCTAGTAAAAAAAGCAGTCGTAAGCGAGTGGCATGGTATGACTGGATTTGGTTTGCCTTGTCTCTATCTGGTATGGGCTATCTCATCTATGAATATCAAGATATCGTGACCTCGCGTGGCGGTATGGCCAATCAGGTCGATGTGATATTTTCCTTAATTACGGTAGTTTGCGTGTTAGAAGGCAGCCGCCGTATCACTGGGTGGATTTTGCCAATCTTGGCAGGCATATTTTTGGCCTATCCATTTGTCAGTCATCTAGGCTTTATGCCTGATAGGCTTTTGACTCGCCCCTATGATATGGGTGATATCTTTGGTCAATTATTCTTGAAAACAGAAGGTTTATATTCTGTTGCGATTGGTGCATCGGTAACGTTCATTTTCTTGTTCATTCTATTCGGTGCGTTTTTAGCACGTTCGGGAATGGGGCAGTTATTTAATGATTTGGCATTGGCTATCGCTGGTCATAAGAAGGGCGGACCTGCAAAAGTAGCAGTCATCTCTAGTGGCTTTATGGGCAGTATCAACGGCTCAGCTTTATCAAATGTGGTTAGTACGGGTGCCTTTACCATTCCGTTAATGAAAAAGGTCGGTTATCACAAAGATTTCGCAGGTGCAGTTGAGGCCAGTGCTTCGGTTGGTGGACAGATTTTGCCACCGATTATGGGTGCCAGTGCCTTTATTATGGCTGAGACAACAGGCTTGCCGTATAGCACGATTGCCTTAGCAGCATTATTACCAGCGATCTTGTACTATTTAGGCGTCATTGCGCAGGTGCATTTCCGTGCTGGACGTCGAGATCTAAAAGGTATTGCTAAAGAAAATTTACCAGCGGTAAAAGAAGTATTAAAAGCCCGCGGTCACATGTTATTGCCGATTGTCTTCTTGATTTTCTTATTAATCAGAAACGTACCTGTGGGATATGCAGCAGCTTATACCATTGGTTTTACCGTTGTGATCAGTATGCTACGCGCCGAAACGCGCATGAGCTTTTCTGATATTTTGGGTGCATTAGAAGATGGTGCGCGTCAGTCACTTGCAGTCATGGCGGCCTGTGCTGTTGTTGGTATTATCATTGGGGTGGTGAGTCTGACCAGTTTTGGTACAGTGATGACATCCTCTATCGTCACACTAGGCGCAGGATCATTATTCTTTACGCTTATCTTAACGATGTTGGCATCAATGGTTTTGGGCATGGGATTACCATCTATTCCTGCCTATATCATTACGGCGACCATGGCTGCACCAGCATTGGCCGGTTTTGATATTCCAATCTTGTCAGCGCACATGTTTGTTTTCTATTTTGGTATCTTTGCCAATATTACACCGCCTGTGTGTCTCGCAGCCTTTGCGGGTGCAGGTATATCCGGTGGAGATCCGATGAAGACAGGGTTCTTGTCCCTCAAACTTGCTCTCGCGGGATTCATCGTGCCGTTTATGTTTATTTATAATCCAACGATGTTGATGATAGATCCAACCGGCCTAGCAGTCACGGCAAAAGATTTCCCGCTGCCACCTATTGTAGATATCATTACAGTAGTAGTGACTTCGGTGACGGGTGTTATTGCGCTAAGCTCAGCACTTGAAGGGTACTTCAGAGGCAGTATGAATACGGTAACTCGTGTCATCTTAGCTATTGGTGCTTTATTGCTGATTTATCCTGAGATTACGACTGGTATCGCAGGTGGTATTATTGTCCTTGGTATTGCTGCATTCAATATAAAAACAGCTGGAAAGCCAACGCCAACTTTAACCGTGTAAAGCGTTAGGTTTAATCATTCGTAAGTCTAATAAAGCTAAAAAAAGGGTGAATAACAAATTTGTTATTCACCCTTTTTAATATTCTTAAGAAATGTTTTAGCGACTGCTGTTCACAATTATTTTCGCATCACTTTATTGCTAAATTAGCAGCCAAGTTTGCCTTCAGCTTCTAATACTTTTTTGCTACGGATAGGTGCTGGGCAATCTTCGCCATAGTATTGACGATCGGCAAAGTAGCTTGAGCGTACCATTGGACCTGCCCAAATGCTAAAGAAGCCAATCTTTTTACCGTAGTCCATATAGCGTTGGAACTCGTCTGGATGGACATAACGATCGACAGGCGCATGGTTTTTACTAGGCTGTAGATACTGACCGATAGTGATCATATCTACATCATGAGCCTTTAGATCATCGAGTAGCGCATAGATCTCTTCTTCTGTCTCGCCAAGACCAACCATAAAGCCGCACTTGGTGGCGATATCAGGACGACGCTCTTTATAAATCTTAAGCAAATCTAGCGAATGCTGATAGTCAGAACCTGGACGGAAGGCTTTGTATAGACGTGGCACGGTTTCGATGTTGTGGTTAAACACATCTGGTGCAGTCTCTGTCAATAAATCCAATGCAATATCCATACGACCACGGAAATCTGGTACTAGGATTTCAATCAAGCAGTTTGGGCTAAGTGCTCTTGACTCGTTTAGCACTTCCACAAAATGTCCCGCACCGCCGTCTTTTAGATCATCGCGATCGACAGAGGTGATTACGGCATACTTAAGTTGTAGACCTTGAATCGTCTCAGCGGTATGACGCGGCTCATCCTTGTCTAGCTCATTAGGACGACCATGACCTACATCACAGAACGGGCAGCGACGCGTACAGATATCACCCATGATCATAAAGGTGGCTGTACCATCAGCGAAGCACTGTGGCAGGTTAGGGCAGGCTGCTTCTTCACAGACGGTATAAAGCTTTTGCTCACGCAAGGTTGCTTTGATACGAGCGACTTCAGCAGGCGAGGACATTTTTACCCGAATCCAATCAGGCTTTTTCTTTGCCTCGACAGTCGGGATCACCTTAATTGGGATACGGGCAACTTTGTCGTAGCCACGTAGCTTTTCGCCTTGGATGGCTTTTTTTGGTTTGGCCTTAGCAGCAGGTACATGTGTTTGTACGGCAGTTGTCATAATGGAGTTATCTCTTAACCCTTTATATTATAAGGGTTTATGGAATTATCAGAATGTTTTATGAGTGCAGATATTATAGCAGAAATTTGGTCGTCAATTTTTAAACAATATTGTTAAGATTGCGATTTTGTTAAGGGTACTACGATTGCTTTGACGACCATAGTTTTAAATATCTATATCGATTTCCAACTCATTCAGTATATCTATGGCAGCGCGAAACGCTTCTTGAGTAGCAGGTGCACCGCAGTACGGCAAGCTGTGCATGAGCACTTCTCTAATCTCGGCGACACTGGCCCCGTTGTTAATGGCACCGCGTATATGACCTTTCAACTCATTTGGGCTTTTTTGAGCAATTAAAAAGGCAATAGTGATTAATGAGCGATACTTGCGTGGTAATACTGAGTCATCTTGCCAAGTGCTGCCCCAAGCGTGTTCAATAATCCAGTCTTGCAGTGGCTGGGTAAATCCTGTGGCCGCATCAAGCGAGCGTTTGACATGCTGCTCACCCATCACCTCAGTGCGTACCTTGAGACCATTATCATAGTTAGGATTGTTGTCCGTATTGCTATCAGTCATATCGTCGTCCTTAATATTTTTACCAAAATGTTTTTACCAAATCGACTGTTAATACATCGATATTGCTACATTTCTTTAAGCGAGATTTTATCGAAGTTGTTTCTTACAAAATCGTATATCAGTCATATGGTGTCTGCTCAGTCATAAAGCAAGCGCTTATTGATAAGCGTAATCAGGCAAATGCCAGTTATAATGAGCGCTACAATCATATTATTGATGGCACTATTTTTATAATAAATGTTCAATATGGCCTTACTATGCGCCTTTTCAGAGCTGAGCCATTAACATTTAAAGCGTTTTAAGCTATGATTGCACGGATAATTATTTCATATAGTATATAGACGCAGGCAGTCATGCTGACTACCCACGTAATGTGCTACACCCCAACTGACGAGGACGACTATTGTGTTAGAAGCTTATCGTAAACATGTCGAAGAACGTGCTGAGCTAGGAACTGTACCCCTACCACTAAATGAAAAACAAGTAGTAGAGTTGGTTGAATTATTAAAGAACCCGCCTGCAGGCGAAGATGCGTTCTTGATGAACCTATTAGAAAACCGTATCCCTGCTGGTGTTGACCAAGCAGCATACGTTAAAGCGGCATTTTTGGCTGCTATCTTAAAGGGTGAAACATCATCACCACTTATCAGCAAGCAAAAAGCTGTTGAAATTCTAGGCACTATGCAAGGTGGCTACAACGTTGAGCCACTAGTTGCTGCACTAGATGATAGCGAAGTTGCACAAGACGCTGCTGAAGCATTAAAGAAAACTTTGCTAGTATTTGACGCGTTCAATGACGTGACTGAAAAAGCTGAAGCTGGCAACACTATTGCTAAAGAAGTAATTCAGTCTTGGGCTGACGCAGAATGGTTCTTGAACCGTGCTGAAGTACCAAAGAAAACCACTTACACGACGTTTAAAGTAACTGGCGAGACCAACACGGATGACTTATCACCTGCGCAAGACGCATGGAGCCGTCCTGATATCCCATTGCATTCACTAGCCATGCACAAAAACTCTCGCGACGGCATCAATGCTGACGAAGAGGGCGTTGTTGGCCCAATGAAGCAAATCGAAGCGCTTAAAGAAAAAGGCCATCCGCTAGCCTATGTTGGTGATGTTGTTGGTACTGGTTCTAGCCGTAAGTCTGCCACCAACTCAGTATTGTGGTTGATGGGTGAAGATATCCCTAACGTGCCAAACAAACGTGGCGGCGGTCTAGTACTTGGTAACAATATCGCTCCTATCTTCTTCAACACGATGGAAGACTCTGGCGCATTGCCAATCGAAAAAGTGGCAGTGGATAACCTAAACATGGGTGATGTGTTTGACATCTATCCGTACGAAGGCAAAATCACTAAGCATGACTCTGATGAAGTACTATCAACGTTCTCACTGAACTCACCAACATTGCTTGATGAAGTTCGTGCTGGCGGCCGTATTCCATTGATCGTTGGTCGTGGTTTGACTAACCGTGCTCGTGAATACATGGGTCTTGGTCATTCAGACATCTTTGCTAAGCCAGAAGAGCCAGCTGATACTGGTAAAGGCTTTACGCTTGCCCAGAAAATGGTTGGTAAAGCTTGTGGCCTGTCAGGCGTACGTCCAGGTATGTACTGTGAGCCTAAGATGACGACTGTCGGTTCTCAGGATACCACTGGTCCGATGACACGTGATGAGCTAAAAGACTTGGCATGTTTGGGTTTCCAAGCAGACTTAGTGATGCAGTCATTCTGTCATACTGCTGCTTATCCAAAGCCAGTTGACGTTGAGACTCAGCACACACTACCTGACTTTATCATGAACCGTGGCGGCGTAAGCTTACGTCCAGGTGATGGTATCATTCACTCATGGTTGAACCGTATGCTACTTCCAGATACCGTTGGTACTGGTGGTGACTCGCATACTCGTTTCCCAATGGGTATCTCGTTCCCAGCGGGTTCTGGTCTAGTTGCTTTCGCAGCTGCAACTGGTGTAATGCCACTTGATATGCCTGAATCTGTTCGTGTTCGTTTTGTTGGTGAGCGTCAAGCTGGTATCACCCTACGTGACCTAGTACATGCTATCCCTTATCAAGCGATCAAAGAAGGTTACTTGACGGTTGATAAGAAAGGTAAAATCAACGAGTTCAACGGCCGTATTCTTGAAATCGAAGGTCTAGAAGATTTGACTGCTGAGCAAGCGTTTGAATTGTCTGATGCCTCAGCTGAGCGTAGTGCTGCTGGTTGTACCATCACTTTATCTGAAGCGTCAGTGACTGAGTACCTAAACTCAAACATCACACTGCTTAAGTGGATGATCTCAGAAGGCTATGGCGATGCACGTACGATCAGCCGCCGTGTTGAGCAAATGCAAGAGTGGTTGGCTAACCCAAGCCTCATGCGTGCTGATGATGATGCTGAATATGCTATCGACATCACTATCGATATGAGCGAAATTAAAGAGCCTATCCTTTGCTGCCCGAACGATCCAGATGATGCAAAAACGCTAGCAGACGTGGCTGGTGATACCATTGATGAAGTATTCATTGGTTCATGTATGACTAACATCGGTCACTTCCGTGCCGCTGGTAAATTGCTACAAGACGTACCAGCAGGTAGCCTGAAAACTCGTCTATGGATTGCACCACCTACTAAGATGGATGCACGTCAGTTGATGGAAGAGGGTTACTACAACATCTATGCACAAGCCGGCGCTCGTACTGAAATGCCAGGTTGTTCACTATGTATGGGTAACCAAGCACGTATCGCACCGAAATCTACGGCGGTATCGACCTCAACTCGTAACTTCCCGAACCGTCTAGGTCAAGGCGCTAACGTATACCTAGCTTCTGCAGAGCTTGCAGCAGTCGCAGCGGTACTTGGTAAACTACCGACTAACGATGAGTATCAGCAATATGCTGGCATGCTAAATAGCATGGGTGATGAAGTCTATCAATACATGAACTTCGACCGTATGGAAGACTATACTGAAGAAGCAGACAAGATTAACGTTGCTCAGTTGACCTAATCTTGAGTATATAAGCTTTTAAAATTAGAAGCTTTATACTAAAAACTTTATACGTAAATAAAGAAACCCCGTATCGTCATGATGCGGGGTTTTTTATTGATGACTCTAAGAAAACTAGTATTCATTTACAAACTTTTATTGAGTATCTATAATCAAAGCCAATTGTTGATAATTTTCACTGACGATTTCTACAACTGACGATTTCTACTTTTCACGACTGAGATAAAAAGCCCTATGGAAAATAATATCAAGCTCGATAAAGCGACACCGCCGCCACTGCCCAGATCTACGATGGCTAACAATCATAATGCTGAAGCAAATTATGGCATCATTGATTGGTTTAAAAAGGGCATGAGAAATTACACGAATTTTTCTGGTCGTGCGCGCCGTAAGGAGTATTGGTATTTCTTTCTAGTGCAAATGGGGGTGATGATCGTTGCAATGTTGCTAGACGCAATAATATTCAGCTCAGAGACAGGTTTATTTTACATAGTAGCAGTACTTGGTTTATTTCTGCCTGGTCTTGCCGTGACTATCCGCCGCTTGCATGATACTAGCCGCTCAGGATGGTGGTTTTTGATAGGGATAGTGCCACTGATAGGCTCTATTATATTGCTAGTATTTCTAGTGAGTGATACCAAGCCTGAAACCAATAAATGGGGTCTACCGGCAAAATAGTCCGGTTAAAACAGGCGATAATCGTTAATAAAACGGCTTACATCTGTTTACAAATGTGCTCACTGATTTTTGAGTTTTGTTTCTGTATAATATAGGGGCAGGCGGAAACCGTGGCTCTGCACTTTATTTATCTTTTCTAACTCGGGACGGACCGATACTTTGATACGCACCTTGCTGTTTAAATACAGGTGCTTTGGAGTCTTGGTTAATGACCTTATCACCGCTTAAACGTCGCTTAATTTATGTGACCGCTTTCGAAATTATCGCGATTATCTTATCTACCCTTATATTGATGAAACTCAGTCACAGTGATGCATCAGAATCCTTACCAATCGCCGTAATGATATCGGTAGCAGCCGTTGTTTGGAACTTTATATATAATACCGCTTTTGAAGCGTGGGAACGTCGCAGGTGCATTGTACGTCGCACGTTATGGATACGTAGTGTTCATGCTTTTGGTTTTGAAGGTGGGCTAGTGTTGATCTGCTTGCCACTGTATATGTTTTGGTATCATGTAGGTTTGCTTCAAGCCTTTATGATGGAAGTAGCGCTACTGCTATTTTTCTTAGTTTATACGTTTACGTTTACTCTGATTTTTGACAAGATATTTACTTTACCTTATCATTCTAAACCCGCGTCCGCTTCTTAATTAAAGGCATTAACAAAAAAAGGGCTACCATATTGGCAGCCCTTTTTTGATAGCATCACTACAGACCATCTAGTCAAAACAAGTTCAGCGTTCAAATCGAACAGCTTATTGTCTCGTTATTTAAATTGCTATTTACCTTGATATACAGGCTTACGTTTTTCGATAAAGGCGCTAACCCCTTCGATAAAGTCATCGGTTTTTGCCATTACTGTCTGTTGCTCTACTTCCGTATCTAACGCCGCGCTCAAACCAGCGAAGGCGTGTACATTGAAGCTCTCTTTCATAGCGGCCAACGCTTTGCCTGGCAGCTGGCTCAATCGTAGCGCCAATGCTTGTACGGTGGCTTCTAGCTCGTCAATACTTACCACGTTGTTTACTAGGTTTAAGCGCGCCATGTCTTCGGCTTTCAGTTTATCACCTAGCATCACAAGCTCAGTGGCTTTTGCTGCACCAACCAATTGGTTTAATAAGTAAATGCCACCTGCATCTGGAACTAGGCCAATATTAACGAACGCTTGTACAAACTTTGCGTTGTCTGCGGCAATTCGGAAGTCGCAAGTGAGTGCCAAGTTCATGCCAGCACCTGCCACGGCACCTTCTAGTTTGGCAATAATCGGCTTATGGATATGACGCAATTTTAAGCTGACTTCGCCTGCACCTTCTACCATGCCTCTTAATTTGTTTGAAACAATATCCTTGTCTAATCCTTCAGACAACATCTCTTTAATATCGCCGCCGCTTGAGAAGTTACCACCAGCCCCTTGTAAAATAATCACTCGTACTTGATCATCTGCGGCCGCTTTATCTAGCGCTATCAAGACTTGGTTTTTTAAGGGTGTGCCAAAAGCGTTTAAGCTTTTTGGATCGTTAAAGGTAATGGTAGCAATGTGCTCTGCAACTTGATAATCGACGAGAGACTGTGACATTTGAGATTTCCTTATTTTAAATGACTGTTTTAATATGTTGTATCAATGACAACGCTTTTAGATAAAGGTGAAAATGGTTCAATGCTGATTACTATAGCAGCTTGCTACGATTATAAAAGCGTGTTTTGTGGGCGCGTAAGACACATCTAAATACTGGTAAACTTTACTATTCTATCGTAAAAGCTGATGCTAGCTAATGGGACAAAACGACTGGCTCGTAAAAAGGCTATGACCTAAGGGGCTAATGGATTATGCTAATATGCAAGGTTGAGCGTAAAAGAGTCGTAAAAGACACAAGGGTACGCTCGAACTTTTCATTGATCAAACAAGGATGTGGTTATGCCAACTATCACTGTAAATAACGCTGATATTTATTACGAAGACAGCGCACCGAATGACACACAAAAGCCTGTTATCGTATTTGCTCATGGTCTACTGTGGAGCTCACAGATGTATGACAAGCAAGTGGAGCACTTTCAAACAGACTATCGTTGTATTGCTTTTGATTTTCGCGGGCAAGGTCAGTCGCAGGTTACTAAATCTGGCTATGATATGGAGACGCTGACTGACGATACGCTTGGCTTACTTGCAGCGCTTGGTATTGATAAGTGTCACTTTGTTGGGCTATCTATGGGCGGGTTCGTGGCTCAACGTATCGCGCTCAAACGCCCTGAATTGCTATTGTCATTAACGCTGTTAGAAACCTCTGCTGACCCTGAAGATCCAAAAAATATACCTCAGTATCGCAAGCTGGTCAAAGCGATTCGCTGGCTAGGTATGAAGCGTGTGAGTAATAAAGTGATGCCAATCATGTTTGGCAGTACGTTTTTGGCGGACAAACTGCGCAAATCTGACCGTAAGCAGTGGCTAACAATGCTACAAAGCAATCGCAAGGGCGGTGTGGTCAAAGCAACAATGGGCGTTATTGAGCGTACAGGTACTTATGAGCAGTTGGGTAAGATTACAACGCCAACACTGATTGTGGTTGGTGATGAAGACGCCGCTACGCCTTATGCCAAATCTGAACGCATGCATTTTGCTATCGCTGGGTCCAAGCTTGCTATTATCAAAGGTGCGGGTCATACATCGACAGTAGAAGAGCCTGATCAAGTGAACAAAGTACTTCGTCAGTTTTTGGAAAGTTATGCTTAGTAGATATTGTTCGAGAGCTTTGAAGCCTCATATCTATAGAAGGTCCTAAGCATATATCTATAGGAAATCCTGAGCATATATCTATATAAAAAAGCCGCTACCTGTTATTTGATAGCGGCTTTTTGTATGGTGCAAGTTGTTAAATGGCAGACAGCCATTATCGGCAATGAAAGCTACATTTGTGAGCTGTATTGGCTATGTCCATCATCAATGGTTCCAAAGGCTTCTGCACGATTGACAATTTCAGTCGCCCAAGCACGGTGCGTCGCAGGCTCTAGCATTGTATTATTGTACTTAAATACCGCTTTGGCCTCAGTGTGAAGGATCGCTTGTGCTTCATCCAATGTACTCAGTGGCACACAGTAAGCTTGCTGTACCAATGCAATTTGGCTTGGATGAATGACAGTTTTGCCTACCATTCCTAGGCTGACGTCTCGGTTCAGCTCTTGCATAAACAGCGTCGGTTGATCTAAATACTCAAATACTGGCGCGGTAAGATAAAAACCATGCGGCACAAAACAGCCAAGCATTTGATAAGCCAACGTACCGATAGGCGAGTCATAGACAATACTGTTTTTTGGGCGACGTAAGCGCAGTGCTGCAAATAAGTCATTACCACCGATACGCAATGCAAAAACTGGCTGGCTAAATGCTTCTTTAAAAGCGATGGCAAGCTCCTGATTGTGATGCGGATTAAACAGCGCTGCGGTTTCGAGCGTCGGCATAAGTAGTTGATCTACTTTTAGGTTCTGACAAGCCATGCGCCAGTTAGATAGGCTATACATATCAACTTTCGGCATGACGAAACCATCGATGAGATCGATATGAGTATAGTCAGCCAGTTGCTGTAGCATCATTGGGCTACGTGGACGTATAAAGACCAGTGGACGTGTCGGGTGTTGAGCATGAATCTTCGCTGATTTAGATGGCGCATTGATGCTATTCACATGCTCAGCCCATGTCTCCAGCAGGGTTCGCAAACGCTCAAGCGCCAACTCTACATCCTGCTGACTGACCGCATCCTCTAGACAGATAATAATACTATTGATCGTCGGTAGTTTATCTCGCTTAATGACTTGCCAAATATCTTGGCGAGTCGCAGGCATGTATAAGCTAGCACCAAGCTGATATGGATGGTGCGTGTGCGGTTTGACCATCGCATGACGCTCAGTGATCAGATGCGCATAAGATTGGGTATCATTGTAAAGGTCTGACTCGGTTTTTAGCATATCTGACATAATTGGCATCATAAGTAGAGAGTATAAGAGAACGAAAAAGAAAGTATTTAATACCGTTAAATGTATTAAGTGTCTTGGGAGCGCTGCTTGATAAGCGTGATGGCTTGATAAGGCAGTATTTTATCACCTAATACACTAATATTGATGTTTCGTTGTGCACATAAATGGCGTAGCAGTACGGTATCAGGGTGCTCAGCAGTGGCGAGCAATATACGCTCGGGATCACGGCGCAATATGGCACGTGTTGCCTCGGCAATTGTTGGTTTAATACGGTTGCGATTGATAATCTTATAGTCTGCTGCCAACGTCTCTATCAACACCGCAGTCTGGTAGCGTGGCTGCTGGTAAATCGGTAAACGTACTGGAGTAGTAGCCAATGATCGTCTCGCTGCATCGATACGATCAATAAATGCCAAGCTGTGATCTGCTGCTATTAAATCATCATAAAAGACACTGCGATGCAGGCCTGATGACGGCTCTGTATACAAGCTACGTGAAATAAGCCCTGATACGGTACTGTTCAACAAACCCGATGGGATTAACCAGTCTTCTTCACTTGCCGCGAGCCAAGCAACGCCAGCCGGATCAGCAAGGGTCAGTAGCGGAATGACGTTAGCGCCTTGATGAAAAATGTTGGCAAAATTAACATTAGTAGAATCGCTAAACGTCTCTAGACTACGAGCCAACTCTTGATATATGGCCCC
Source organism: Psychrobacter sp. Arc9 (assembly GCF_041431295.1). Lineage (NCBI taxonomy): Bacteria > Pseudomonadati > Pseudomonadota > Gammaproteobacteria > Moraxellales > Moraxellaceae > Psychrobacter > Psychrobacter sp. Arc9. The sequence goes on along the minus strand of NZ_JASMRK010000007.1, from coordinate 68,188 downwards.
TTTACCTGTCCAACCATCGACGAATACGATTGGACTGTTTGGATAAGCATCCAGTAGCATTTGCAAAGCCACTGGATCAAGACCACGATCGCGAATGATACTGATGCCATAATGTACACTTGGCAAGCGATAGCTACTGTCTGTATCCGACAGCGCACGCTGCAATAACACACCAATTGGCAGACCAGCTCGCACCAAACTGACCAAAACCAGTGGATGCTCATCACTCACATTCTGCTGAAAAACATGATGTAGCGTATGAGACAAATGAGCGATATCAGTCGCGGTCCTTGTTGACCCTTGCTCTAACGCCTGTATGTATAGCTGCTCATGCATTGCAGTAGGTGCTTGCTCTAAGGTCAACATGTCAGAGTAATGGCGTTGTCCACTTTGGATAAGCGCTTCTTTTCGACTGACGGGCACATCGGTAACCGCGTCCTTATCTACCATGTCGAGTAGGACAGTGACATCGCTTGCAAGATAGCTGCCTGAGCCATAGTTTTTTAAATCGGCTCTTTTGGTCTGTATATTAGGTAAAGTCATAGTATGAATAATAGCACTCTTAATGATAACAGTGGATTTGCGTGACTGCAGTTTAAACTAATGGTTTAGCCTGACGATTTAGACGGGTATTGCTCATGCAATTGGCCATGATTGGGCATACCGTACCAGTCCAATAACTGTAAGAAAGGCAGATCAGCTAAGCTATCACCAAAGCCAAAACTGGGACGCTGATGGTCTAAATGATGCTCTAATAAAAACTGTACCGCATGACGCTTGTGAACCGCATGGGGCAATATCGCTAAGTTATTGGCATTCACATGCACATAGAAATCTTGATCAAAATCACGTATCAAAGTGGGCAGTTTCTCAGCTAAATCTACGAGGGCTTGATGATCTTTCTGTGCATGTTTGATAGCCAGATAAATGGTTAGCTCTTTATCAACAGAGCCATTGTTAAAGCTATCGATATGCGGTGTAAATACTAAATGACTTTGCTCGCTTTGACTATGACTGGCAAATAACTGGCTTAACTTAGTAAGCTTAACTTGCAATGTCGCAAGCTTACTATACATATGCTGCTGCCAACTGCTCAGCAGCGCTCCGTCAGACGTTAAAATAATTGCTCCATGGGTCAATACTTGCCAGCTATCAAAGGGCAATTTAACGCGTTTTATTTCACTACGATCCCTTGCCGTCACTACAATTAATTCAGTACTAGCAAGCAACCAATTAAAAAAGGTTGCTTGGCGCTGGCTCATAAAGCTCAAAGGCTCGTCTTGCTTATTGACTGTTGCACATACCAAAGATTCAGGCTCAGTAGTGGGTAAGTCCCATGCATCAATTTTACGCTGGGTTTGGAATAGCGTGTCGTCCAAATCCATCAAGGCATAAGGCTTAATAATGTCTGGGTTGGCTTTAAAAAAGGAGGTAGTCATGGTGTCGTCCGTAAATAATAGGTTTGAAAATTAGAGAGCAGTTTAAAGACTAGGGCTCACCACCAGCACGTTATCCAAACCTCGCCACATAGCATCCACACTATCAGCTGATGTTTCTATACACAACACAATCAAATCCCAATCACTAGGCTCAACGTTATAAGCAAAATTGGTCATACCAAGCCCGTAATTATCGCTAAAGCTCAGCATCGTGGTAATCGCCCCACCAAGCGCAATCGGTGAGCGGGTTAATGCGCTAAAATTGACAGTCGCAGCTGTATCTTCGTTGAGCTTGCCGGACTCTGTTTCAAGCCATTCAGCCAATAGAAACGGAAACCAAACAAACTCATTGCTGCCCAAGACTAAGATTTTTCTTGGTAGCTGAGTAACATCAAAGTTTTCTTGGCTATTAAAGCGGGTAAATGCAGTCTGAAAACTTGAAAGATAGTTAGCAAACCCCTCTGTGCTGTCTAGTGTTGGAAAACGCCCCCAGTTGCCCGTATCACCGAGCGCCTGACTACCAGCGGCAGTAGTATCAACCGATGGCATCATAATGGGTTCAGGATTAGGGGCATCTGTCCATTGCCATGCGCCAGACAGTAAATGATGTCGATGAAACTCAATACCAGCGAGACGATCCGCCATACGTGCAGGCTTAGCGTCTGACTGTGGATTAGGTGTTTCTTGGTCTAATGACCAGTCGACTAATGTTGTTAGATGCACTTGCTCTAACTGGGTCAGTCCTGCTTCACGTAGTGCAGTGACGACATTAACGCAGGTATTACCCGTTGAGGCTTCATCATCGACCATAATCAGTGTTTTACTGGCCAGTAGCTGCGCTTGAGTAACGCTATCTTTGCTTTGATAAATCAAATGCTGGCTGGCATGACTGTGATCTTCGCAAAACGTCGTCAGTAAAGAGTCAGTACCATTGGCATCACTACTTTTATCGTGCTGTGTATGACGCGTAGAGTTCAATAGCAGGGCTTGAGGATAGCGCGTTTGTAGCGCTTGATGTACACCAGCAGATAGACCAACAGCGGTCTCTGCCATACCAATGACTAGAATAGGTTGAGGTAACTCACTAGGTACTAAGTTAGCCAAATCAGTAAATGCCTCTCGCATGGTGCTTGGCGCAACGGGAATATGACGACCTAGCACTTTTGAGACAAACAAAAACGCCCGTTTTGGGTTGATACGCTGGGCAAATCCTAGCAAATCTTCTAATTGATAATGCTCGTGTTGTTCAGCGCTATTTTGATTGATGGCTGATTTGTTAGTGGCTGAGTTGGTTTGGTAAGTTAGATCTAGCGTACCACGGGGTAGGGTGATGGTCGTACTGTGTTGCTCATTTAACATTCATATTCCTTGGCGCTTTTATTTGTATGTCGTCGTAGATTTTTAACCCTGACAGCCAACCAGCCATAAGGCACTGCGACTTTGCTTGCTTAGCTGAGGTGTGGTAAGAGGCGTAGCACTGGTCAAATCAGACGTGTTCTCCAAACTGATACCAGCGCTCGCCAGTAGGGCAGATAATAACTGAAATTTCACCGCATAGTTCATATTTTGTGCATGTTCATGAACCAGACTTGATGTGACCATACCGACGACCTCTCCAGTCGGCAATAATAAAGGACTACCACTAGATCCAGGCTGAATGGGTGCGGTGAATTGCATATGACGGATATCGTTATTTAAACCTGTCAGTCCTGATATACAGCCTTGAGTGACTTGCAGTTGGCTACTCAGTCCTGATAACGGAAACCCCAGCGTGGTAATAGTCTCACCCAATATATCAACACATTGCTGCGCCAGTGGGAGGTAGCTAGGCAAAGGATCGCTAACTCTAATAATAGCTGAGTCGCTTCCGATATCGCTGAGTACGACTTGTGCCTCGCGATCAGGCTGACCTTGCTGACGTATGCCAACCATCGCTGCTGACTCAATTACATGATAGCAGGTCAACAGATGATAGGGATCAATAGCAAATGCTGTTCCTGTCCAAGTCTCGCCTGCTTGTACATGACGGGGAGGGCGAGCTTCGTTATTTAGTTGAATACGCTGCTGCTGTTGCGCTTCTTGAATAAGCGTATGTGTGCTAGGCGGACGAACATTCAGACTAACCTGTACATGATGTTCAAGGCTCGCTAAGCCTTGGGTTGATGCCTCGCCAAGCGCACGACATTTAAACAGTCCATTACGCTGATATATTTCTAATATAATCGCCGCTTTGACATGCCGCTCGTTTGTTGTGAAGTGATAGCGAATATCTCCGTTGTTGAGCGTGAGGCTTACGTCGTTTAACTCTACCGCTGGTAAGTTTAGGCTTGGCTCATGATAAACATAAGCAATCAGTTGTAAGAAACTAACATTATTTTTATCAAATAACTGGGGTAAATCTAACTGCCATGCGCTTGGATTATCCTTGCTATCGAGCTGAGCCCAGTCTTTAGACTCATGTAAATAAGCAGGACTACAAACGGCTTTACGATAGGCATCTAATGGCAACCACAATAGTCCAAGCTGCTGTCCAAACTCTAATGGTTTAGTAGTAGAAAATGCGATCGCACACTTTGTATTTTCGATAACCGTATTGGCTCCTAGCACTAATTCGACTTGCTTCGACATCACATTTCCTTAGTTTATTTGCGCGATTATAATTATTTTTATTGTTTAATGATTTTATCTTTGAGACTAAAGTCTGAATACATAAAGGGTTTTGATTTTATTTTGAACCTACCATTCTATGAAGAGAAAACATTAATAGGTGTTTTAATATACAGTTAAGATTAATTGCATAATAGATATATCAAGATATATAGGTTGAAATAGTTTCGGGATTCCTTTTAATAATTAATTGTTTTTATAAAATAATGATAGGGTTTTATAGTCTAGCCATTTGTCGGTTAATGTAGCCACTTATCGGACAAAGCCATGTAGTGTATTGCTACAAAACCAAATTCCAGTGATAATACAATCAAAATCTATTGCTATTTAGTAACTCTACTGTGACCAAGTGTTATCTGTAAAGTTTAAAAATAGTATTTGATTTAAACCTATTAATTCTAATCTTATTTTCAAGCTTATTGCTGTTTCTCGATTAATGAATTTCTAGTAGTTAGAGCACTTGTATGCTTAATAACTATAAAAATCGAAGTTTCATCTACTGAATATAGTTCATTTCTTATAATATAAAAGATATATAAAAACTGTCACATGGTTGATGTCTGCATATCTTTTATATTGTGAGAAAGCCAGTTGGTCGGACCTTTGAAACGTTATTCACATCAGTTTATCTAGATGGCTTGATATAAGAAAGCGTAGCAGTATTTTAAGAAAAGGAGTGCTCTGTGAAATTCTCTTGTGCATTAGAAACGTCTTCTGAACGTATTCGTCTGGTCAATGTTATTTCGCCGCTTATCAAAGCAGGTTATCAGCTAGTCTCCCAAAAGCAAGAACCTTCAGAGAATGGTGGTAATATCATTCATGTGATCGCAAGAAGCCTGGGCTCTAAAACGCAGGAAGATCTAATCGAGGATTTATCTTCAATTGAAGGTTGTACGCTTTTTAATCTAGAAATAGAAGAAGAGGGTGGCTCGTCAGCTGCTCCTGCAAAAAAGACATTGGATGAGAAAAGCGTCTTATCAGCCATTGGTGCTTATTACCCTAAAATAGCAGATATTGTCAGCCAGTATGAAGATAGTTTACCTATTGAGCGACGTGTGACGGCATTGCAAGAGTTGGGTCGTAAGGTTGGCGGCGGTATTTACCAGCGTGATTATTCACTTGGCAGTCCACTGAAGATGCCTACTACGATCACTCGTGAGCTTGTGCCAGCACTGAAAGGTCTGTCTAAAGTTAAAGCAAAAAACAATGTGATCTATTTAATCAAATGTCCGTTCTGTAAGTCGTCAGATCATACTCACTCAGGATGTCATTTTATTGTGGGCTATATAGAAGGCTTTTTGGCAAGCAACCCTGCTATAGATGTGGTTCAAGTTGAAGAGACTAACTGCGGCGCCGGTAGTACCAATATTTGTGAATTTACCATTGGGTAGGAAAAATTGTGTGTAGATAATTTCATGTCTATGCAAAAAAATCAACGAGCGAATGACGCACCGTGTTGCAATAAAAGTAACGTTATTTGACTCAATTCTTATGATAGATAAAAGGCAAAAAAATGATGGAAGTTGAATATAACTTACTTTTGGTATTGGTCTCATACGCCATTGCAGTATTTGGTTCTTATGTTGGCTTAAACCTTGCCATTCGAGTACCTTCTGCTAAGCCAGGAACAGATTTGTATTTTTGGGTAGCGCTATCATCGATTGCTATCGGTGGTGCGATTTGGTCTATGCATTATATCGGTATGATGGCAGTAGATATGAAGATGCCTGTGACTTATGACTTAGGGCTAACAATTGTCTCAATGCTACTCGCGATTTGTTTCGTTGCAGTCGGTATTGTCATCGTAGGTCGCGGTGAATCAAGCGTTGCTAAGTTAATCGGTGGCGGCGTACTTACTGGACTGGGTGTTGCAGCTATGCATTATACCGGTATGGCCTCTATGCAGATGGACGCTACCATGTCATACAATATACCGCTGCTTATCTTATCGATTGTGATTGCTATTGCAGCTGCTATCGCTGCGCTATGGTTGGCATTCAATCTACGTGGTACATTACAGCGTTTTGGTAGTGCCTTCATCATGGGTCTGGCAGTTTGTGGTATGCATTACACTGGGATAGCCGCGATGGAAATGACGATGACTGATCACTCAATGTCTATGGATTATACGCATGCAGGTGCCATATCTTCATCAATTATGATCTTCATCGGTTCAGCAATCGTATTGAGCTTACTATGGGTCATTGCTTCTAAAAATGCACCTAAGCAAGCGACACTAGCATTTGGCGAGTAATTTTAAACGCTCATTTTTAATATCAATTAAAAATGAAAATAAACAAGGGTTTTTAGATTAATATCTAAAAACCTTTTTTGTGTCCGTTCAAATCATCTGCTAACCACGTGTATGCGTAGCGGATTATTTATTCATCATCCTTTTCAATTTTGACACTCATCATAATAGAGCGTACTTGGCATGGTTTAATATGCTGAATATTGGTCTCTAAGTTAGGTCTCTCTGATAGCCCCAACCAATAAGAAAATCCAGCTTGAGTCAAATCAATCCCACTATGAGAGGTATACCCAATGCCACCTGATGGACGGCTATTAATTTCAAGAACTCGGTGCTGACCGCTATCATCAGCTTTGGTCTGTACACTGACGATACCATCACAGCCAAAAGCCCTAATCAATGGGATTACGACATCCATGACAGACTGCTCATAACCAACGTGTTGTATCTTTCCTGTTTTATGACGAGTGACAGCAGCTAGGACTTCGCCATATTCACAGACTACATCGATAGAGTACTCTTGCCCTGACAGATAAGGCATTAGCAGCATTGGAATAGGGCGCTCGTGTACCATTTGGCTGTTGGTATAGGCATTCACAAACTGAGCTGTGTTGATTTTTTTCTCTTCAGTAAAATATAAGTGCTCAAAGCTATCATATTGCTCGCCATATTCTTTACCAGAGTCCAGTCGCCAAAACCCTTGGGCAAAAATACCGACAACAGGTTTAACACATAGAGGTTGGTCACCATGCTCGGCTAATAAAGCCTCAAGCTCCGCCGTATTGTCAAAACGCCATGCGTCTGCCACTGGAATGTTATGAGTGTGACAATGCTGCATAAAAGCAAATTTATCATCGATTGATTCTAGTGCCGTTACGCTGGTTGCGCCCGTCAATAAGCGAATACCCGCAGCGTCAAATTTCTCACGATGCACTTCATAATCAATACCATTGCGCCCAGTCAGTAGTACTTTTACGTTATGCTTTTGAGCTTGCTCCAATACGAATTGCCAGCGTGGTATGGCAGTTTCATCAGTCATTTGGATATCAGTATCTATAATCGAGTCAGATGGCTCGCGATAAACCATATCGGCAAATTCGAAAATCTCAGGTCTATCATGACGGTGTGAGGCAAAAACTTGAAAGGGCTTATTTGATTTGCTCTTTAGACTTTGTAAGCTCTCCAACATATCACGCTGGCTAGATTGACCTTCAGCTAACCACGCTGCTACTGGTATTGAAGGGTTACTATTGTCAGCAAGATTATTCATAATTCTCTCAGCGTTATCATTAGGTGTAGGGGAATGGGCAAGTCAATACTGCTACTGCAAATCTAGTTGTAATATTAGCAAAGGTATACGGTTTAATAGGACGTATTATATACAAATGATATGCGTTATAAACGCCTCTGATAAAATAGTCCTAGGGATTTGTAAGAACGACTTTAGTGCTTATATCGCGATTGTCTGATTCAAAAAATTCATGATATCCATGCTACTATATGATGATAGTAGGCATGACAATGACAACAGCATAATAAATAATCCAAAGGACGTATGATGAGTCAAAACCAACCTCAAAAACTAATTGCAGGTGCCAATGCGCCACTACCGACTGACAATATTAGCATTCGTATTTTAAGCCAAAATGCCATCGATTGTGCCGCTTATCGTCTGACTACTGACGGCAAAGTACGCGGTGATGGAGACATGATATTTTATGGTCAGACACGTAGCGATGATGGTAATGTTAGCTTCCGTGGTCATGACAGTGATGGGTTTTTTGATATTAATTTGTCTGCACAGCCTGCAAGTATTGAGAAAATTGCCCTAGCGTTTTCTAGTGCGCAAACACTGTCACAAGTTGGCGATGTGGACATTCAAGTTCTGCAAGGCAATCAAGTACTGATGACCTGTCAGCTGAGTAGCGCAGGCCGTAATGAAAAAGCCATTATATTGGCTGAATGCTATCGCAGACAAGGAAGCTGGAAATTTCGTTTTATTGCCCAAGGATTTGAGGGAGGGCTAAAGCCTTTATCTGAGCATTTTGGTGTGGAAATCGCTGATGAAGCGCCTGCCCAAAATCATAACCCTGCACAAAGCCAACCTCAACCTATCAACACGCAGCGACCAATCAATACGCAAAAAGCAGGCAACACGTCTCAAGCCAACAATCCGCCACCGATTCCTGCTAACTCTTCAATTAACTTAAGTAAAATAACCTTAACTAAAAATCAATCTAGCATTAATCTTAAAAAACGTGATGATTTTGGCAAAATTTCGGTCAATTTAGATTGGAATCAACGCCCGCAAAATGATAAATCAACACCTAAGAAAGGCATACTGGGTGATTTGTTTAAGCAGCATCAATCAAGCGGTATCGATCTAGATGTTGGCGCTATGATTCATCTAAAAAATGGTGAAAAAACTTTGATTCAAGCGTTGGGCAATCGCTTTGGTAGCTTGCAATCAGCGCCTTATGTTTGTTTACGTGCGGATGATAGAACGGGGCAGGTAAGCGGCGGTGAATGGCTAGATATCAATGGTCAGCAATGGTCGCAGATTGAAGAAGTATTTATCTTTGCGTTTATTTACGAAGGCGCACCTAACTGGGAAAAAACCGATGGGGTTGTGACTATCCATGTGCCAGAGCAATCACCGATTGAGACACGTTTGACCGAAGGTGCTGGTAATCTACCAATGTGTGCCATTGCCCGTTTGGTCAATCAACAAGGCAGTATCAATGTTGAGCGTATCAACCAATACTTCAAAGGTCATCAAGAAATGGACAAAGCGTTTAACTGGGGCTTTAGTTGGAAACGTGGACGTAAATAGTGTTTTTTAAGATCTAAATAATAAATATAAAAGAGCGGCCCAACTATTGATAGATGGACCGCTCTTTTTTCAAATAAACTATTTAACTAGATTGGTAATAATCCAGTTAAAGTCTCAAGTCAATTATGCATGCGGTGTGATAGCAGGCATTAAGTCGTGGAAGGTGCGGCCAGAAGCTGTCTCGCCAATCGCATGCATTTTCCATTCATTATTGTGACGATAAACTTTTGCCATTACCATTGCTGTGTGTCCACCTTGGGCAGATAAGTTATAACGTGCTACTTCACTATTGTTATTGGCATTAACGATACGGCAAAAAGCATTTTCTACTGTCTCAAACGTTTGACCAGTAAAGCTATTGACCGTAAATACCAATGAGACCACATTAGCAGGTACTCTTGAGAGGTCAACGTTTATGACTTCATCATCGCCATCACCGTCGCCAGTACGGTTATCACCAGTATGCACGATACTGCCGTCTTTCGATTTTAACTGACTGAACCAAATTGCATCGACCGCTTGCTTGTTAGCATCGAACATGATGCATGAAGCATCTAAATCGATAGAATCGCCGCCAGAACCGCCGCCGAATAATTTTCCTAAGAAGCCACCTTTTTTATCTTGTGGCCCTTGAGCAACATCCCAGCCTAGACCTAGTTTAACTTGAGTCAGCTCGCCACCAGCTTCTTTGCTTAGGGAGATTTTTTGACCTTTTTGAAGACTAACTGCCATGTGAGTATCCTTATAATAATTGTGAGTAAAACCGTTTAAAAATAATGCTAAAGAATGTTATAAATTGCGAAAGGCACTATAAGATATTGTCTAAAAAGCCACCACCGCCACCACGTCCGCCTGAGCTACTACCTAGGACGCTTTGTATCCAACCTTGATAACTGTCACGATTGCGCGAGCAAATAATGACTTTGCCATTTCCTGAGAAGTTCAGAACCATACCTTCGCCACTGGTGACGGAGTTAATAATATTGCTCATGATGCCTTTTTTCTTACTGGTCGAAACTGACAACTTGTATTCAAGATTCGAATCCCAGCAGACTACATGACCATTATCAATGATGACGTCTTTGTCTGGTGTGACATCAATTTCAAACAACGAGCCAAAACCAGATACCACGACTTGGCCTTGGCCTTGGGTCTGCATCACCATAAAGCCGCCTGTATCACCAAATACTGCACCGCCTAAGTTGCGTTGAATATTGGCTCTGATATCGACGCCAGTTTGGGCCGCGACAAAAGCACCATCACTCAAGGTATACTGCTGTTTGCCAACTTCTATGATTTGCATATCACCATCGAGCGTAGGCGAAAGCAGACAGTCGCCCTCACCATTAACCGCTTCAATCTGCTGTTGAAACAACGATTCATCGTTTGCAAAGCGGCGCATCAGTGACTGCATCAGCCCACCTTGTAGCTTACCTTTCAGCTCAAGATTGGACTCCATCATCACCATTGCATTGGCTTCACAATAAATTGAATCGCCTTTTTTAAGATTACAATGCAAAAAAGGTTCAATAGTACCGATTAAACTGAATGTTGCGGCCATGGCTTGCAAATCCTTATTCTAATATCTTTGTTAAATGCTCTTAATGTGTGCGTGTGCTTTTATGTGCTCTATAGCTTTTAATGATAAGCCAATTAAATTTAAAGCCATCAAATGCGTTAAAGGGGCACACTTGATGGCTCATTAGATCATAACCAGACGTCTGATTATGATAATTGGCTTGCTAAACGTTTACGTTGGTTTTAACGTTAAACATTTACGCCATAAGAGGCTGCTAATGGTCCAAGACCACCGCTGAAGCCTTGACCAACCGCACGGAATTTCCAATCACCGCTGTGACGATATAATTCACCGAAAATCATTGCTGTTTCAGTACTGCCGTCTTCTGATAGGTCGTAACGAGCGATTTCAGATTCGCCATTGTCGTTTACAACGCGGATATAAGCATCACCAACTTGACCGAAGTTTTGGTTACGTGCTTGGCCTTCATAGATGATGGCGCAGATAGCTACTTTGTTGACATCAGCTGGGATGCTTGCAAGATTGATTTTGATTTTCTCATCATCGCCATCGCCTTCGCCAGTACGGTTATCACCAGTATGCTCAACAGCACCGTTGTCTGATTTTAGGTTATTGAAAAAGATAAAATCTTGGTCGTTACGGACTTTGCCTGCTTCGTTAATCAAGAAACCGATTGCATCTAAATCAAACTCTTGGCCGTCAGTGGCACGTGGATCCCAGCCTAGACCGACTGTAATGTTAGTTAAACCTGGCGCTTCTTTTGATAAGTTTACGTTGCCGCCTTTTGTTAAGCTAATAGCCATACAAATATCCTTTGGATTAATAGTTAAGTGGATTGAGTGATAAAAAATAAACTAAAAGTTGTGCAGTGACTGATACCTCAGAGCAAATAATAAAAACTTACCTGTACGCTATGCCCTGCATATCATTACGTTTTACTATACTAAGCGTTTGCTCACTAAGCAAGGCGTATTTTGTGCACTTACTATATGCTTACTAAGGGACATAATACTTCTGTATCTTTGATAATTTCTAATCAACTTAGCAATAGTCGTTAAGATATTGTTATGAAAAGTAATGTTTCATACAAAAGGGATTTAGCACAAAGGTAGCTTAGATAAAACAATCGCTTTAAAAAACACCGACTGACTATATGGGCTTAGAATAAACTAACTCATGGCTTAGGTATGCTTCGCAGCTAGTATGAGAGCATGGCATTATATAAAAAACCTATTTAGATAAATATACATGTATCTCTTATTCTGCAAAAACCGACCAGCCAGTTTTTTGTACAAAGCGCTCTAGTGCTTTTAGTCCAAGCTTAGAGTTACCTACATGATCAAGCCCTGGTGACCAGACAGCGATAGACCCTTTACCAGGTGCTATCGTCAAAATACCGCCACCAATACCACTTTTGCCTGGTAAGCCCACACGGTAAGCAAATTCGCCAGAACCATCATAATGACCACACATCATCATCAATGAGTTAATACGGCGTGCTCGTTTTTCATTGATTACACGTACTCCTGAGTGTTTATCAACTCCGTTAGACACTAAATAAAGACCGGCGCTGGCCAACTGTTGGCAGTTCATTGCAATTGAGCACTGATGAAAATACGTACCTAATACATTGTCCACATCGTGTCTTAAACGACCAAAGGATTTCATAAAGTGCGCCAGAGAGGCATTCCGGTCCTTGTGCGCCATCTCAGAAGCCGCTACTTTGTGATCAAAGCGAATTGACTCATCATCTGCAATGAGGTGAACAAACTGCAGGATTTCACCCAGTGTTTCTTTGGGTTTATGCCCCATCATAATAGCATCCACCACGGCAATGGCACCAGCATTGATAAATGGGTTGCGCGGTCGACCAGACTCATGCTCGAGCATCACAATTGAATTAAAAGGATCGCCAGATGGTTCACGCCCGACGTGTGTCCAAAGTGTATCGCCTAGCTTGCCAAGACCAATGGTTAAGGTAAATACCTTAGAGATACTTTGGATGGAAAACAGAGTGCTTGCATCACCTGCTGTATACATATGCCCATCAGGAGTCGCTACGGCTATACCGAACTGATTAGGATCAATATGAGCCAATTGCGGGATATAATCTGCTACTTTGCCGCGATCAGTTTCTCTTGCCATCTCTGCGGCAATATCATCAAGAATGTTTTGCATATCGTTTATAGGGTCTTATTTCGACAATTTATTTAAGGACGAGGATTTTAACTGAAGATAGGGTAATAGTAACAGGGCAAACGTAACTTTAACCATTGATTGTCTCAATTATTGGTTATTTCGATATTTTTTGGACTTCGATATGACCTGATAGGGTGACAAAAACAGTATGACAAAAAAACAGGCCATACCTGATGATATGACCTGCTTAGATGTATAACTAGATACAGACTACACTGAATACAGATTACACTGAGAACATGCCTTAGTTTAAGCTTGCTTTCTCAGCTTTACGATGCTGAAGTGACGCTAGCAGCGCCCAACCAATAAAGGCAATACCAATCAGACCAGTGATAATCTCTGGTACATGGAACTTCACTGACAATAGCATAATCAGTGCCAATGCGCCGATTGCATAATGTGCGCCATGCTCAAGATAGATGAACTCGTCAAGCGTGCCTTTGTCTACCAAGAAGATAGTCATAGAACGTACGAACATCGCACCAATTGCAAGACCTAACATGATAACAATTACGTCATTGGTGATTGCAAATGCGCCAATCACACCATCGAAACTGAATGAGGCATCTAGGACTTCTAAGTATAAGAAACCAATGATACCGCCTTTCATGATAGCACTGGTCGCCGCAGCGCCCGAACCATTTTCTTCGTTTTCTAAGTCTTCTTCCAGATCGCCCTCAAGCATACCTGATACAACCTGTACGCCCAGATAAACCAAGATACCCCAAACACCTGCGATTAGGACAGCACTTGACTGCTCTGCATTGGCCCATGATACCGCAATCATCAAGACGATAAGCGCTACAAATACGCTCATGGCATCGACTTTACCTAGCTTGGCTAAACGGCTCTCAAGCCAGTCAAACCAATGTACTTCTTTGTCATCAAAAATAAAGTTCAAGAATACCAATAGTAAGAAAATACCACCAAATGCTGAGATTTCCGCATGGTGTGCCATCAGTCTTGCTGAGTACTCTTCAGGGCTATATAAAGCCAAGTTAATGACTTCCATCATACCAAGGTCAGCAGTAACCGCGACGATGACAATAGGGAAGACCAATCGCATACCGAATACAGCGATTAGGATACCAACGGTTAAAAATATCTTTTTCCAAAATTCGTCCCAGCCCTTGAGGACTGAAGCATTGACCACCGCATTATCAAACGATAATGAAATCTCCATGACGGCCAAAATAGCGGTAATAGATAGCGTGGTGATCATCCCACCCATACCACCATGTGAATATCCCCACCATGCCGCTATCGCTAAGGCAATGATAGTGAAGATAAAGTCTAAATAAAAATGTCTCATGACACATCCTGTCTGGTTGCGTAAAGCTAAGGTCTACCTAGTATAGGCATGAACCGCAAAAAAGCGGTTATTGCTAACCACTTTTTATGCATAATTTTAAACGAAACGGAAAGCATTACTAGTCATTTGGTCATTAAAAATTGTGACTATTTGCAACGATGGCGGTTTGCTATTTTGGACGTGATGACGGTGACTAATAATAGACTAAATACCAGTAAATAATGGTTTTAGATATCAACACCGTATTGCTGACACATCGCTTGCAAGCCGCCAGAATAGCCTTGACCAACAGCGCGGAATTTCCATTCACCATTGTGACGATATACTTCGCCAAACACCATCGCTGTCTCTACAGAGTAGTCTTCTGCTAGATCAAAACGTACCACTTCAGTGCCAGTCTCTTCGTTAACGACACGGATAAAGGCGTTTGCGACCTGACCAAAGTTCTGGCTACGCGCTGCAGCGTCATGAATAGTCACTGTCACGACTACTTTATCTACGTCTGCAGGTACTTGAGTGAGGTTTACTTTGATAACTTCATCATCACCGTCGCCTTCGCCAGTACGGTTGTCACCAGTATGCTCGACAGCGCCATTGTCAGACTTCAGCTGATTATAAAAGATGAAGTCATGATCGCCGCGCACTTTACCCGCGCCATTTAGCAAAAATACGCTAGCATCAAGGTCGAACTCAGCACCAGAAGTGGCACGCTCATCCCAACCAAGACCGATAAGTAGCTTGGTTAAATTTGGGTCAGTTTTCGTTAGCGATAAATTACCGCCTTTATTAAGTGATAAAGCCATGGTGTTATCCTTTTTATTAGACATTAGTGGTTTTATAAAGTCATCGAAAAAAGGCGATGCTTACGCAATAACTGCGCAAATCCATCGCCTAGTAACGCTCTATCATAGCAACAAAAAATGGCCCAATCAAAGCTGATTGGACCATTGTTATATTTCATATACATTCGGCAAAAAACAGAAGTTTCAGGTACTTATATTGCCACTATATATCTATAGTCTTACTTATCAAAATCCTGTTTACGGACTTTAGATTCTAAACTGTAAATCTAAAACTTCGAATTATAGACTTTGACGATGACGAATCTCAAAGCTTTGATGAATCGGCTTTTTGATGTTGAAATCAAAGCCAATGGTTTTTTGTGTGATATCAATGATCTCATAACGCTGAGTCAACTGCTCATCTAACTCAAAACGCGTAAAGTTGTTAGAAAAGTACAAGACACCATCAGAGGTGAGGCGGTTCATGGCACGATTAATCAATGCCGCATGGTCACGTTGCACATCAAAAGTACCTTGGAATTTCTTAGAGTTTGAGAAGGTTGGTGGATCAATAAAGATAACATCGAACTGTTCGGTATTGTCTTTAATCCACTCAAAGATATCGGCAGCAACGAACTGGTACTTATTGCGGCTAACATCCAAACCGTTCAAGACAAAGTTTTGTTTGCCCCAATCTAGATAGTTCTGTGACAAGTCAACGCTAGTGACCTTCTTCGCACCAGCAAGCGCTGCATGCACACTTGCGGTACAAGTATAAGCAAACAGGTTAAGTACTGCTTTACCGTGGCTGTTGTCCTTAATACGAGCACGCATATTACGGTGATCGATAAACAGACCAGTATCTAAGTAATCTGTAAAATTGACGTAAAGGTAAGCACCATCTTCACGCGCAACATGAAACTTGCCACGTTTTTCTGTGGTGTTCTGCTTGCTGTACTGATCGTTGCCAGACTGACGGGCACGCGTTTTGATAAAGATCTGTTCACGGTTAATATCGAAGACTTCACGGATACCCATCAATGCCAAGTTAAAGCGTTTTTTGGCGGTCTCGGGTGGTATGGTTTTCGGCGGCGCATATTCTTGCACATGCGCGTAGTCACCATATAAGTCGATAGCCACTTTAAAATCAGGCAGGTCAGCGTCATAGACACGTATATTACTGACATTGTCTTTTTTAGCCAGTTTTTTCAGCTTGGCAAGATTCTTTTGCAGGCGGTTAATAAAGTCTTGACCGTCTTCTACTTCAATCTCACGTTTCTCAAAGCGGCTCACAAGATTGCCTGTTTGCCCAGCAATCAATGTGCCATAGCGGAAATAAACGGTAATGGCACCATTATGACAGCGTAAGGTTTTTGGCTCTTTAATCGGCAAGATATCGACTTGCTCGACATGAGAGGCCAATATACCAAGCATCGGATCAATGCCGCTACCGGCAAAGCTGTCTTGCAGAATAAGCCCAATCGCTTGATACAATGGTTTAATCATCTCCTCATCGCCCAAACGCTCACCATAAGGTGGGTTGGTGATAATTAGAGGGTTGCTCAATCGACCATCATCGACCAAAGGCTTTAGCACACTGCTTAGCCGGTCAAGGGCGCGCGTTTCAATGTCGAGTAGCGGTAGCAAGTCTTGTAGGCCAGCGGCAATCAGGTTTTTTTCTGTGGCGATAATCGCGCCACTATCTGCATCAAATCCCAAAATCAGCGGTAGGGTGTCTGGCTGCTCATTAGCGATGGCTAAGCCTTCACGGAAACGTATCTGTGCATCATCAATCATCTGCTGCCATAGCGTCTCGTCATGATGTTGCCATTGATAAAAACCAAATTGATTGGCGGCTTTGTCGATACCCACGGCATAGTCGCAATGCATCAATAACGCTTCGATAAGGAACGTTCCAGAGCCGCACATTGGGTCAATTAACGCATTATAGAAAGGTGCGTCGCCAGCTTCATTTTTCTTGTGCCAACCAGCGCTATAGAGTAGGGCGGCTGCCAAGTTTTCTTTTAAAGGTGCTTCTGTCATGGCCACACGATAACCACGGCGATGCAAACTGGTACCAGATAAATCTAAATACAACTCAGCTTGCTTATCATTGATGGTAGCAAAAACAGAGAAGTCTGGGTTTTTGCTATCGACGTTAGGGCGGCTGTCGTAAACTTCGTTAAACGTATCGGCAATAGCATCTTTGATACGTAGCATGGCAAATTGCTGACTGACAGCGACACGCTTATCGACAGACAAACGAATAGCAAAGGTTTGCTCTAGGCTAAATTGCTCAGTCCAATTGACCGATTTTGCCAAGCCGTATAGCTGCTCTGCAACGTCGTATTCTGCATTGATGTTTTTACGTTTAATCAGCATCAATACTCGTGAGGCCACACGTGACCATAGACAGATGGTATATAGTTCACGTAAGCCACCAGTTACAGCTAGACGGCCGGTACTTTTGATTTCGCTGTCAATGCCAAAACTGGTTAGCTCAGTCTGCAATGGTGACTCAAGCCCATCGGCACAGGTAATAATAAGATCAAGCGACAACTCTGGTGAAGCTGCTGTTAGAGATGCGGGCGCGGTTTGTTCGGTCATACGGGTACCTGTGGGCTAAATTGACAAAAAAGCAAATAATAAGATAATCGGTGTAACCGGCAATTTTACCATAATTCACAGTAGGATGGTTCAAAGTAGCCGTGTTTAAGATTTTGACTATGTGATAGTCAAATACGTGACAATAAATTCTCTACTCACCCTTCGTCAGTGGTAATTCCTCCGGGACGATTTGAGTGGTGGTTGCAAAGGGCTTGGTCGCGATAGGGTAGTCAACATCCTTTGGCATCAGCAAGCGCATATGCGGATAGGGCGTAGAGATATTAGCCGCGTCAAACGCGATTTTAATCTCTTCTTGTAGCACTTCTTTGATTTTGGGTATGCGGGCAACGGCTGCTGGTTTGACCCAAAAGCGTACGATAAAGAATACCCCGTACTCACCAATTTCTGCCACGGTCGCTGAAGTCTCAGGACGATTAAGCACCGCATCGGTATCGCTGAGTACTTGCAAGATTTCCTTGCGAGCTGTTTCTATATCATCTTCGAACGCGATACGTACGCGAATATCAAAACGGATAAAGTTCTTGGAAGTCAGGTTAATGACTTCTGATGAGGCAACGTTAGAGTTTGGGATAATGACAGTAATATTGTCTCGAGTGAGGATATGAGTGGTGCGCAACGCGATAAGTACCACACGCCCTTCATTATCATTGATATGAATCCAATCACCGACTTGAAAAGACTGCTCAAGCAGAATGGTAATACCAGCGATAAAATTAGCAAGTGTCGATTGAGCGGCGAAACCTACTGCCAAACCAACAATACCCAAACCTGCGACTAAGGATACGATGTCAAAGCCAAATTGCGCCATAACGCTGGCAAGCCCGAGTACCAATAGTAGTACAGATAAAATATTTTTGAGTAGCTGCTCTATGGAAGCATTGAGACCATAATGCTGTAGGACTCTGTGAATGATTTGTCCTGATGATGCCCAAAGTACGTAATAGATGCCCGCCCAAGTGCTTGCCTTCGCAGTGGCTTTGATGGTTTCTGGCTCAAAGTTTATCTGACTCATAATCGCTATCAGACTGGCGACAATCCAGACATAGCGCAAAACTGAACGGACAATCTTGGTGCGGCGCTCATTTAGTCTAATTTTGGCGCGGCTTTGCCTAAGGATATAATTGGCCAACCAATAAAAAAATCCCAATACCGCAAGCAGTATTAGGATTTTGATGCCAGTGCTCGCCAGTTCTACTGCTTGAGAGGACCAATTAAGGGACTCTTCATCGATAGAGCCGCCGAGAGCAAGATATAGGCTAGTATGTAAGTCGCGAATGATCTCTTTAAAAAAGTCGGTAACACTAGCGATTGGCATTTTTTCGTCCATGCAGGATGTGTTTGTACAAAAAATTATAAATGAATATATATTTATAAATTACCTCAAGTCGTCAAGGCAATCAAATAAAGTAACGCTTAAAACTAATTACTACCAAATTGAAAGCATTGCTAACTTGAGGACTTAGCTAAATGGTCAATTAAGAACTATCCTTTTGGGTATCTAAAGATTGGAAAGGTATCTCCATTTTGTACTGCACATCACGTAACGCTGTACGTAGCCCCTCTAGTATCGTTGGGTGATAAAAAGGGGTATCGAGCATAGCCTTGATACTCAAATCATTGGTAATCGCTGTAGCAAGTATATGACCGATATATTCAGCATCAGGACCGACCATACTAGCACCTAAAATTCTGTCTGTCTTTTTGCAGCCATAGATATGTAGCAGCCCGCAATTGACACCCATTACACGGCTACGTCCTTGATTATCAAAGCTCACACTACCGATAACAAATTCAAGTTCTGAATCTTTTTGAATCTCTGGTAAAGACATACCAACATTGACGATTTGCGGTGAGCAAAATACGATAGAAAACGGCGTCGCAGGTGGGCGAATATAGGCCGCTTCTGTATTTTCGCAGACCATGCTGCCCGCACTATAGCCTTCATCGCTGGCCACATGCAGTAACGGAATATTAGCATTGGCATCACCAACGATATAAACGTTTAAGTCGCCAATTTGGCCTGTTTTTTTACTTAAATCTTTTGGACGGTTCTTATCGTCTAGCTCAACGCCCAAGTTTTCGACACCTAGCTGCTTAATATTGTTGCGACGACCAGTAGCAACTAATACGTACTCGCCTTGCCATTGCTGAGACTCACCAGAGCTGTCTTCATACTCGATAAATGCACTTTTATTACCTTCATCTGCTTTTGTGCCTACATCGGTAATTTCGCTGCCTAGATGCATAGTTAATTCATGACTTAAGCAATCCATGGCTTTATTATTAATATTATCATCTTTTAGACCAGCCACTTGTTTGGCACGGTTTAGCAGCGTGACTTCTACACCTAAACGTGTGAATGCTTGTGCAAGCTCTAGACCAATGGCACCAGCACCGACGACAGCCATCGTTTTTGGTAAGTCTTCAAGCTCAAAGACACTATCAGATGTTAGCATGGTATCACCAAGCTTATCCGCCCATCCATCAGGAATAAACGGCGAGCTACCTGTGGCGACAATGATTTGCTCAGCAGCAATCAGCTCATCATTGACCTCGATTAGCCCTTGCTCATTGATACGAGCACGACCGTCGATTTTCTTATGATCAGGCCAGCTGTCTACTTGTTTTTTAATGTAGCTGGCAAAATGACTGCGTTCGTCACGTACACGCTCCATGACTCGTTTGCCATCGATTTGCGCGGTCGCATGGATACCAAATTCAGCAGAATGATTGGCATCATGTGCGCGATCAGCAGCTGCAATTAACAGCTTACTAGGCATACAGCCGACCGCAATACAGGTCGTGGTCCAAAACCCTTCATTAATAATGACCACATCATCTTTGATTTTACTTGCTTGGCGAAACGCATTTTGACCTGCGGTACCCGCGCCAATAATAGCGACAGATACTTTGCGCGTGACTTCTTTCGGCGTATCGTCGGTGGTCGTGTCAGATTGTTTATTCATATTATTCTCTAATAGGGGCAAGGTTATATTCAGTAATAGACTGAATTCTTGGCTTATATTTTTTATTCGGTTTTTATCGTTCTTATGATTAATACTGATTCAACTATAACGTCAATAATACTAATTTAATTACAGAACCAATAATTACGGCGCCAATATAGTCAGTAAGCGACTGGTGTAGTCTTTGGCACGTAGATTACGCTGCGCATGAGTCAGCTCGCTGTCTTTATTGAATACAAATGCTGAACGTACAAGGCCTAACGTAACTTTGCCATACATATTCTTTTCTTTGATAACGTCAAAATACTGGCATAGCTTTTCGTCGGCATCACTGATGAGTGGAATCTGTAAATCATACTTGTCGATAAATTTTTCATGAGATTCAACGCTGTCACGAGAGACGCCGATAATGTCGTAGCCCAATTCGTCAAAATCATGAAGGTGCGAGGTAAACTCTGTTGCCTGTGTGGTGCAACCTGGCGTATTGTCTTTGGGATAAAAATATAAAATCAAGCCTTTATCAGTATTAGCGACCATTTCTTTTAAATTGATTTCATCATGAATAAAATTGCCAGCAAGCTTGCGTACTATAGTTACTGGAAAATCAGGTAGGTGAATGGTTTCTGTTGTTGGCTTGGCCATTGTAAAATCCTTATTAGTTTTAGTTATGTGTATTGGCTTAATGATGGTTCTATTTATAGTGTTCTTATTATAGGCAGATTAGTAGAAATAAATAATCAGTTTTACACTTTGCCCATTCATTGGCAACAAAAAAGACTGGCAATAGCCAGTCTTTTGTATATCAAACGATTAGAAGTTAAGCAGGTTTTTGCGGCTTCTTCAAATCCAAACCAACGGTGCACTGCTGCAAATCTTTTTGCATCGCTTTCACATATGGCAGGTTAGAAGGGTCTTTCTTGTCTTGTGCGTAGCTTTCGATTTCCCACATTTGACCGATAGTCATGTTGCTGCGCACACCAATAGTACAGTTACATAGTTTGGTTGCGTTGCTTTTGTCAGCGACTTTGTATTTGACTGCGCCATTGACACATGAATTGATATTGTCTTGCTTAATGTCAGCAGCGTTGGCTTGTGGCATGGCAAACAGGGCCGCTAAGGCTAGGGGTAGTACTGGCAACAACTTCATAAATTTCCTCTTACGGGTAGCGTCAATTTTTTATCTTTTGCTCAATGCAAAGTCAACTCATCAATATATGAGTGACCGATATCGTCAGGTACATCTTTCGATAAATATAATCGTTCATACGATAGCAAGTATGTCGATTAGAATACAAGAACGACGTGCTGTGTTAATGCAAGCGAATGTTGCGCGAATGTTGATGGGTATCGTCATGCCACGCAACATTTAGCGCTAATACATAGTTAGCTTTATATGATTTGGGTACAAGATAGGCGAGTAAACGTAATACGAGTAGTAGACTAAGCGCGCCTGATACCGTACCCAACTTATATAGGACTGACTAAAATTAATTAAGACTGATAATGAGTAGGGTCGGTTACGCCAGCTTGGGCAAAGCCTTGACGACGCAATGCGCAACTATCACAAACACCGCAAGCAAGCCCATTGGCATCTGCACGATAACAAGAAATCGTCTGTCCATAATCGACACCTAATGACAGACCAAGCTCAATAGTTTGGGCTTTTGATAATTGCTGCAATGGCGTTTGAATCGATAAGCGATGACCAGTAACGCCCGCTTTTGTCGCAAGGTTGGCCATATGTTCAAAGGCAGCTATATACTCTGGGCGACAATCAGGATAGCCAGAATAGTCAACTGAGCTGACACCGATGACAATATGATTTGCATCAGCGACTTCGGCGACTGCTAACGCGTACGATAAGAATATTGTGTTGCGCGCAGGCACGTAGGTATTAGGAATAGCGTCGTTATCGATTTCGTCGCGTTTTTTGCTAGGGAATTTGTCCGAATCACCGTCTGGCACGATCATACTGTGGTCTGTCAATGAAGAGCCACCCAGTTGTGCGATATCAATATCGATGATTCTATGATTGACGCCTGCTGTCTCAGCGATGGTCTTTGCGGCCACAAGTTCACTATTATGACGCTGACCATAGTTAAAGCTGACTGCTGTTACTGATGCATAGCGCGCTTTTGCCCAATATAAGCAAGTCACCGAATCGAGACCGCCTGATAAAAGGACAACCGCATTCTGGCTTTTGGTAAGAGCAGCTAAATCAGCATCTGATACTTGATTGGGGGTGTTTTGCAAAGTAACGTTAGTCATAGTGATATCTATTATTGGTTTACGAAAACGGCTATTTTAGCAAAAATACGTCTACTACAGAACCACGAAGCGACCAATCACCCGTCACTAAGCTACCAAAGCAAATTTAAACAGCATCGTAATAAAATAAAGTCGGTATTACTGTCATCTTTTCAATCTGTTAGCAATATTTGTTATAATCGCAGCTTTTAAAGTATCAGTCACATGACATTGGTGATAATGCTTTAAAAGCCTTATCGCAAATCGCTTTATAGTAAAATCACCCTTATAAAGATATTGAGTAACTTATGATCGCAGCAACCTTATTTACGCCAAATATTCCTTCTCAAGCTGATGATGTATCTGATGCAACGAGCTTTGATACTCAGGCTTTAGACATCAGTACTGACAGTAGAGAGTACGATGACGTCTCTGAAGATGGCAATGATGAGGACATGATTGATGAGCAGTTTGCCGATGCGCAAGCACCTACCGAATCAGCGTACTTTCGTAAACTACAAAAGAAGCTGCGTCGCCAAGTCTCTTGGGCAATCCGCGATTTTAATATGATCGAAGATGGCGATGTGGTGATGGTCTGTGTTTCGGGTGGTAAAGACAGCTATACCTTACTTGATATTTTATTACTGCTAAAACGCATTGCACCGATTCATTTTGATATCGTCGCTGTCAATCTTGATCAGAAGCAGCCAGGCTATCCGGAAGACATCTTACCTGCGTATCTAAACGAGCAGGGCATTGCCCACTATATTTTAGAAAAAGACACATATAGCATCGTCAAAAGTGTGGTGCCAGAAGGCAAGACTTACTGCTCTGCGTGCTCTCGTCTGCGCCGCGGCTCACTATATGGCTTTGCTAAACAAATTGGCGCGACTAAGATTGCCCTTGGCCATCATCGTGACGATATGCTAGCGACCTTCTTTTTGAATTTATTCCATGGTGGTGCGCTCAAATCCATGCCGCCCAAACTGCTGAGTGATGACAAGCAAAATATGCTGATTCGCCCATTGGCCTATGTCGAAGAGAAAGACATTATTGAATATGCCAAATTAAAGGAATTCCCAATCATTCCTTGTAACCTGTGTGGTAGCCAGACCAATCTACAACGCGCCATCATCAACGATATGCTCCGTGAATGGGATGATGCTCATCCGCAGCGTTTGGCTTCTATCTTTAAGGCCATGCAAAACGTCGCGCCATCACAGTTAGCTGATCGTGAATTGTTTGATTTTGAAACACTCAGTCTTGATCGCGATAATGATGAGCGTTTATTTGAAGGCGACAATATTCAAGCTGGTCAGACAGATAGTTTGGCTGAGATTGGTTTACCTGTATCGCCAAGGACGCAAACGTTCAATCCTAAGTTCGCTAGTGATAAGCCTTATTCAACAGAGACGGATAAAGCCGCACAAAACGAGCGTAAAGCACAGAAAATTCCAACGATTAACCCTGTGATTTAGTAGTTTATGAATTAGGGCTATATTAAATAGCTCAAAAAAAACCAGCCACTCGTCAGAGATTGGCTGGTTTTTTCACGTCTAAGTGCTACTAACAGTATTAACTCTTAGCAAAAACTGGTAGTGGGTCAAAGCTGACCTTTGAACGAGGCAGTTTTGCGACATCTTGCATACGCCAATCATCTTTACCGTCGTTGCTAACCTGTAGGTAATACTTGGCTTTTACAGGATCAATATCGACTTGTGCACTGTATTTATTGCCCTCAACATGCTTAAGGACAACATCGCGGTCTTTTTTGATATCCGTTGCATGAGAAATAGAAAGTTCCAACGTATCAGGATAAGTAAGTGGTGTGCCGTTTAGCAGCTTGCCTGACTGGACGCTTTGCTCAGGGTAGTTAAGATAAAACACAATATCGCCATTTTCTGCAAACTGCATTTGTCCATGCAAGTCTAAGTCATACGTGAGCTTATCACGGGATACATCATGATAGAGCGTTTTGCCATCCATATACCAGTCGTCACGTACCACGCTATCACGGATCTGGTAAGAGTAATAAACAAACCAAATACAAGCGATCACGACCGCAGCAGGCATGCCAATCACAAAGATAACGACCATGTAATTTTTATACCATGGCTGCTTATCTTGATGTTTAAAGTTCGGTGCTGGATTAGACATAAAATACCTATTCATCAGATACTTATTTATCAAAGATCTGCTTATCAGATATCGACAAATGGTATCAACGGACAATTTGACGGCTAAGCGCTGCCAGTTTAATGGTAAAACATTTATTCGATAGCCTATCACTATAACAATTAGCTATTTAACTACTTGCACTAGCTACAGACGACCGAATGACATACATGAAATTAAACAATAGGGCTGCTGATGACTTACTGACCTTGGGTCGTAAAGATGTTTTGCTTACTTACCTTATACTTGCCATTTTCGCTACTTACATTTAGCGTGACAGGCGTTTGGCCAAACTCTATCACATCAGGATCACCATAAATACTAACTGGCATATCGAAGCTTTCGCCTGCTTCTAAAGGTACATCGTTGAAGCGTAGCTCTAAACTCAAACCCTCTTGCGGTGCGAGCGTTATTTTATAATTGTGAGGCTCTTGGGTTTTGTTGGTCAGCTTGACGATATAGCTGTTCTCAATCATGCCTTGGGTATTGATAGATGACAACTGATTACGGTCACGGCGAATATCAATCTCTAAGGGCACGCGATCGGTCAGCGCATATATAACACCGCCACATAGTACGGCTAACAATGTCAAGTAAGCAAATAATCGTGGGCGTAGTACGCGGCTTGGCTCTTTTTCTGCTAACTGACGTTCGGTCGTATAACGAATCAGTCCACGCGGATAGCCGACCTTGTCCATCACTTCGTTACAGGCATCAATACAAGCTGCACACTGGATACAGCCAACTTGCAAACCATCACGAATATCGATACCAGTAGGGCAGACCTGCACACACATGGTACATTCAATGCAGTCGCCCAGGTGCTCTGGATTTGTGCCCTTTTTACGGGCACCGCGTGGCTCACCGCGTTCATAATCATAAGATACGATCAATGTGTCTTTATCAAACATCACACTCTGAAAGCGGCCATAAGGACAAATCTGTACACACATCTGCTCACGCATGTAGCCTGCATTGGCATAAGTAGCGAAGGTGAAGATAAACATTGAAACCCATACCCATGTTGGCCAGTCAGGGAATGGAATTACTCCTATTGACTGCCAGCTGTGATATAGAGAATCTGTTCCCGCCACATAACTAACAAAGGTCGCTGCTGTAATCACAGAAAGCAAAAACCAAATTGAATATACCACCGTGCGCTTGAACACTTTGCTCGCACTTAACGGTGCTTTATCAAACTTGATGCGTTTATTACGATCACCAATGACCCATTTTTCAACGTACTGGTAGAGATGCGTCCAGATGGTTTGTGGACAAGCATAACCACACCAAACGCGGCCAGCATATACAGTCACCATAAACAAAGTAAACGCTGCAATAATGGCAAATGCGGCAATAAAATAAAAATCTTGAGTCAAAAAAGTCAAACCAAAAATATAGTAATGCTGTGAGGGAACATCAAACCATATTGCTTGTCTGCCATTATAGCGCAGCCACGGCAAAAGTAAAAAAGCCGCCAAAAGAGCATACATCGTGATGACACGAATATTTTGATAAAAACCTGTGACAAACCTCGGGTGTACACGATGCTTGGTTGCATCCAGATCGACCTGCTGTACGGGGATTTTATTAGATTGTTGTGCTGACATAAACGTGCCTCTTTAAAAAAAGAATCAGTCTGCTGGCATGATGAACAAACACCTCTAGCGTCGAGGTATATGAGTGTATGATGTTATCAATGTCAGTAAATAGCGGATAAAAAATTCGATAAAAAACTTTCTAATCTGCTTACCAAATGATCGATTGTAAATATAGTCGGTTCAACATAACCTTGATACAGGCAAGGGGAGTAAAGGTACTACAAGTAGTAGGCTAAACAAGCCTGTATCTGATTTATGCGAAATTGACTATCGTGTTATGTGATTGAGTCAGAGCGATATAAAGCCATGACCAATAGACTATTTTAAAAAATAGCTATTCTAACATTCTCCCTACTAATAATGGGGTGATAATCGTAAAAAGCAACGAATATACGAGAACGTTTTCTAGTGTTGATAGCCGCTCATCACTGTCATTTCTAAATAAAAAACAATACCGCTATACGCAAAAGGGAGAACTGCAATAACAGTTCTCCCTTCATTAAATCTCGTCCATATTCAGTACAGTAACAACGTATTAGTTAGCAGTTGCTTCTTCAGTTGCTACAGGCTGAGTAGCAGCAGTAACTGGTGCTGCTTCAGGTGATTTGCCTGTTTTATCTGATAGTGAGTAGATATAAGCAGCAAGTAGCATGATGCGCTCATTACCTAGCTTAGTTTCCCACTGAGGCATAACGCCAGCACGGCCATAACGTAATGTATTACGTACAGTCTCACGCTCACCGCCATATAACCAGATGTTGTCAGTCAAGTTTGGTGCACCTGCTGAAATCATACCTTTACCGCTTTCAGAGTGACATAGTGCACACTGCTGCTTAAAGATAGCTTCGCCTTGATTAACCAAAGTTTGGTCAAGTTCACCGTTACTCTTACTACCGTTATTTGGAGATAGTGACAATACATATTCAGAAGCTGCACGTACACCGTCTTCGCCGATCTGATCGCGCCAAGCAGGCATACCGCCAATACGACCATTATGTAGCGTAGTCAGAATGTTGCTAGCTTCGCCGCCGTATAACCAATCATTGTCTGTTAGGTTAGGGTAGCCTGTCGCACCTTTAGCGTTAGAGCCATGACATACAGAACAGTTCTGTAGGAACAAGCGGCTACCAACTTTTAAAGCATTTGGATTTTCAGACAGTTTCTCGACGTAAGGAGCAAGTTCTGCAACTTTTTCGTCAATTTTAGTCTGTAGATCTGCTGGTGGGTTTTCGCTACGACGCATGGTCGCTTGTAACTCGTTTAGCGTACCAAGTGTCGTAGTCGCGCCTGCAGCGTCTGCTTTTACCAAAATGCTTTTTTCAAAGTTATCAGTAAATACTTTGTTGTTGCTTTCAAGCTCACTGAACAACTCGTTTTTAGAGGTCCAAGGTACCGTTTCGCCATCGACTTCTACGGTGGCGATACCTTCCCAGTGTTTCGGGAACATGGCTGGGAAAAACACCCAGTAAGCGATGCCCCAGACGATTGAGCCAAAAAATATCACTAACCACCACTTGGGCAGGGGTTTGTCGTATTCTCGGATGCCATCATATTCATGACCTGTTGTACCGTCTTCTTCTACTTCTGGCTTGTACTTTAGAACCATCAAAAGGACGCCAAGAATAAATAGCCAACAAGCAAAACTAAATACAGTGATCCAAGAACTCCAAAAAAATGTCATCGTTTATCCTTATTGCGCTGCTCTTCAGACAGAGACTTTATATCCTCGTCATCAAGCGCAAGTTGTGCATCTTCTTCGAAGCGTTTTTTGTTTTTTGGCGAATACGCCCACCATGCAACGCCTACAAAGGCAACAAAGGCAGAAACGGTCGCAATTGTTTGTAATTCACCAATACCCATTAGCGCTGTCCTTCCATTGCGGTACCTAACTGCTGTAGATAGGCGACCAAAGCGTCAAGCTCAGTAGCGCCAAGCACTGCATCTGGAGCACCTTCAATGTCTTCTTCAGTATAAGGAACACCGAAGCGATCGCGGAATAGACGCATTTTAGCTTGAACGTTTTCGCCATCTACTTCGTTAGTCGCTAACCAAGGGAAACCTGGCATAACTGACTCAGGCACTAGCGAACGTGGTGCAATCAAATGCTGCTTTTGCCAGTCTTCAGAATAACGGCCACCAACACGTGCTAAATCTGGTCCAGTGCGTTTCGATCCCCATAAGAATGGATGATCCCACGTCGACTCAGCGGCACGTGAATATGGTCCGTAACGTTCAACTTCTGCACGTAGTGGGCGAACCATTTGAGTATGACAAACGTGACATCCTTCACGAATATAAATATCACGACCTTCAAATTCAAGCGCTGTCCAAGGCTCCATTGCAGGAAGGGGAGCGTTCACCCCACCTTCTTCAGGACCCTTGTTGTCATAGATCAATGGCACGATTTCAACTAGAGTTGCAAAACTAATAGCAATCACGATACCAATGACTAACAAGCCTGTATTTTTTTCAATAATTTCATGCGGTGTACCAGCCATGATCGCTCCTTATACGTTAGCTGTCGAAGGTTTTTCGACACTAGGTTCATGATCCGTTGGATCAGCGACATCTACAGGCTTACCTTCTGGCATTTTGAGTGTTTTATAGCAGTTATAAGCCATTACAAACATACCCGATACATATAAGAAGCCACCAAATGCACGGCCAATATATGGGAAATGCGAGAATTCAACAGTATCAACGAAGCTATATACCAAAGTACCGTCTGGATTAGTAGCCAGCCACATCATGCCTTGGCCAATACCTGAGATCCACATAGATACGATATAGAAGATCGTTCCTGCAGTCGCAAGCCAGAAATGCGTGGTGATTAAGCTGATAGAGTACATCTTCGGTTTGTTATAAATACGTGGTAACAGTACGTATAGCGAACCAATCGTAATCATACCAACCCAGCCAAGTGCGCCTGAGTGTACGTGACCAACTGTCCAGTCAGTGTTATGCGATAGCGCATTCACTGTTTTGATAGACATCATTGGGCCTTCGAACGTCGACATCGCGTAGAACGACAATGCAACAATCATAAAGCGAATGATCGGATCGGTACGCAGCTTATCCCAACTACCTGATAGCGTTAGTACACCGTTAATCATACCACCCCAAGATGGTGCAAACAGGATGATTGAGAAGACCATAGCAAGAGACTGCGTCCAATCAGGAAGCGCTGAATAATGCAAATGGTGACCACCGGCCCACATATATGAAGCAATCAATGCCCAAAAGTGAACGATAGACAAACGATAAGAATAGATAGGACGACCAATCTGTACAGGAACGAAATAATACATCATTCCAAGGAAGGCTGCCGTTAAGTAAAAACCTACCGCATTATGCCCGTACCACCACTGCACCATCGCATCAGTTGCACCGCCAAATAGCGAGTAAGATTTGAACGCGCTAACTGGAATCGCCATGCTGTTTACGATGTGTAGTAATGCAATCGTAATGATGAAAGCGGCAAAGAACCAGTTAGCCACATAAATATGTGAGGTTTTACGTTTGATGAGCGTACCAAAAAATACAATGGCATAAGAGATCCATACCAAGGCAATTAGGATATCGATCGGCCACTCAAGCTCAGCGTATTCTTTAGTTGAGGTCAAACCTAGAGGAAGGGTAATAACAGCGGATACGATAACCGCTTGCCAACCCCAAAAGGTAAACCAAGCCAAATATGGCGCAAATAAACGCGTCTTACAGGTACGCTGAACGATGTAGTAAGACGTTGCGAACAGGGCAGAGCCACCGAACGCAAAGATCACCGCATTGGTATGCAGTGGTCTTAAACGACTAAAGGTCAGCCATGGAATGTCAAAGTTGAGTGCTGGCCATGCTAACTGTGAAGCAATGAACACACCAAGACTCATGCCGACGATGCCCCAAACGACAGCCATGATCGTAAAAAATCTTACGATAGTAATTTCATACTCACGGTCAACTGGGGCGACTGCTGTGTTTTGTAAACTCATTGGATGATTCCTTTACAGCCCGAATTATCAACAGAATTAACCAACAATCTATGTTGTCTGCACTATAAATACTCTCAAATTTGTATTTATACTAGCGCCAACACATGTTGTTTTTTGGCTTATTTAGCGCAATGACGTCATGAACTATCGATTTAGGCCCTTACTGTCTATTAGTTAATACTAATAAATAGAAATAGGCATTTCATACACCTTACTCAAGGTCAATCGATAGTAGGATTGTTAATAGATCATCAAGGTAAATAAGAAGACGCGCCGTTTTGAGCATCAAACATCTCATAAGGCTAAATATGTATCTTAATTATTACGAAAAAATCTGTACTAATGAAGATAGATACCCATATCTATAGGGCTATTAAAACGCATTGACCATAGATGTATGCTAGCGGCGGCTGACAAAAAACACGATTATGTAATGTTTGGTTAAAACTCCCGACTCTGTTTAAGGGTATTGTAACGCAATCCTAATTAAATATCATCAGAACTATGCGCCAAAATACAAACTCTTTGGTATAAATGTTAGCGAGCAACTTATTATTGCTGTGCTACTCCTCTATTTTATACACAATTTTGTCACTATTCTAGATGCTCATTTTGATTGAATAGGGGAAGCGCTCGCTAGACATAAGCGTAGGCTTGCAAAGAAGTTTTGTAACAATAACATTGCTGAGCCGATAAATAGGTTTTACTTCTTATCAAGTCGCCCTTTATAATGAGGCTGAACGTCATTAATGGCTATGTATTGCATAGGTCTATTGATAGCAATCATTTTAATAATTCTAATAGTTAGGCTAATAATACTTCAAGGGATATTGGCCTGATAGAATATCAATTAAGGATAATATAATATGGCAGTTTTTTTGACAGATGAATGGTTTGAGCAAGTAGAAAAAATGGGCAACGAAGCAGGTGAGTTAAATTTACCGCCAGTACTTGCCAATATGGTCGTCAATCTAAAAGTGGCTGAAGCTGATAAAACTATCGAAGCCAATTTTGCAAATGGTTTGCTGCATCGCGGTTTGAACGATAATGCAACGACGACACTGCTATTAGATCGCGATATTCTACAGTCTATCATCACGGATTTTGATACCAATCAAATCATGGGTGCGTTTATGAGTGGTAAAATCCGCGTCGAAGGCGATATGTCACAGCTAATGGCCGTACAGACTGCACGTCCAAGCGCAGAGCAAAAAGAGTTGTATACTCGCATCAAATCAATGACAACGATGGCTTAATCGCATATTTATACGAATTTTATGCTACGTTTTTGCGTTGTAAGTCAGTAAGACACAAAAAAGCCCCTAATTCATATTAGGGGCTTTTTATTGCGCAATCAAATAGGCATAAAAAGTCTTTCAAACAGTCTAGCTAGCTTTTGATTGCTGCGTCGCATTTGATTGGTTTTCTTTGTATATTGCTGCTTGTAGCCATACGTTTGCTTGGACGTAGTCATGTACTTTGATGCTATTGGTTTCAGCAGTGTTGAGCGCACCAATACGCACGACGAAAGGATCTGCATCCTGCTCACGTAGCGTCACCACGTCAAACAATATGATAGATTTACCATTAAATACGGTTTCTTGCTTGCCAAGTACTTGACCTTGACACCAAGCTTCATCTTCTTGTCCTAGTGTATCGCCAAACAAGTAAGCACACATATGACCCAAGTTGATTTCGACAGGTGCCATCTGCTCTTTGGTTTCAGGTTTCCATTCACTGATTTGCTCTTGTAGGTCATCAGGGATTTTTCCGTCATTTGCCGCCACGATGTCGTTAAAGGCACGGTGATAACGGATAGACTCTTGGTCTTCGACCATAATGACTTCGTTTTGCTCGCTTAGCTTAATTTCATGCGCCCAAGCACTAAAGTTGACATAGTAAGAGGTGTCGCGCTGATACAGATGACGGTTGGTCGTATAGAGTTGATCAAACGCATAAATGATACTGCCATCAGCAGTACGTAAACGTAACACGGCATCGTGCGAGTTATCATTGGCGATGACACGCTCAATTTTGCAGTTCAATCCGTAAGGACTATCGACACAGGGATAAGCATTGATAAAGCATTCTGGCTTACCATCTTTCATCGCCAGCACTTGATTAATATGGCATGGCTGATCTTCTGATAAAAGCAGGCAGCTGTCTTTTGCACTAACGTTGTTGTTCAGGCCTTTAGGCATCGCGGCGACTTCGATCATTTTTTGTAGCCATTTAGGCACATCATGACTCATATCATCGGTCAGAATACGCCAGTGATCGGCGTGACCTGCAGACTGCTCATCGGTCAACGTGATCTTGGTAGGAGATTGAATGTTTTTGTATTGATAATTTATGGTCATGAAAATACTCAAAATTAAGTCAGCGTGAGGTTTGTATCTAATACTATATTTGCTTGTGTACCATCCAACATTTTAAATGATTGGTTTATGATGGTCAGCGATATTATCAGTAAATAGCGAGTAAACCTCAATGAGGGGTTAATGACAATTGTCTTTAGCATATAATATATAGGTATTGGTACAGCTAATAGCAAGCCCCCTATAAAAAATAATAACAAAACCCAGTTTTTTGGTAAAAAATACTCTCAGGTGTTGCTAATGACTGGCACATATCAGCTAGTTTGTGTCAAACTAGCTCCCTTTTGACAGCTGTTATTGGCTCGTCTGACACCCTGTTTTTGTGTTTGATTTATATGTGAGCAGTAGCAACTGTATGATGCATTTACTACTGCTCGTTATGCAACCTATATAAAGTCGCACGTAGATAAGATAAAGAGTTTGAATATGTTTCGTCCTTTAGCGTTATTTATCGGCTTACGATATACCCGAGCAGAACGTAGTAATGGCTTTATCTCCTTTATATCACTCATCTCGATGATTGGTCTGACGCTTGGGGTTGCCGTATTGATTACGGTGCTATCAGTGATGAACGGCTTTGACCGTGAACTGAAAACCCGTATTTTGGGAATGGTACCGCAGGCTACTGTGGTCTCATCAGAAATTATTGGCGACTGGGAACAGCTGGCTGATCAGATCAAAGAAGACCCAGAAGTGGCAGCTGTGGCGCCATTCATTCAACTGCAAGGGATGCTGACATCAAATGGTCAGGTCGCAGGGATCATGGTGACAGGCGTCGAGCCTGAATACGAAAAAAACGTCTCTATCATCAATGAGCATATGATTGAAGGTAGTATTGACACCTTGAAAAGTGGTGACTTCAGTATCGTGTTGGGTGAGGAGATGGTGCAGTCCTTGGGTTTGCAAATAGGGGATAAAGTGACGCTGGTATTGCCAGAAGCGTCACCATCACCAGCAGGTGTGATACCGCGATTTAAGCGTTTTACTCTGACAGGTATCTTTACGATCAGCCCAGAAGTAGACAGTCTCATGGCATTTATCCCGATGGGAGATGCGGCAAAGTTACTGCGTCTGCCAGAAGGTGCGCAGGGCGTACGCATGAAGCTGAACGATATCTTTACTGCGCCGATAGCTGCGGAAAAAGCGGCTGCTATCGCACCTGAAAAGCTATATCCAAATGACTGGACACAAACCCATGGCAATCTATTTGGAGCAATTCAAATGGAAAAAGCCATGGTTGGCCTATTACTATTTTTGATCATCTTAGTTGCCGCTTTTAACATTGTCTCAAGTCTGGTTATGCTAGTGACCGATAAAAAAGCAGATATTGCAATCTTAAAAACCTTTGGTGCGTCTCCTCGTTTGATTACGCAAGTCTTTATGGTCCAAGGTGTGGTTATCGGTGTCATCGGTACTATCGCTGGTACGATATTGGGTGTGATATTTGCGCTTACAGTTAGTGATATTTTAGGCTTTATTAACCAAGCTTTTGGTCTGAACCTGTTTGATGCGTATTTTGTCAATTACTTGCCATCGCAGTTGCGTTTGTTAGATGTGGTATTAATCACAGGTGCATCGTTTGTATTGAGCTTTTTGGCAACGATTTATCCAGCGCGCCGAGCGGCTAAGATTCAGCCTGCTCAAACGCTACGCTATGAGTAATCGCAAACGCCTAAATATCGAAATAAATACCGAAATAAATAAAATAAAGGAAGCGCTATGTCTGCCATTTTAGAGGCGACCAATATCAATAAGATATATGATGAAGGCGCGGTCAGTACGCAAGTATTGACTGGTCTTGATCTGACTGTTCATGCGGGTGAGCGCATCGCTATCGTTGGAACTAGCGGTTCAGGTAAAAGTACGTTGCTACATTTGCTTGGTGGTCTAGATACGCCAACCAGTGGTGAAGTTTGGTTGCATGGTCAGTTATTAAATAGCATGAATGAAACTGAGCGCGGAGCTATGCGCAACAAGCATTTGGGCTTTATTTATCAGTTTCACCACCTTTTGGCAGAGTTTACAGCAATCGAAAACGTAGCTATGCCATTGCTGATGCGTCCAGAAGTATCAACAACTGATGCTCGTAAGCAAGCAGTTGAGATTCTAGAAAATGTCGGTCTGGAGCATCGTTTGATGCATAGACCAGGTGAGCTATCAGGTGGCGAGCGCCAACGTGTAGCGATTGCACGCGCGCTAGTGACTAAGCCATCGCTTATTTTGGCGGACGAGCCAACAGGTAACTTGGACTACGACAATGCACAAAGCGTCTTTGGCCTGTTGTCAGAGCTACAAAGCACCATGCAAACCGCGCTACTTATGGTGACGCATGATCGCAATTTGGCGGCGCTTGCTGATCGTCAGTTGTTGCTACGCAATGGGCATTGGGAGCAGTATTAATAATTTTTTATATTAGGTCGAAAAACTGACCGAAACGCCATCTATTGGCGTCTGTCATGGATATAGTGGCTATCATATTGAAAAGTTATTGTTGTATTATTAAGAAAATATATCATAGAAACTAGCGATTAAGCGGTTGTGAGCCAGCCGCCTTATCTATTTTATAAGGATGCGTAAAATGCGTGAAGATGATAATCCAATTGCGGCTTTTGGCAGTGCAGAAGAGGGTGATGAGCCGTTAAAGCCTTACATCGATCCAACTTTGTTTGAAACGCTTGATAGACAAGCGCAAACGGAGCTACTGACACCTGTGTTTGATGCCATCACTTTGGCTGGGGTTGATTACGACCTAAAAGTCCAAGATAGCGCGACAGGTAAACGTTATACGCTCTGCAAAAATGATGAAGTCATTGAGATCGTACCGATGGATAGCAACTTTACTGACAAAGTCTTAAATGCTATAGAGAACAGTAAAGAAGAATGAGCTTTGCTAGCTTACTTAGCTAGGGCGTAAGTATTATAGCCGTGTAATAAAGTTAGATTACTTATCGCTTATCAGATTCGTCAGAAGGTTTTTGCTGACGTTTCTGCCAACTAGCCACGGTTTTATAGCGCCAGATAGCCTTGAATGCTAATCCGCAAACGATGCTAGTCACTACCGCCAAAATTGTTAGCCCGATGCAAAATGCAGCAAGCGATACTGTACCGCGATAAGTAATGAACGGATTGGCACCATTTGATAATGCCCATAAGCTAAAATCAGCAATCATTCTACCGATGAATCGCAAGCTAATCATAGGTGCATCAATGATCTTTGCACCGATATAGTATCCAGCATAAAAGATGGGCAAGCTAGTGACTGGGTTAGTAATCCATGTCAAACCAAGCGCCATAGGAACATTGGCACGAAAAATAAGCGAGCCAATAAGTGCCAGTAACATCTGTCCTGGCAGCGGAAAAAATGCACTTAGTACACCGATATAGACGGCCTTATTTAGGCTGTGTCGATTGAAATGCCATAACCTTGGATCAGCCAAGTGCGGTGCAAACAGCTTTAAAGTGCGACTTTCTAAGATTTTCTCTGGTGTAGGAAGTAGGTCTTTTAGACGTTTTTGGGGCACAGGATCGCCTTTAATCATTAACTACAGTCTACTCAATAGTATTGAGAAGCTGGTATAAAGTAATATATAGTGAGTAGGATAAAGATTAGAACACACAGAATGGTGGTGTCAGATAGTTACCACCTAATACGTTGCCTCAGTATAGGGTAATATAAATATAAATGCTATTGCATCGCGTACCATTTGCTATAGTAAGTAACCATATTTGGCCGAATAATATTTAAGTCATCAAGCAAGGAGTGCTGGTGTACTGGTTGATTGGTAGCCTCATAATTATAGTTATGATGGGCGTATTGGCAGTCGCAGATAATGTGATAATGCCAACTGATTTGTCTTTGCTAGAGACAGTTGGTACCTCTAATCTGTCGTTGGCACTGACTATATTTGCCACAATTCTGTTGGCGTCTGCTCAATTTAACATACCCTCGATAGACAGCCACAACGCTGATAGCAATACCTCTAACAACACATCTCGTCATATTAAACTTCCTTTCCGAATTATTAGATACTTAGTCTTAGCTCTACTAGCGACTGCGTTAGTGATAGGCAGCGCACTGCAAGCTTTGGTTACTCATCAACAAGCAGAAACCACTGAAATAACTGCACCGATACGAGTACAAGCACTCGTGCGTATCGAAGGGTTGAGCGACAGTGTTTATGATGCCACTACAGACAGCGGGTATCGCCAAGTAGCGGTGATAACGAATATCGCTCCATTAGTCGCTGAGCTAACGCCCCAAGAGTTAGCAACTAAAACATCCGACTACTTAGATGCAAATAAAAATAGCCTAAGCACTAATCACGATGTTAATCCCAATGAAGTTAGTCTCAAAGTTAGCGAACACCGAGTCCTACTTAACGCCTATCCAAGAAAGTCTGCAAATGATAGCCAGTTTGTAGCCTTAAACGATTTGCAGCCCGGTGATGAGATATTCATGAGCCTAGCACTGGCGCCGTTAGCTACTTCTGAGCAAGCAGTCAATAACCCTACTGGCTTTGACAGTTATCGCTGGTTACGAGGTCGGCATATTGATGGCGTTGCAAATATTTTGGCCGTTAGCCCTACATTGGTAAATAGTAGCGAAATTAGCAATGAAATCAGCGATAAAAAATATTCGAAGCAGTCGCTAGACTCTGATTCATATCTTCAGCGCTTTCGTACTCGTATCGATCAGGGGCGTTGGCGATTACGACAGCATTTCTATCAAGACTGGTCAGCACAAACGATAGCAGAACAACAAGCGAAAGCCGTGACATTAAGTCTTCTCACGGGTGATCGTAGCTTGATTAATCGTGATACTAAGGACTTATATCAACTGGCGGGTATCTCACATCTGCTCGCTATTTCAGGCACGCACGTACTGTTTTTGGCTATTGTATTGGCAGGCATAGTTGTACTGCTGTTTGATCGTAATTATTCAGCGATTTATCGTCGTATTCCGCGTTGGCAAGTGCGCTGGTGGGTAATGATTGGTGCTGCTTTTATTTATGCGCTATTTACTGGTTTTGACGTACCTGCTGCTCGTACGGCCTGGATGTTATTAGCGATTGGATTCGTCAGATTGATATTGCTTCCTATCAGTACGATGCGCGTGCTATTGGCATTTGCTATATTGATGGCTTGGCGTGACCCTTACGTATTATGGCAGGCGGGATACTGGCTATCTTTTATTGCAGTGGCGTTATTACTCAAGTATGACGATAAGTCGTATCAGCATCAGACTACTGCTGCAACGACTATATACGATGATAAGCCGCGTACTCATATCAATAACGCGCTATCTAACCGTGTTTGGCAAATGATTAAGCGTGTGTTTAAACTACAGTTTTGGCTGTTTTTGACCTTACTCCCTGTTACTTTGCTTTTATTCGGTAAGGCGTCGTTATGGGGTCTTTTTATCAATTTATTTGCTATTGGACTATTTGGTTGGGTGATTGTACCGCTCAATTTATTAGCAGGACTGTGTTACCTTTTAATGCCGAGTATTGCTGATATTCTTTGGATGGTTATTAGTACGATTGTCGGTCATCTACATGATTTAATGATTTGGCTGACGTCATTGCCAGCGCTATCGGATGCGTGGCTCTATACACCAGTTAATATCGCGATACTATCGATGGCTTTGCTAAGTGCATTGCCTTGGCTGCTGCCACGAGGTTTACTCAGCCGTTGGTTGATGTTGCCACCATTAACGTTACTGATGATGACAGTGTATGCCAATCAGCAGTCACTGGTAACTGTATCGACCCTATATATTTTGCCAACGGGTGATTCGTATATAACGGCAGCATTGCTACAATATCCTACCGTCAATGAAGACAATACCAATTGGTTGTTCTTAGCTGACCATAGACCAGCCTCTACACGAACGATGCCCAGCAGCCTGACAGCAGACAAATTATCTGAAAATTTAGAGCAGCAACTGGGCAGCTTATCTGTCAATAAGTTAGAGAGTATTGTTGTACAGAGCAGCAGTGACGGCCTGACTGATACGTTAATTCCTGACGATAAGAATATTGCTAATACTAAAAATTCTGAACTACTACCGATGACTGTTGCTCAATTAAATGACCGTTTAGCCATTAGCCAATATTGGCAAGCAGGGCGCTCTGATCGTTGGTCTGCATTTCAGCAAGCCTATAAAACAGTTAGGCAATCTGAAGATACGCCCACTATCAGTGCTCAACGTTGTGAGCAAGGAAAAATATGGCAGTCGACTAACGATGAATTGTCAGTGCAGGTCATCACTGGTTGGACCAAGATAGGTGATACTAGCGTTTGGGACTGTACGATTGCTCTTGATACTAATCTGCCTATACGCGTTCTGAGATACAATGCGGCAGACCCACTCAATTCGTTACCTGTCAATTCACCTGTCAGCCCTCAAGCACAAGTAGCATCTAACCAGTTAACTGGCAAACAGTCAGAGTCTTTCCAGTCGCGTTTGATTTTAAATGCTGACACTCATCAACGCGTTTGGCAACTGTGGTCATTACTATGTTCAGTTGAATCGAATAATGATGACATGCTATTCAAAAATACACGTTGGCTTGGTCATAGTACCTCGCAAATTACAGCTGATGCCATAAGTCGTCAAAGAGTCGATGAAGTTATAACCTATGATAATAAACCCTTAGACGCGGCATTATTGCTAAACAACTAAATCGCTAAATAACATTAATAGCACTCCCAATGCCGAAACTACTAACCCTCAAAAATAAGGCTTATATTATCAGTGTTACAATATAGTGATATTTCACAGTTATACTATTGAACCATTATCGAAATACCACCATACTTAGCAGCCTATTAATACAGGTCACAGATACTGTGAGACAGTATCAGTCAGGTATACACCACTGTTCTAGCTGTATTTCTCGACAACCTCATTTCATTGTTTTAGATTGTTTCTAACTTAGGAAGTTATATGCCCAACTGGCCACCAGACCCTAACAAACGTCCTGATAACTCGGCAAATCAGTCAACGCAACTGCAGCAACCAAGCCCGCCAAGTGGACAAGAATGGAAGGTGCTGGAAAACACGTTATTAGCGAGTGTGGTTGAGCAGCGCCGCGCTCGTCGTTGGAGTATCTTTTTTAAACTATTGACCTTTGGTTATATCTTATTGATATTTTTGACCCTTGGTCGTGGTTGCAGCAGTACGCCAACAGGTATGGACGCAGTCGATACTAGCGATCCACATTTGGCAGTGGTTGAGCTGCAAGGTGTCATCAGTAATGACGATGTGGCTAATGCGTATGATGTCAATGAAGCATTGAGAGACGCTTTTTCAAACAGTAACTCAAAAGCAGTGGCATTGGACATTAACTCACCTGGCGGTTCACCGGTACAGTCTGATGAGATTTGGCAGACCATGATGGACTTACGCCAAGAATACCCAGACAAAAAGCTTTATGCGGTGATTGGTGATATCGGTGCTTCAGGTGCTTATTATATTGCGTCTGCCGCAGATGAGATTTATGTCAATCCGTCAAGTTTAGTTGGCTCTATCGGTGTCATTATGCCAAGCTACAACGTCAAAGGCTTGATGGACAAAGTTGGTGTAGAAGATCGTACGATTACGGCTGGTGAGTATAAAGATATCTTAAGCTTATCTCGTCCGTTGACTGACTATGAAGAAAATCATGTTGAAAAAGTACTAGCAAACACGCACAAGCATTTTATCAATGCTGTCAAAGAAGGGCGCGGCGACCGTCTGAAAAATCCTGAGCAAAACAAACTGTTCTCAGGGCTATTCTGGACAGGTGAGCAGTCTATTGAGCTAGGCCTAGCAGACAAAACAGGTAGTATCACAAGTCTAAGTAAGCAACTAGATCTAGATACTATCATTAGCTATAGCCCAACTGATCCGTTCCAAATGTTTATGGACCGTTTTGCAGTGAAATTAGGTGCAGGTATTGGCTCTAGCGTTAGTCTTGATGTATTGCCACAAGAAAGCAACACTGGACAGATGCGTTAAGCGTTTTATGTTTTAGATATAATGTGTATGATTGTTAAGGCTGAGCATATAATTGTGCTCAGCCTTAATTGTATGTAATACCAGATAAGAAACCTTGGCCCAAGTGATAGCCTGATTAAATTGGCTATACAACTATAACCATCGAACACAGTCGTCAAATTTGCCATATAAACATAGTTGATTTTGAAGGGATTAGTTTTGATGCTGTTGATTTTAATAAGGGTACAAGGTTCAATCATTAAAATAATATATAACATAAACGATCCCACGAGAGTCTGTCATGAGTGATGAAATAAATTTGCAGTCTTTTGCTAAACTGCCTGTCTCTAAAATAACCAATAAACCTGTGCTGCATTTTGCCCATGCTAATGGAATGCCAAGCGCGGTATATGAACCGTTTTTTGAAGGTTTATCAGAATTTTTTACGATTGAGTATATTGCGATGTTGGGTGATACGCCTGATTATCCGGTGGACGATCATTGGCGTAGTCTAACGCAGCAAATTATTGATAGCGTAAACAGTGCCTGCAAAAAGCATGGCGTTGCACAGGTAGTAGGATTAGGGCATTCGCTTGGGGCCATGTGTACCTTGCAGGCCACGTATCGTCAGCCTGAACTGTTTGCACAAGCAGTACTTATGGATCCGCCTTGGATTTATGGCAAAGTCAGCTTGTTGTGGCATTTAGCAAAAACAGCAGATAGATTGCCACTTATGAATAACCGCTTGATGGACAAACTGTCACCAGCTGGCGTGTCTAAGCATCGCCGTGATGTGTGGGATAGCCGGGATGAAGCATATGAGAAAATGCGACATAAAGGGTTTTTTAAGAATTTTAATGAGCGTAGCTTTCAAGGATATATCGATCATGGCTTGCATGAGCGCGCGGATGGCAAAGTGACATTGGCTATCCCTAAAGCTAGCGAAGTTGCTGTGTTCCGTACCAATCCATCTTGGTATTGGCTGGCACCGAATCGTGGTCCTAAAGTGCCTGTAACTTTAATCATTGGTCAAGACAGTATCTTTTTGAAACGTCGCTTTCCGCAGCAGATAAAATTGCGCTTGGGTATTCCTTATGAGACTCACGAAGGAGGACATATGTTCCCACTTGAGCATCCAGAGTCTGTCTCAATGCAGGTGCTAGGATTGATCAAGCAGCAACTGTCAAAATAAATGCAACATACCATCAGTCATGCTTGTAATAAATATGAGCTGCCAGAGTATTTTTAAGTGACGCCTTTATGCCAAAAAACCTAACTGCGCCATCTAGTACGACTGCCTCACCTAAGTCTCTGCCGCTATTTTCGCGTGTGGGTACATTCGTGCTAACAGTAGGAATGGTGCTTGCGTTTTTTATCAGCCAGTTGGTAGGTGTTTATGTCGCTGGCAAGCTGGTATTACCTGCCGATGAAAGGACATCGATAGGGCAGATATTCTATTTTGGTAGTAATGATGGAACAGTTGTGAGCCTGTCTATACTCATCGGCTGTGTATTGCTAGTGGCAATTAGCATGCTTATCATTCGTTTAAAAGGTGGCAGTCTGCGTCAATATCTAGCCTTAAAGCCGTTCTCACTGTCGGCAGGTATAGGCATGCTTGGGCTACTACTGATATTTATGATTGCCAGTCAGGCGCTGACTTATATGCTGGACATGACGCCGCTGGTATTTGTAGATCCGTTGTATCAGTCTGTTAGTTCAGTGTGGCTGCTGGTCTTTGCAATGGTCGTGGTTGCACCTATTTACGAAGAAGTGGTTTTTCGTGGCATATTATGGTCAGCCATCAAAGAGCAGTTCACCGCACCGTCATACTCTGTGCATCACGGTGCGATAGTAGCAAGTATCGTGACCAGTTTGATATTTGCCACTATCCATGTGCAGTATGGCATTTATGAAATCAGTACTATTGTGGTTTTGGCATTCATATTTTGTTATGCACGTATCAAGTCAGGGTCGCTATTACTGCCAATCGTATTACATATCATTAATAATGGCGCAGCGATGTGGCAGTATCTTGCGCAAGCGGCGTAGATAACATGCTAGCCACGATAATGGATAGCATGTGAATTCTATCAAGCCAGTTATATCAGCATTTAGCTATGCGTCAGGATTTAACAATAATACTTCATCGGCTGCTCGTTTAATGTCATCGAGCGTGAGCTGAGGTTTGCCGCTCAATGCTTGCCGCCATTTGCGTGCACCCATCAACCCTTGAAACAATCCTAGATAATGCCGTGTCATCGTGGGTAGTGCTTCGCCTTTGGCGATTTGTTCTTGTAGATAAGGGTAGAGCTGCTCTAAAATCTCTGAGCGCTTAGGTATCGCGTCGGGTGCTGCCTCGTTCCATAAGCTATTGGCTTCTGCTAATAGATACGGGTTGTGATAAAACGCCCGACCAATCATCACGCCATCGATATGTTGCAAATGCATTTTTATGTCTTCAATGGTATCAATACCGCCATTGATCTCAATATCCAGCTCAGGAAAGTCTTGTTTTAGACGATAGAC
The DNA here is from genome assembly GCF_041431295.1 of Psychrobacter sp. Arc9. Classification (NCBI taxonomy): domain Bacteria; kingdom Pseudomonadati; phylum Pseudomonadota; class Gammaproteobacteria; order Moraxellales; family Moraxellaceae; genus Psychrobacter; species Psychrobacter sp. Arc9. The sequence goes on along the minus strand of NZ_JASMRK010000007.1, from coordinate 24,674 downwards.
ATCCTCGTAACGTAACGGTGGTATCTCGCGGTTTTGCTTAGGACTCAGCCCTTGTAGCCACGCGGTACGTGCATGAACGATAAAACGCGTACAGCCAGCAGTCGCAACGGTCTGCACAAAATCCACCATAAACTCGTAACTGTCAAAATCATCGATACCGATACGGTGTTTGACCGTCACGGGGATATCGACTGCAGCTTGCATGTGCTTGACCAAGTCAGCCACCGTTTTTGGCTCTGCCATTAGACAGGCACCTATCTTGTTGTGTTGCACACGATCAGAAGGGCAACCAACATTGATATTGACTTCATCATAGCCGTATTGCTGAGCAAATTCGGCGCATTGTGTCATCTCACTGATATCTGCTCCGCCAAGCTGCAATACCAGTGGATGCTCAAGTGTGTCAAAGCGTAGGTGCCGTGCGCGGTTACCGTGTATCAATGCACCGGTGCTAATCATTTCGGTATACAGGTACGTGTGCGGGTTAAATAGTCGCGCAAAGTAACGATAGTCTGTCGTTGTCCAATCAATCATAGGAGCGACTGATAGGCGTTTGTTGGTCATATCAACCATGGTTATCAAGCCTTAATATCTGTGTCTTAAACAAATGGATAAGGTGCAATGAGATGTCTCATTGCACCTTAGTTTTAAACATCGTTCGAATTAGTGACTGATCTATTATTTATAAAATAACATGATCAATCTTTTTGAATTCAGGCAAATTATAGAAATAAAGCCCCATGATAATACCGATAAAGCCAATAAAGGCAATGTATAGTGCTGGTGAAAAGCTTACTAAAGTTGTGGCATAACCAAGACCAAAAGGTATCAGTACACCAACGATACCGTAGGTCACATTATAACAAAAAGAGATACCTGTGAGACGCACGTTGGTTGGAAACAATTGCACCAAGATAGCAGGAACCATACCGACAATACCAGCACAGAATCCCAAAAGCGCGTACATAATTAAAATGTAATCGCCACCTGCTTGTAGATGATAAAAGAAGGCTAGTATTTGAGCAATGAGGAGTATCGAACCAATTACTAGAACCTTACCAAAATTCTCATGATTAGAAATTATCCCATAGAATATACAGCCAAAAATCATAAATACGATGCCCAAGCTATGGGAGAATCCAAACAAATCGCTGTCTAACGTAAAGTTTATCTCTATCAAGTCTGGCAATAGTAGAACAACCACAGAGGTAATGCTAGAAATCACTAACGTCAGCACCATGCCGACAAACACAGAGTGTTTGCAGTGTTTAAAGAGTATGGTAAGCGGCTTGCCTGAGTTTTTGCCGGCATTTAATTTTGTAAGTGCCAGAAAAAAGGGTGTTTCTCCGATGAATCGCCAAAATAAGAGTGGTAAGAAACTAAGAGCCGCCGCTACTAAAAATGGTAAACGCCAACCATAATCAGTTAGCTCAGTCGTCGTCATAAAGCTAGATAACCACATAAAAAAGGCATTTGAAAACAGCACACCTACAAAGAAGCTAGCAGTCGCATAGCTACAGGCAACTGACAGATATTGTCTGGGCACATGCTCTGCTACAAATACCCAAGATAGCGGTACATAAAGACCAAACGCCATACCCTGTATGATTCTTAACAATATAAATAAGGCAGGCGCAGCAGCCCCCCATTGTGCATAAGTGGGTAAAAATGCCATTGCTAGGAGACTACATGCGGTAACTATTATACTTAGCAATAAAACTGGCTTTCTACCTTTTATATCACCATAACGACCGATGAGAACACCTCCGATTGGACGTGCTAAATAACCGATAACAAAAAGCCCCATTCCTTGCAGTTTAGCAACTCTAGGGTCAGCATTAGCAGGAAAAATCGCCGCTGAAACAATATCTGAGATATACAAGTAAATCAAAAAATCAAAAAAGATTACAGCGCTGATAAAGCTTACGAATATGACTGTATTTTTGTCTTTTTTAGACATCAGGGCGTATTGAGAACGAGTCGGCATAATAGATCACATATCCACAGAGTAAAGTGGTCATTAAGACGATCATCGTTTGGATAACCGGCCATGGTAAAAACGGCAAATCAAGATATATAAAAGATGATTTGCCGAAACAATAAGTTGGGGTTTAAAATAAAAGTTTTTGAATAGTACTTTGTTTACTTAATACAACTGAGTCGCAAAACTAAGTGTTCTAGAACTGTCAAAATTAATAAGCTATATATCTACAACAGCCAGTCAATGGGTAACCAAGACATAATAGTAAGCCAGATATGATCACTCATATCGACCCGTGGCTCTGACTCGTAAACGACTTCTTTGCCATCTTCCATGGTGTGCCACTCCAAGCTACCGTTGTCTAGCAGCTTAACTTCATAAGCTTGGTTTAGTAAATCATCACTCAGCGCCCCGTGCAGCTGTCTTGCCAACTCATCATCATTGATGATTACACCCATTTCAGTATTGATATTGGCAGAGCGAGGGTCAACGTTGTAGGAGCCGATAAACACTTGATAGTCGTCTACCGCAAACGTTTTTGCATGTAGGCTGGTTGATGACTGACTGCGTGCACGCCAGAGTTTATTGTCACGTTTTTCTTCAGCTGCCGTTGATTTTAGCTCGTATATTTTTACGCCTGACCGCAGTAGGCTAGGGCGCCATTGACTATAACCAGAATGAACAGCGGTCACGTCGGTTGCATCAAATGAGTTGGTTAATATTTTGATATCAACGCCAGATTCGGCGAGCTTCACCAAAGTATCGACTCCATCTTTGGTCGGGACAAAATAAGACGAGATGATTGTCAGTTTTTTGGTTGGGCTACCGAGTAACGTACGCAGTTGATGCACCAAGTTGGTCTCAGATGAGACGCTTTTGGACAGCTTGCCAACATCGTCACTCAAAAACTGCATGTCTGTCCAACGAAACGGCACGCGTTTGTTGATCAGATCAGTGTCTATCGTCGAGTCTTTGATGGCGGCTTTATAAACCGTCAAGCTACTGCCTTCGTTATTTTCCTCATCTATACCCAGCTTGTCTAATGCCTTCAAAAAATCAGGCGTGACGTCATCGTCGAACTTGGCTAAAGTTTCGATGTCAAACGACAGCGGCGATGACCAGTAACTGGCAAAGCTATTATCAATGTCTGCGACGACTTTACCAATCAGTAAAACATCCAAATCCGCAAACTGGCTGCTTTGATCGTTACTCAGGTACTCATTACCGATATTACGTCCGCCGATAATGGTAATCTGTTTATCAAACGTCATGCTTTTATTGTGCATACGGCGATTGATACGCGGCAAACCTGTGACGTAGTTCAATGTTGAAAACTTACGGTGCATTAATGGGTTGATGATACGCACCGCGATATTAGGGTGGCTCGCAAAACGTAATAGGTGCTGATCAAACTTTGCACTGTTATTAAAATCATCCAACAACAAACGCACGATCACACCGCGCTCAGCCGCTTCCCACAAGTCTTTTAATAGCAGTTGGCCAGCCTGATCATTATGCCAAATATAATACTGCGCATCGATATTGCGCGTGGCCATACCTGTTAACATACTACGGGCGGCGAACGCATTTGCCCCAGTGACGATCGGATGATAGCCTGACAAATCAGGATGAATTTCATTCTGCGCACTAACAGCGGCCACTAGATCAGTATTGTTGGTTGTAGTCGCTGTATTTTGCTCAATCTTTGGGCTGTCTTCTTGTTGGTATAAAGCATTGACTCGCGCTGATAGCGCTTGGCTCTCAGGTAGATGTGGCTGTTTGGGTAGGCTCTGGCAAGCGCTCAGACCTAAAGTCAGCCCAAGTATCAGACTCAACGATAAGCTGCTTGGTTCTATACTGAACATCGACATAACGAATTTACCTTGATGAGCCTAAATATACTGATAAATAAAATGCATGGATAAGTAATTTGCTGAAATTGTTCATCTATTTTTAAGGATGATAGCATTGATTGGACGGTCTATAAAAATATCACCAACGCCAAAATTCAAATCGTTGCTAAGCTTAGCAGCTGTTAGCATATCTGCCTATTATAAATACGTTATTTTTGTTAGGTTTGACGATTGATTTTATCGTGATTTATTGTCGGTTAAATCTGCATAATGGCTGTCATATTGAACATACAGTTATTTTAATAGGCAAAATTAATAATTAGAAGTTATCTGAAACCAGATGTGTGGAATAAGTCGGCATGTTATGATAACGCTGATGAATTTGCTTAATAATCAAAAAAATAAGCAGTCCTTTTATACCAACCAAAACAAAGCAACGGAACGTCTATGAGTCAGTCGCAAACGAAAGATGAGAATAATTTGAACCAAAAAAACTCAAACGATGGGTTAGATCCAAACTGGCGTAACGATGCCTTAGATTTAGGATTAGATTACGGTATGCAGACGATTGCTGTGCGGGCAGGTCAACACCGTACCGACGAGGGCGAGCATTCAGAGCCGATTTTTACGACCAGCTCTTATGTTTATCAATCAGCCGCTGATGCTGCGGCACATTTTGACGGTACAAAGACAGGAAACGTTTACTCTCGTCATACCAACCCAAGCGTCCGTACTTTTGAGCGTCGTCTCGCCGCGCTAGAAAACGGTGAGCGTGCGGTTGCAACGGCCTCTGGTATGGGTGCAATCCTGACCATGTGCTTGGCATATCTAAAAGCGGGTGACCATCTGCTCGCTGCCAATCAGTTATTTGGCTCGTCTATTGGGCTGTTTAATAACTATATGGCCAAGTTTGGCGTTGAAGTTAGCTATGTTGATTGCTTTGACAATGAAGCATGGGCCAATGCCGTTCAACCAAACACCAAAGTGATCTATTGTGAAAGCCCAAGTAATCCACTGGCGCAGATTTGCGATATCGGTTACTTAAGTGGGCTATGTAAAGCCAATGATATCTTACTAGTCGTTGATAACTGCTTTGCCACGCCAGCATTACAGCGCCCACTAGACTTGGGCGCAGACGTGGTTATTCATTCGGCGACCAAATATCTAGATGGACAAGGACGAGTGTTGGGCGGTGCGTTGGTTGGTAGTGATAAGCTGATGCAAGAAGCCTTTACTGTGGTGCGCTCAGGTGGTATCAGCATGAGCCCGTTTAATGCATGGGTATTCACCAAAGGACTGGAGACGCTTAAATTACGTATGCAGGCGCACTGTAACAATGCCAATCAAGTCGCAGAGTTTTTGGTCAATCATCCCAACGTTAGTACCGTGCACTTTTCAGGCTTGAGCAATCATAGCGCACACGAACTTGCCACACGTCAGCATCATATGAAAGATGGCTACGGTGCTATCATGGGCTTCGAAGTCAAGGCATCTGATAGCCGTGATACCAAAGAAGCGGCGTGGCATGTGATTGATTCAACACAAATGGTCTCTATCACCAATAACTTGGGCGATGCCAAAACCACTATTACGCATCCTGCAACGACCACACATTTCCGCCTGACTCCTGAAGCCCGTGCTGAAGCAGGGGTCAAAGACGGTCTGATTCGTCTATCAGTCGGTTTGGAAGATGTTGAAGATATAATCAAAGATTTGGCGCGTGGTTTAGACAGTTTGTAAAGATAGCGGTATAATCGCTGTTCATACATGATATGGACTTTACGTTGTTCATAATTACTGATTACGATGCGCACCGTATAACATTCAAACATAAAAGATAAAGAGGCAACTATGAACATTCAAGCATTGATGCAACAAGCACAAACGATGCAAAAGAAAGTAGAAGCAAACGTTGAGAACGCTAAAAAAGAGCTTGCTAACAAAGAAGTACAAGCCGAAGCGGGCAGTGGTTTGGTTAAAGTAACGATGACGGGTCGTCATGTGGTCAAGCGTTTGAGCATTGATCCAAGCTTGCTAGAAGACGAGCCTGATATGATCGAAGATCTTATTGCGGCAGCTATCAATGATGCTGTTCGTCAAGCAGACGAGTTGTATGAAGAAACAATGGCAGGCGCGACCTCAGGTATGGGTCTACCACCAGGTATGCAAGGCATGTTTTAAGCATTAAATACTTCATACTAAAGACAAAAATGGGGTTGTTATCGACACGATACGACCCTATTTTTATAACTATGATTTATAAATTCAGTTAGATAAAGTCAATTAAAGGAAAGTCACTTTGCTTACAGCCAAATTTGATCAGCTGGTCAAGCAGCTGCGTATATTGCCAGGTGTCGGTCAAAAAAGCGCCCAGCGAATGGCGCTCCATCTGCTCAGCAAAAAACGCCCGCAGGGTATGGCACTTGCCCAAGCACTCGATGAAGCCATGCGCGATATTGTTGAGTGTCAGCGCTGTCATAGCTTTAGCGATGAGGATATATGTCCACTGTGCCAAGACCCTAGGCGTGATGACAGTCTGCTATGTGTGGTTGAGACGGCGGCAGATGTGATGGCCATTGAGCAGACAGCAGGGTATCGTGGTCGCTATTTTGTGCTAGGCGGGCATTTATCACCTATCGATGGTATCAGTGCTGATGATTTAAATATTGACCAACTGGTGTGGCGGGTCAAGCAAGAACCCGTAGAAGAGATTATCTTGGCAACTGGTACAACCGTTGAAGGTCAGACCACTGCTCATTTTATTAGCGAGGCAGTCAATCGTCATGTGAGTAGAGTCACGCGTTTGGCACAAGGCGTACCTATGGGCGGCGAGCTTGAGTATCTTGATAGTATGACACTTGGTCAAGCCATGCAAAACCGCTCTTTTTTATAGTATTTGATAAAGCCTAAGTCTTAGCCACTTTATTTCGTGAAGTTGTTATAATTGTATTCTCCTTTAATCTTAATAAAATGCATATTAGCGTTTTATTTTCTCTTATTTATGCAGGTATCTGCCCGTGTCCAATAATGTTTCAAACGCTCCAGCCCATCCTGATCCAGATAGCATGACTATTGATGTCTCAGAGCAATTAGCTGGCACTGAAACGGTGCCAACAGCGTTAGACGTCGATACACTAGACATTGACGCATTGCTGGATATTGCTGATGCGGTTGATATCACTTGGGTTCGTGAGCAGAATCAATTAGATGACGTTATTGAGGCTTTGGCGACTTGCGGGCGAGTGGCGTTGGATACAGAATTCATTAAGCGTGACACTTATTACCCACGTTTGGCACTTGTACAATTGAATACTGGTAATCATGTTTATCTGCTAGACGCGCCGCAACTACAGCTGGACGAGCTGTGGGAAGCACTACGTAAAGTCGATGTGGCTATTTGGCATGCTTGCGGCGAAGATTTGGGGATTTTTTATCTGCTGTCTGGTTGTCCGCCACTGACCAATATCTTTGATACCCAAATTGCGTTGTCTTATTTAACAGGTCAATTGCAAATGGGGTATCAGCAGGCACTGGCTGATCAGCTAGATATGCATATCGATAAAGAGCACAGTCAGTCTGATTGGCTCCAGCGCCCGTTGACAGATGAGCAAGAGCAGTATGCCATCGATGATGTGCGTTATCTGCCAGCGCTATATCTCAGTATCGAACATGCGCTTAAGGCTCAAGGGTTATATGATTATGTTTGGGCTGACTGTCAGCTTTATGCCGGTGATTTGTATGACACGCAACACGTCGAAGATGAAGCGATGTATCTAACGATGGCAGATTACCGCTATAACTCACAGCAAATGGCGATACTCAAAGGGGTAGCTACGTGGCGAGAAGAGTTGGCACGCGCGACCAATCAACCGCGTACCTTTGTGATAAAAAAACAAGCAGTACGAGAGATAGTCACTGAAAAGCCAAACAGCATGCGCGAGCTGGCACACAAAACAACCATGCACCGTAGTATGCTACGACTATATGGCGAAGAGCTGCTGAAAGTAATCAGAGATGCCAAGAGTCTACCGCCTACAGAGCATCCAGACTGTCTAGTGCCGCCATATCGCTCAAAAAATAAAGTACTCTCAAAAGCAGTGCAGCAAGCGATTGATGAGCATGCGCGAGAGATTGGTATACCTGCTAGCGTATTAATGCGTAAAAAATGGCTAGGGCAGTTGTATGAAGTGGTTGCTCTTGATAAAGACGTGAGCGAACTGCCGCAAGGGCTAAAAGGTTGGCGTAGCGATTGGGTTGTTAAAACCTTAATTCCAGTCATCAAAAAGCATAAAACCGAACTGCAGCAGGGCATGGGTATTCGTGTTCAATAAGGAATCGTTCGATAAAGCAGCGTTCGATAAGGCACCGTTTAACAAGAAATCGTTCGATAAGACTGAAAACTGACACTCAAGTATTCATACAGCTCTTATTCATACAGCTCTTAGCGTTTAAATCGTCCATGCTCTAAAAAGTATTGAGTCTGCTCGGCGACCTCTGGGTTCACTAGCATGCCAGTATGTGAGACTGACATGACAATATGATCAGCTGCAGCCTCTATCCTCGTCTCCTCTATATAGACTGTCCCGTCATGTGCAAGCTGCTCGTTAAGAAGTGGCTTGTCAGATTTGCGCAGTTTGCGATTATGATATTGCAAAAACAGCTGACCTAGACCATAAGGACGGTTGCCAGCGATGACGCCTAGCGTCACATGTTTGGGCAATGGCGCGACTGTGCCGTCGAGGGCGTCGACATACGAGCGACCTACGACAGCAGGAGTCAATCGCCAAATATAATCTGCACAAACACTCCCTATATGCGGTGTTCCTAGCGTCACGCAACGTCCGATTTTCCATTTTGGATACTGAGCGACAAAATCACGAATGATCAAACCACCTAAACTATGCCCAACCAAATCTATAGGATGATCTGGGTGATGGTTTGTTTCTAGCCAGCTATTTAGGCGGGCGCTATTGGTTTTGATACCATCACGCATACTACGGTAGCCATACTGATGGGTATCAAATCCTGCTGATTGCAGGCGCTTGGCTAATGGTCGCATGATCCATGGGGTTTGGTGTAGCCCATGAATTAGAATAACGCGAGTTTTTTGTTTAGGCGCTTTATGTTGCATAGCATTGTCCAAATGATTGCTTCAGAAATTTAAGATAAATAGCTTATTATCAATATAAGCTTTTATTACATTGAGTTCTTATCGTTTATTTTATTCATAATATTACCTGCTAATGTAATAGATAAAAAGTCAGCAAAATAAAAACCTCCAAGTCAGCTGCTGACTTGGAGGTTTTTTACTACAGAGAATAACTATCCGAAATAATAATTACATATAGTTTTCGATACTTGGGCAAGAGCACATTAGGTTCTTATCACCATACGCATCATCGACACGAGCGACACTTGGCCAGAACTTGTTTGCACGGATGTACGGTAGTGGGAATGCAGCAGTCTCACGGCTGTATGGATGCGTCCACTCTTCGCTAGTAATCATAGCAGCCGTATGAGGTGCATTGACTAACGGGTTATCTTCTAGCGTCCAGTTATCTTCACCAGCTTTGGCTTTCATGGCTTCAGCTTTAATAGATTTTAGCGCACTGATAAAGCGATCCAACTCTTCTTTTGACTCAGACTCTGTTGGCTCAATCATAAGCGTGCCAGCGACTGGGAAACTCATCGTTGGCGAATGGAAACCATAATCCATCAAGCGCTTAGCGATATCGCTTTCTGTTATGCCAGTTTCTTCTTTTAACGGACGAATATCGATGATGCATTCGTGAGCCACGCGGCCATTTTTGCCTGCATACAAGACAGGGTAGTGACCTTTTAATTCGGCTGCTACGTAGTTGGCGTTCAGTAATGCCAGCTCCGTTGCTTTTAATAGACCATCACGGCCCATCATAGCAATGTACATCCATGAGATAGGTAAGATGCTCGCTGAACCATAAGGCGCAGCCGATACCGCTGAGCAGTCTTTTTGTGCATTATGCACAGGGCTTAGCGTATGGTTGGCCATGAAGGGTGCCAAATGCGCCTTCATACCGATAGGACCCATACCTGGACCGCCGCCGCCATGCGGAATACAGAAGGTTTTGTGCAAGTTCATATGCAATACATCAGCCCCAACGTCTGCAGGTTGCATCATGCCTACCTGAGCATTCATGTTGGCGCCATCCATATAGACCTGACCACCATGCTTGTGAGTCAAATCACAGATATGACGGATGCCTTCTTCAAACACGCCATGAGTCGATGGGTACGTGATCATTAAAGCGCCCAAACGCTCGCTATGCTCTTCACACTTGGCGGTTAAATCATCGATATCAACGTTGCCGTTTTCATCGGTTTTGACCACGACGACTTTCATACCCATCATCATGGCGGTAGCAGGGTTGGTACCGTGCGCTGACTGAGGAATCAAGCACACATCACGATTGGTCTCGCCCAATGACTCATGATAACGGCGAATCGCGAGCAGACCAGCATATTCACCAGAGGCACCAGAGTTTGGCTGCATAGAGACATCATCAAAACCAGTAATGGCTTTTAATTGATCTTGTAGGCTATCGATCATCGCGATATAGCCAGTGACTTGGTCACGCGGTGCAAAAGGATGCACGTTGGCAAACTCAGGCCAAGTAATCGGTAGCATCTCACTGGTGGCGTTTAGCTTCATGGTACAGCTACCCAGTGAAATCATGCTGCGGTTCATCGCCAAATCTTTGTCTTCAAGCGACTTTAGGTAGCGTAGCATTTCATGCTCGGTATGATGCGAGTTGAATACTGGATGAGTCAAGATATCATCCGTACGCAGGTTTGCGCTATCTAGAGAGACGCGAGCTGTTTCAGGTAGATCGTGTGACTTATTGACGAACAACTGAGTCAAGGTGTTGAAATCTTGCTGATCGCTGGTTTCACTAAAGGCAACGCTCAATTTGGTGTCGCTTATACGCCATAAGTTGTAGCCGACGTTGTCTGCATTTTTGAAAATTTGAGTAGCAAGCTTCTCTGAACCACAATCAACCACGACTGTATCGAAGAATTGATCATGTACTACGCTCAAGCTGCTGTCGTTAGATTCTGTGATAGCATCAGCAAACGCAGTGGCAAACGCATGAATACGAGTGGCAATACGCTTCACGCCACCTGGACCATGATATACCGCGTACATACCAGCGAGGTTGGCCAGCAATACTTGTGAGGTACAGATGTTTGAGTTGGCTTTTTCGCGGCGGATATGCTGCTCACGCGTTTGTAGAGCCATACGTAATGCAGTATTGCCTTGTGCATCTTTTGAGACACCAATGATACGACCAGGCGCTGAACGCTTGGCTTTATCAGAGAACGCAAAATAAGCGGCATGTGGACCGCCAAAGCCCATTGGAATACCGAAACGCTGAGTACTACCTAGCGCTACGTCAGCACCCATATCGGCTGGTGATTTTAATAACACCAAGCTCATGATGTCACTGACGACGCTGACGTAAGTTTTGTTTTCTTTTACTGCACTGATGACGTCTGTTAAGTCTTTAACGTCGCCTTCGGCACCGACATACTGGAATAGCGCACCGAAATAGTCGCCAGATTTAGCCGTTTCGAAATCACCAACAACGACTTCCCAACCAAAGTATTTAGCACGAGTATTGATAACATCTAGCGTTTGTGGATAGACGCGTTCATCGACGAAATACTGCGTTGATTTGTTTTTGCTCACACGCTTTGACATCGCCATCGCTTCTGCCGCTGCGGTCGCTTCATCAAGCAATGACGCACCAGCCAGCTCAAGACCTGTTAGATCAATACATACTTGTTGGAAGTTCAGCAATGCTTCTAGACGACCTTGAGCGATTTCAGCTTGATAAGGGGTATAGGCGGTGTACCAGCCTGGATTTTCAAGGACGTTGCGCTGAATGACGGCAGGCATACGAACCGGAGAGTAGCCTTGACCGATATAGCTTTTGTTAACAGTGATGTCATCTGCCATCGTGCGTAGTTTGGCAAGTGCCGCATGTTCACTCATCGCCACTGGCAAATCCAGCTCTTTGTGCAGACGTACTGGCTCAGGCACAGTGTCATTGATAAAGCTTTGCATATCTTTATAACCAACAGCGCTGAGTAGGTCAGCTTGCTTGGTTTCGTTCGAACCTAAGTGGCGATAGACAAATTCAGCTTCGTTGAACAATCCTTGAAAGGTATCAAACGATGGGTTTTGAGAGATAGTCATGACAATCCTTGGTTAAGGGAGTAATAAACAAAATAGCAATTAAGAAAACATTGTGAGCAGTTAAGGAAACACTGTGAGCAGTTAAGGAAACACTGTGAGCAGTTAAGGAAACACTGTGAGCGGTACGTTATACGTAATGCACAAACTGTTTTTGATCAAAGCGGAACTGAGTGTTGTAAACGCCATTGTCAGCACGCTCACCTGCGCCAATCATCATAACGATATGATGGTCGTCGCTAAGATTGAGCAACGCTTTCATGGCAGGCTCATCAAAGCCGCCCATAGGACAGCTATCAAAACCATGAGCACGTAGTGCCAACATTAGGTTTTCGGCGGCAAGCGCGGTGTTATTGGTTGCCCAGTTTTTGGTGTCTTCAAAGGTATAATAAGGCGATTTGATTGGGCCTTTTACCCGTCTGACCACTTGCGTTGCGCCCCATTTTGCAGCCGAAACCACGTTGGCTGGGCCGCGCAAAAAGTCCATTGTGACGACTTTGTTGTAGTAGTCTTTCACTTTCTTTGGCACTGGCTGGTCAGGATATTCGCGCAATACTTGCTTAGCGTGATCGTGCCAAACATCAGTACGAGCAACGATGGCAATCAAACGGGCTGATGTTTTTGCGGCGTTTTGATTCATACAGTTTTTGACGGCGCGTTTGCGATTGTCAGCATCATCGATAACATAAAATTCCCACGGCTGTAGGTTGCTAGAGTTTGGTGCTAGCATGGCCAAACGCAGACAGTCTGCCAATACGTCATCAGGTATGGGGGTATCAGTAAAACGGCGCACGGAACGGCGTGACTCTACGATATCGCGAAAGGCTTTTAGCTGCGGCGTATGGTTTGGTGTAGCAATGGGGTCTTTATTATCGGTGTTGGCATTCATATTAGGATCCATGCTGAGAATTGGGTTATCAGTTTGCGTCGTTATTGATAGCACGTATTCATTGGGATTCGAATAGGTGATCAATACGAGTCAATGAGATAACGCTTGAGAGCAATAACATCGGACGATAATGATTGTTGGAGATCTACATATAAAGCTGCTTTCAAATAACAAGCATGGTCAATGAGCCAATACTTTTCATGAGAAAGGTTTTTAAATCGTTTAAATAGAGAGTATAGATACCAGCTGCTGCCAGTATCTATGATGTTTAGTCGGGGCTAGTGCTTTGTACGAGCTAATATCTTAAAAATGCTCATGTCTTGTGAGAGCATGCTTAACTTACGTGCTTAGCTTATAAGTCGCTTTCGTACTCGTCAGCAGTCATTAGTGCTTCGTAGTCAGCGATGTTGTCAGGCTTCATTCTGAAGAACCAACCTTCGCCATATGGGTCAGAGTTGATGATTTCAGGATCATCTTCTAGTGCTTCGTTAATAGCGATGACTTCACCTGAAATAGGGGCATAAACGTCAGAAGCCGCTTTTACTGATTCAACAACTGAGATTTCGTCATCGACAGCGATGATATCGCCCACATCTGGTAGCTCAACGAATACCACATCACCCAATAGATCTTGAGCATGGTCAGTGATACCAACAGTGATCGTACCGTCGTCTTCTAGGCGTAGCCACTCGTGACTAGCAATATATTTTAGCTCTGCTGGGATGTTGCTCATGGTCTCTCTCCTAAGTGATAGAGGTTAATTAACAAAAATAATGAAGGCTGGGCGTGTCGTCATTTTTATAATTGCGTGCAAAATGACAACGCGCTCTAATGATAGAATTTATAAGACCTAAGAGTCAAACTGTTGCTTGCCGTTACGGACAAAAGGTAGCTTCAATACGCGCACATCGACGAACTTACCTTTGCCACGTAGATCGACTTGTACGCTGTCATCTTCTGATAAGCTGGCAGGTACACGAGCAATCGCGATTGAATTTTTTAGGCTAGGGGAGAATGTACCACTGGTGATAATGCCAGTTTGCTCATTATCAGTGCCTTGATTGATAGTCACTGTCATGCCTTCACGCAATACGCCGCGCGTGGTCAATAGCAGACCCACTTGCTTCATAGCAGTGTTGTCTTCTTTTGACTGCTTACGTTTGCTGACCAATGCTTCACGGCCGACAAAGGCACGATCGTCTTTTAGTGCAAGCGTCCAGCCCATGTTGCACTCATAAGGGCTAACATTCTCATCCATGTCATGACCGTAAAGATTCATGCCCGCTTCCATACGCAAGGTATCACGTGCGCCAAGACCAGCAGGTTTGATACCATTTCCTTTTAGTTGTTCAAAGAAAACAGGGGCATCATCGGCATGCATAATGACTTCGACGCCATCTTCACCAGTATAGCCAGTACGAGCCACAAACCAATCAGTGCCTTCGATATCGGTCAAGTCAGCACCAACGAAAGGTTTTAGTGCTGCTAAGGTATCTGTCCAGCTTGGTTTGGCCTGAGCCAGTTTTGCAATAGCATTTGGACCTTGCACGGCAAGCATCGCAAGCTCAGGTCGCTCGGTAATCGTAATATCGAAACCTTCGGCGACTTTATTAAACTGTGCTAAATCCTTGTCACGAGTGGCTGCGTTAGAGACGATGCGGTACTCAGTTTCTTCTGCATTCATCAGGTAGACGATCAAATCATCGATAACGCCGCCTTGCTCATTGAGCATGCCAGAGTACAGCGCTTTACCAGCGGTAGTGAGTTTGTTGATATCGTTTGCGAGCAGTTTTTGTAGCCATGCTTTGGTATCAGCGCCTTTGATATCAGTCACAACCATATGTGAGACATCAAACATACCTGCATCTGTGCGTACCGCTTCGTGCTCTTCGATTTGTGAACCGTAATGAATTGGCAATTCCCAACCAGAAAAATCGACCAGTTTGCCCTCACTATCAATATGAGACTGGTAAAAAGGGGTGCGCTGAGGAGCTTGGCTCTGATCGTTTTGAGAAGTGATGTCTTGAGAATGGGTATCAGTCATAACAAATCCTTATGTGTACATCAGTCGTACTCGATAGAGTAATGAGCGATGTGCAGTATCATAGTAGCGAGAAGCAACATTGCAGGGTGCAAGTATTGCAACCAAGGGTAGCACAGAAAAAAAAGATAAAGCAGTAAGCCAAACCAACACTGAACGTCGGTTTAAGCAAAAGCCCTATCTGTCCTGTGACCTGAGATTTTCAATACGAACCATCATTTTTGGGCAGTTATATGAGCCCTATCGTCGATGATAGCGTATTTTCTCCCCTTCGGTGGGTAAGACGTCGTCCGTTCTTACCACTCTCCAGATTTGTTATGCCTTATGCTTGATAAAAAAGTAGTGCGCTATGAGCGTCATGCTACTAAACACTATCAAACAGCAGTGACATGCGTTTTTCAGTCCTTTTACCTGAGCGATTGGCAGGGTGGATGCGCCTTCGGTGGTTATCTAGCAATTGCGATAGTTGTATAACCAATAGGGTTCAATACAAAATCTATGCTGATAAACTCTCTCCTGAAAAACGCTTTTATTATGAAAGGTTCAAAGCGCTTTTACAAGTCATCAAAGCCATTAAAATAAATAAATTTGGCAAAAATAATGTTTTGATAGGGAAGTCTGTCAAATAGGTTATGTTTTACAATGATATTTTTATCGCTCATATCAGCGTTTTGTCTGTGTGTTTTGACAAAAATTACGATAGCAAAACGCAAAGCGACTACTGGTATTTGCCTGAAATATGCTAACCTACGCCCATAGTTTCTGATAGGTGGTTTTTATGCATTGCGATATTTATAAATTTCCCAAACATGACGACATGTATATCTACATTGCGCGTCCTGATTATCCTGATGATACTGATGAAATCAAAGACTGGCTTGGTGTATTACCAAAAGATTTCCGTGCAGGTTTAGGCCGTAGTAAGTTCGTCATGCATTTGGACTTATCAACTAAAGATAAGCTCGCTCGTGTCGATAAAGAAGAAGTATTGGCAAAGCTGCAGTCTCAAGGTTACTTTGTGCAGTTGCCGCCGCAAG
Source organism: Psychrobacter sp. Arc9 (assembly GCF_041431295.1). Taxonomy (NCBI): domain Bacteria; kingdom Pseudomonadati; phylum Pseudomonadota; class Gammaproteobacteria; order Moraxellales; family Moraxellaceae; genus Psychrobacter; species Psychrobacter sp. Arc9. Next base: position 8,640 of record NZ_JASMRK010000007.1, on the reverse strand, counting down.
ACGTGATGCGCCGTCAAGCAGAGCTGCGTGCTCGTGAATCGCAGGACAGCATCTATAATTAATAGATTTGTTAGCAAGTAAGTGTGGTAGGACATATCAGTATGCTACTGTAAAAACAGTGTCGATAAAAACCTACGACACACTTGCTCACATGCATTTGAGTAGAGAGTCGTGATAAACTGACACCCTACGCAACGTACATATAAGCCTACATAATGCATAAGTTCATTATGTAGTTGGCCTCATTCTGGTTCTACAGAACGCACATATACCGCTAGACACAGATTGTGTCATTGGCGATAAACGCAGGTAAATAAACACGCATGGACTGGTTAAAAAATATCTTACATAGCTTACCGCTAGAGTCTATCAGTGACATTCTCGGTGAGATTGCCATTTGGTGGGGCCAAATGGTAAAGGATGTCCCGCCCGCTGATTTGCCGATGTATGCTTATCTGGGCGGTGCTGTTTTGGTACTAGTGCTATGGATACTTGTGGCTCGTGTACTGCCAAAACCATTGGGCGGTATGAGCTGGATGGTTCTGTTTGCGGTATTATTAGCACCAGGTACTGCACTTGGTGATCCGAGCGAGCTTGCACCAGCCAGCATTAGCGTGGTCTACGCTGTGATGATGAAAGATTACGCAGGCGCGGTTGCTAATATGTTGCCGATATTGGTGATACTGGTCGCAGGGTTGTTTGTTGGTTTTGTATGGCAGCTGATACGCAGCGCATTTGCATCAAGCTTGGACAAAGCCCGTAGCCGCAGCGCAGAAGATACGCAGGCCACGTTGCAAATGACCACAGGCAGTTATTTGCCAGAAAGCGCTACCGTAACTGAACAGCCTGATACTAATGTAAGCTTAAAAAAAGACAGTACGTTGGCTAAGAAAACGAATAGCGATACATCTGACAAGTAATAAAAATAGGCTAGGCGTTGAGACAACATGATTGTCTTAAAAGTTATTTGATACCTGAATAAAAAGACACCATTGCGTGTCTTTTTTTGTGCTCGACTGTTTATTAGGCATATAAATAATTGCTCACTATACATTGCACATAACAATTGTTAATAAATGCGAACGCATGAGTATTTTGGCAATGCATCAGGCTGTGCTAATCTAATTTATTCTTTACTAACTTATCCTTTATTAGTCATTTATGTTTTAGACCTATCCATTTATAACAACTTATCTATAACAACAATCGAGATCTGATTATGACCACAGCTGAAAATACTAAGAAAAACTTTACTGGTACCAGTAGTTATATTGCTACCGATGATTTGCAACTGGCAGTAAATGCCGCCATGACCTTACAAAAGCCATTGCTGATCAAAGGCGAGCCTGGTACAGGTAAGACGTTGCTTGCCGAAGAAGTTGCTGAGAGTTTGGGCATGCCACTGATTACTTGGCACGTAAAATCGACGACTAAGGCGGAGCAAGGACTGTATGAGTATGATGCAGTATCGCGCCTGCGGGATTCACAGTTGGGTGATGATAAGGTCTATGACATTGCCAACTATATCAAGCCGGGCAAGCTGTGGGATGCTTTTACCAGTACAGAGCGTAGCGTACTGCTGATTGATGAGATTGATAAAGCCGATATCGAGTTCCCAAATGACTTGCTACATGAGCTTGATAAGATGTCTTTTTATGTTTATGAGACGGGCGAGACTATTACAGCGGCGCAGCGTCCAGTGGTTATTATTACCTCAAACAATGAAAAAGAGCTACCAGATGCGTTTTTGCGTCGTTGTTTCTTCCATTATATTGATTTCCCAGAAGAAGAGACCATGCGCCAAATCATCGAAGTACATTTTCCAGACATTCAGGAAAAACTGGTCAATGATGCATTGGATATATTCTATAAACTGCGTGGTATTCAAGGTCTTAAAAAGCCGCCCTCAACGTCTGAGTTGGTCGATTGGTTAACCTTGTTACTTGCTGATGATATGGCTCAGGACGAATTAGAAGAAAATCTGCGCGGTGAGAAATCTATCCCACCGTTGTATGGTGCGTTGCTCAAAAACGAGGCAGATGTGAGTTTATTACAGCGTTTTGCCAATATGATGCGTCGCTAATGTTTGCAGCTTGCGTTGGCTTTAATATCTTGTGTCCGATATCGGATGTCTATTATGAAGGTCAATGCAAACGCTCAACCTGTGACTGTACCAATTAATGATATCAGCAATATCACCAGATAATAATATCAGCCAATAAGTGATACGACTCTTATGTTTATCAAACTATTCTATACCTTGCGTACTTATGGCGTGCCAGTCAGTACGCGCGAGCTGCTCGATCTCAATGCCGCGTTAGATAAAGGGCTGATGATGCAGTCGCATCCTGAAGATCCAGCACTGACTACTTTTGCTAGCCGCGAAGATATGTATCGGCTGATTCGCCTGTGCATGGTCAAAGACGAGCGCCATTTTGATAAGTTCGATCGTGCCATGGCGGATTATTTTGAAGGTGTCGATAGTCTCGATATGGAAGAGCTATTAGCCAAGCTAACGGACGTGCCCAAAGAGTGGCTAGATTTAAAGCTCGATCCAAAGAATCTGACCGAAGAGCAAAGACGATTACTGAAAAAGTACGGCTCGCTTGAAGAACTTATGAAGGCGTTAGAGGGACGGTTAAAAGAGCAAAAAGAACGTCATCAAGGTGGCAGTAAATGGGTAGGCACGGGCGGCACTTCGCCATTTGGTGCTTACGGCGACCATCCAGAAGGCGTGCGTGTCGGTGGTGAGTCTCGAAAACGTAGCGCAGCAAAAGTCTGGGAGCAACGCAAATATCGCAATCTCGATGACGATAATCAGCTCGGTACTCGCCAAATTCAAATGGCGCTACGCAATCTACGTCAGTTTGCGCGGACTGGCAGTGCTGATGAGCTTGATATTCATGAGACGATTAAGCGCACGGCAAAAAAGGGTGTGCTCGATATACATATGCAGGCAGAGCGCCGTAACCGTGTCAAAGTGTTGATGCTGTTTGATGTGGGCGGCAGTATGGATATCCATGTCGAAGCGCTCGAAAAACTATTTTCTGCGGCAAAAAATGAATTCAAAACCTTAGAGTTCTTTTATTTTCATAACTGTTTGTATGACTATGTGTGGAAGGACAATAATCGTCGCCATAGTGCGCCGATGCCAACGTTTGAGCTACTCAATAAATATGGCCGTGAGTATCGCGTCATCTTCGTCGGTGATGCATCGATGTCACCTTATGAGCTGATGACAGTCGGTGGTAGCGTAGAGTATATGAATAATGAAGCGGGCATCGTATGGCTGAAGCGCGTACTGGAGCATTTTGATAAAGTCACTTGGCTCAATCCTGAAAACCCGTCGTATTGGCAATATACGCAAACCATCGTTGAAATTAAAAAACTGTTTGAAAATAAGATGTATCCGATGACGCTACATGGTGTTGAAGAAATGACTCAATATATGGCGCGGTAATTTTAATATTCAGCCCGATTGATGAATAAATAAATAAAACCTGTTAGCACAGCTTGAATCCTTATAATAACAGCCGTTATGACAACATAGCGGCTGTTATTTTGTTGATGCAAATAAGATCGATATTGATTGTATATTGGTATGTCTAGTAAATTGTGTTAACATTCATTTAAAATGAATGTTATAAATATTCTGAATTGGGCGGTTAAAAATTTTGACGACCACTGTAAAAAGGTCTGCTCATTATTGCCAGTTTAGACGGATTATTTTTAACATTTCAATTTATCAATGCAGTTAATGACTAAGAGAAACAACATGGCCTCACCAAAAACGTTAGAAATCGTCACCGCAACTGTTCCTGTACTTGAAGAGCATGGCGTTGCGATTACCACTGTGTTTTATAAAAATATGTTTAATGAGCATCCTGAGCTGTTAGATATTTTTAATGAAACCAATCAAAAATTGGGAAGACAGCAGACGGCACTAGCAATGACAGTATTGGCCGCTGCCAAGCACTTGGACAAGTTGGCTATGTTATTGCCACAAGTGACCCAGATTAGCCACAAACATAGAGCTTTACAGATTTTGCCTGAGCATTATCCTATCGTCGGCAAGCATTTAATTGGGGCGATAAAAGAAGTGCTAGGAGAGGCGGCTACCGATGACATTATTGACGCTTGGACAGAAGCCTATGATGAAATTGCCTCAGTATTTATCCAGATTGAACATGGTATGTATGAAGAAGCAATGTGGCAGGGGTTTGCACCGTTTAAGGTAGTTAAAAAGGAAGTGGTCGCTACAGATATCGCAGCCTTTACAGTAGTGCTAGTGAACGATAATGAAGATAGTAATCAAGATATTGACCTGAGTAAATTGAACTTAACCGCTGGTCAATACATCACGGTGAAAACAGACCCAAAAGACAGCGAACATATAGCCCTGCGTCATTATTCTCTATACTCTGCCAGTACCGATGCAGGCATTCAGTTTGCGGTTCGACGTGATAACCGTAATGAGCATCATGGGTTGGTTTCTAACTATATGCATGATCAACTAGAAGTCGGTGACACGGTTTTATTATCGGCACCAGCTGGTGACTTCGCGCTCAATCAAGATTTGGTACAGCAAAATGATATTCCATTGGTATTGATGAGTGCAGGAGTCGGGGTGACGCCTGTACTGTCTATGCTAGAGGCGCAAGTATTAGCCAATCCTAAACGACCTATTATTTGGGTTTATGCTTGTCAAAATATCGCTCATCATGCTTTTTCTGATCAAGTTAATAAATTACTCGAACAGGCTGAGAGTGTAGAAAAGCATATATTTTACTTTGAGTCTGGGCAGTTATTAGATGAGACATGGCTTGCTACCTTGCCTAAGCCTGCTGATATCTATGTGTGCGGCTCGATGCCGTTTATGGAAAGCATGATTGATGGGTTAGTAGCATTAGATCATGGGGTCGATAGTGTCCACTACGAACCGTTTGGCCCTAAGATGAGCTTGGGTGGTTAAGTTTTTAACATATAGTCGGTGAACTACTAAACCGCTACGGCGTTACCCTCCTTAGATGTACTATTTGTACAAGCAGCAGTCGGCTGCCTTGTATCCATTTTAAAGTTATTTGACTATAATATTCAAAATAAACGTTTATAAAAAAGCACTTAGTATGAAATAATCATGCTAAGTGCTTTTTTAATCTTAGTTGAAAATAAAGAGTATCAGGGTACATTACTCTTTATTTTCAACCAATCCAATCATCACTCCCATCTCTTTTTTGTCTTGCTTATCGATACTAGGTGCATACAACGCTGAGGCAATACCACCGTCTAAAAACAGCGCATTTGAACAACCCAGCTCATCCTTAAATAACTCTGCAAACTGATAAAAGGTCACAGGCTCATCGCTATTAACGAGCTGTATACTGCCATCACGGCAAACACCTGCACCATTACGCAGTTTGATTGAGCTGCTATCAGGGTTGAACTGTGGGTGTATCTCGTTATTGATGACCAGCATAGGACCCGATTGCGTCGCATACCAAGGCTGCACATCACCATTGTTTAGCTGCTCATTTAACGCATTACTTTCGGTGATTTGCACGTTGCCAGCTTGGTCCCACCACATAACCCCATTAGGTAATAGATGAAAATTACCGCCACCTTCTTTTGTATTTAGCGATTTGAGTTCTTTGCCTTCGATGACGGTATAGCCAATCGGCGCATAGTTTTCATTATACATGCCTGCATTCATCGCAAATTTGAGGGTCTCATGATTCGGTAATGTGGCCAATAACGCATCAAAGGTCAGCAGAGGCTCATTGTTATCAGAGGATTGCCAAAACAGTTGTAATGAATAACGCTCGCTCGCTAACGCGGTAGCATCGACACGGCAAACACTATAAGCAAAGGGCGTGTCTTTAGTCTGACATGACCAGCTATCGGTATCGCTACTAGTCGCATTGGTATTTGTCTGCTGGCAAGCGCTCAGGCCTAGCGCAAGCACTATCGTTGATAAGAATAAGTTAAAAATAGAACTTGGCATCAATCACGCGTCTTTTAATGTGTAAATTATTTGAGTTTGGTTACTATCTACCGCTTAATTACTCCTTCATCACTACTTTTTAAATACAACGATTTAGGCACTGATTCAGTCATTAGTAGGCGGAAAGTCACGGATTGTATTGTTCACATTACCAATTAATCGTCCACCATCGGTGAGATTGGTCAAGTGCTCAGAATTATACCCAGCGCTGTGTTCTGTTGGCGCGCCAGTTTCTTTGCCCTTATCACGCGAGTCTTTGTTATAAGCAATGAGTGCGTCATTATTGGCTAAGAAGCTATCAGGGTTTGCCATGACCCACATCTGGTTAAATACATCGGCACGGGCACTATGATCGAGCAATGCGCCTTTATCAGTAAAGTAGAAGAATTTGGATAACAGCTTAATCTGCCCATCGTCTAAGCGGCGTGCAATATGATACGGCTGTAATTGGCTAGGATGCTGTAAACCAACCGCACCTACGATACTGGCAAGCGATTTTAGCGTGTTTTTATGGAAACTTGCAACACGCTCAGCTTTACTAGGGACGTCGAGCGCCTTTTGACGATATGGATCTTGGGTAGCTACACCCGTTGGGCAAGTGTTGGTATGACAAGAGCGCGACTGAATGCAGCCAACCGCAAACATAAAGCCACGTGCTGAGTTACACCAATCGGCACCTAGCGCAATCATGCGCGCAATATCAAAGCCTGATACGATCTTGCCACTGACGCCAAGCTTAATTTTGTCACGAATACCTGCACCGACTAAAGTATTATGTACGAGCAAAAACCCTTCAACCATTGGCATGCCGACATTGTCCATAAACTCGACAGGCGCTGCACCTGTGCCGCCTTCTGCACCATCAATAACGATAAAATCAGGATAGTTATCCGTCTCTATCATCGCTTTGACAATCGCCATAAACTGCCATGGCTGACCAATACATAGCTTGAAGCCAACTGGCTTGCCACCAGATAACTCACGCAGCTGCTGCCAAAAGGCGACTAACTCGCGCGGGGTGCTAAATGCGGTATGCGAAGAAGGCGAGATACAGTCTTGACCCGTAGGCACTTGACGTGTGTCCGCAATCTCTTGCGTGATTTTGCTAGAGGGAAGGACGCCACCTTTACCAGGCTTGGCACCTTGTGAAAGCTTGATTTCAATCATTTTAACTTGAGGATCGACGGCTTTTTCAGCAAAAGACTGTGGATCAAAGTTACCATCATTATCACGGCAACCAAAGTAGCCTGTACCCAATTCCCAAATCAAATCACCACCGAACTTACGATGATAAGGGCTGATCGCGCCTTCGCCCGTGTCATGAGTAAATCCGCCCAATTTTGCGCCTTGATTGAGTGCCATGATGGCGTTCGCTGAGAGACTGCCAAAGCTCATTGCTGAGATATTGAATACTGACATATCGTGTGGCTGCTGACAACGCTCACCGCCGACCATAATTCGAAAGTCTTTGTTCTCTAGTGGTGCACTGATGGTAGATTGCAAAAACCATTCTTTACCATGAGTATATAAATTGTCCAACGTACCAAAGGCATTGGTATCACTGACATTCTTAGCACGTTGATAGACTAGCGCGCGCTGCTGGCGTGAAAACGGTACTTGTTCTTTATCGTCCTCAAGCAGGTACTGGCGAATCTCAGGGCGAAAATCCTCTAATACATAGCGAATATGTCCAGCGATAGGGTAGTTGCTCAATATGGCGTGCTTAGACTGAATCAAATCATAGATACCAAGTGCCACAGCCAAACCACCGATCACAATCAGCCACCAACTTACCAATAATAAGCCCGCCAATAGAATTAAAATCGCCGCGCCAAACGTGCTATAGCGAAGTAATAATCCGATAAAGTACGGCGAACTGGTTTTGGGTTCAGGGTTTAGATTGGTACGAGATTCAGGCATAGCGAGGCTCAATAGTAATGATTGATATAGATAAGATGCTTACATTTGTCGCGTACATCATACACGCATGACGTCGTTACGTCGGTATCAATGGGTAACAGGGTTATCCAAATCATTTTTGTTGAGAGCGGCATTAGTTCGATTACGGAAATAAGTAATGACAGTATATGCAATAAAGTGATTAAAAATAGCCCATATGTTACTTTAAACAGCGAAACCGTTGAGCAGGGTAGCCATAATATTTTAAGAAAATATCTAGATGAAGACATGCTGACAACTATTGATCCATTTGATGCGGTGCAACTGGCGTATGTGATTGAGGTATGTATCAGCTATAAAAACCAAGCGGCGGCGGGGCGCTATCTATACGCGAATTCGCGCGATAAATTAAAAAGCCCGAACGATAGCGATAGATTGCGTAAGTATCTAATGAAATTTGGGCTGAGGTTTGATGGATTAAAACGATAATATTAAAAAGGAGAGGATATGAACAATACAGGATTTGTCGCGGGAACGCTCGTTCATACGGATAAAGGATTGGTACACATTGAGCAGCTAAAAGTTGGCGATATGGTATTGTCTCGTGATGAGCATAACCCGAACGGTGATCTTATCTATAAAAGAGTATTGAATACGTTTGTTTGACCCCTGCCGTCAATCCCGTAGACTTAAACTTGGGAGATTTTGATTACGCAGCCTGACGATAAGAGTCAAACCAC
>NZ_JASMRK010000006.1:0-156724 GCF_041431295.1 Psychrobacter sp. Arc9 | reverse complement strand
TTTCTCGCATCGACTCAATAGATGCGGTATTGTAACTATTATTTAGGGCTTATCCAATTGAAGACACGCCCTAGTCATAAAAATAAAGCATAAAAAACCGCCATTATAATTGACGGTTAGTAGCATGCTTTTATGTATCAAAAATACATTATACGTCTAGCTGTTGTGAATGATTGCTTAGGTTCACAAAGTCTGTGACGCTTAATGTCTCAGGTCGTGCCTGCGGATCAATACCACAAGCCTCAAAATCGTCTTCGCTCAATGTCGGTAGCAACGTTGATTTTTTGAAGATAGCACGTAGCGTCTTGCGACGATGGTTGAAAGTCTCACGCACGACAATAGCAAAGTGCTCTTCATCATTTGCGACTACTGGTTTGTTGATATGCGGTGTCAGGCGGAAGACAGCACTGGTCACCTTGGGTGGTGGATTAAACGCACCGCGAGGAACGGTCAGCAAGTAATCTGTATCACAGTGATATTGCATAATGACCGACAAGCGGCCATAAGTCTTGCTACCCACGTCGGCTGTGATACGCTCGACCACTTCTTTTTGCAACATAAAATGCATGTCTTGAATCACATCGGCATAGCTAAGCAGATGAAATAAGATAGGCGTTGAGATGTTATACGGTAGGTTGCCCACTACGCGCAGCTTACCGCGCTCTTCACTATATAGCTCACGGTAGTCCACATGCATCGCATTGTCTTTGATAATCTCAAAGTTTGGATGGCTATTGGCACCGATACGAATACGCAAGCTATCTGCCAAATCACGATCCAGCTCCACCACTGTCATCGCATCCACTTCTGCTAATAACGGCTCGGTCAATGCGCCCATACCAGGCCCAATCTCGATCAAATTGTCATCGCGCTCTAGACGAATACTTTCGACGATTTCGCGAATGACGCTGGTATCATGCAAAAAGTTTTGGCCAAAGCGCTTACGCGGCTGATGTTTGGCAGCACGCAAGCTGTTAGAAATAGTTTGAGCATCAAATGAAGTTTTGGACATAAAAGAGTCTTAATGTATAAAAGATAAATGGGCGATGATAATGTCATGGCAGCGATATACTGACTTTATAATAACAAATTATAGCACAGCTCATAATTAGGCTGTGTTTTTGAATAATTATTATCGATAGACGAGCCATGCTTTTGAGTAACTGACTCGGTAACTTTTTATCCCTACATCCATATAATATAAACTCTGATTATGCTAAATGGCAGCGTCAAATCAAGTGCTAGCAGACAGAAACAGGTACAAAGATGGAGTCATCATAACGATTGCGGCGTAAAAATAAATCGATAATTAATCAATTTCTGACACTTCTCAGGTTTAATAAAGCCCGACTGCATAACGCAATTGGTTATGTTTCACCTTTTGAGTTTGAAAAGCGCTATTATGATAATTTAACCCTGTCAGGCATTGCTGTCTGACTCCAGTAAAGTAAGCCAGTCTCTGATATAGTCGAGGCGGTTCAGCCCTACGCGATCGTCAGCCCGCCAGATAAATACCCTTAGGGAATTCACATATGATCCTGAAACTTAACGTCACCCTCCATTATCGACTCTCAGAGCCAATGGATCTTTTGCTTCAGATCGAAGCTGCTGATCTTGCGGATCAACGGGTACGGTCAGCCGAGATTTGGACATCAGACGTTGCGCATTTTTCACGGGTTACCGCCGATGATGGCATAGGAGAGCGGATTTGGATTCACGCTGAAGGGGATTTTAGCTGCACTTATCTCGCAGAAATCGCCGTTGACCGTCCTGCCTTAGACATATCGGTACTGTCCCAAACGCCCCTGCATCTTTTGCCCGGAGAGACGATCAGGCATTTAATGCCGTCTCACTATTGCCCGTCAGAACAGTTCCATGCCTTCGTGGACGCCGAGTTTGGCAATCTCGCTGGCGGCGCACGAATTGCCGCGATGCGCGACTGGATCGAGTCGGCATTTAGCTACGTACCCGGATCAAGCCATGCACAAACCACCGCGCTTGACAGCTTTGCTCAACGTCAGGGCGTATGCCGCGACTTTGCGCATGTTCTCGTAACCCTAGCGCGCGCGTCGTCGATACCAGCTAGGTTTGTGAGCGTTTATGCGCCCGATATGACACCACAAGACTTTCATGCCGTGGCCGAGGTCTATCTTGAAGGGAGCTGGCACCTCATTGATCCGACTGGCATGGCAGATGCCGACACAATGGCCCGCATCGGTGTTGGGTCCGATGCGTCCAGCGTCGCGTTCTTAACTTCGTTCGGATCCATGGATCTGATCAACCAATCGGTATCCGTAACCAGACAAGCTTAGGGTCCTGATCCTAGGCTTTCGAGCCTGTGTTTAAGACAGATGCTGTTCCTCATGCACGATAAAAGCTTTACTAAATCGTCTTAAGTGGCTGCCTTTTTAGATAGGCATTACTGATACTAAAATTATTAAGTACTATGTGAAAAATATCTATAAGCACTGATTTATACAGCAGGTACATCGATAAGTGATTTATCAGCCATCTCATTAGCCATATTTAGTGCTTGATATAAGCTAGTCGCACTCGCACCGCCACTTCCTGCCAAGTCTAGCGCCGTACCATGATCGACAGAAGTACGAATATAAGGCAAGCCCAAGGTTAGATTGACCGTATCGCCAAAACCGTGCGATTTTAATACTGGCAATCCTTGGTCGTGATACATGGCAATGACCGCATCACAGTTTGCTAAATGTCTGGTGGTAAATAACGTATCCGCTGGCATCGCCTCTGATATATTGACGCCTGCATCGATGAATTCTTGCAACACGGGATTGATAATCTCAATCTCCTCGCTCCCCAAATGCCCGCCCTCGCCTGCATGTGGATTGAGGCCGCAAACCAAGATGCGAGGCTGCGCGAGACCAAACTTTTCTCGCATATCATCGATGACAATTTGTACCGTTTGGCGCACGTTCTCCGCGGTGATGGCAGCAGGGATGTCCTTTAATGGTAAATGCGTAGTGACAAGCGCGACTTTCATCGCTTGGTTGGCAAGCATCATGACGACTTTTTCACAGCCACTTTGCTGCATGAAAAACTCGGTATGACCACTAAACATGGTGCCATCTAATAGCTTGATACCAGCATCTATCAACGCTGATTTTTGCAATGGCCCAGTGACGATGGCAGCGACTGTATTATTTATTGCCAGTTTATGAGCAATATCTAACTGCTGAGCCACCATCGCTGAGTTAGCGATATTGATTTGCCCGCAGACAACTGGTGCGGCACAAGGAATACTCAGTAGGATGAAAGCACTATCAGCGTCTATATCTTGCTGCGATATCTGCTCTACCAAGTTAACATCGAAATTATCGGTATTTATATCTGTATTGATAGTATGCCAGCTAGGTATGCTTTTGAGCACGCCAGCTGCAATCAATTCCTCCGCACGAGTTTGCATGGCTTTAGCATCAGCAGTCACCCAAATTGGTCGAGCAAAGTCTTGTAACTTACCCTCTGCTGCTAATCCTAGCACTACGTCCATGCCAATACCTGCAGGCTCACCTGTGGTGATTAATAGCGGGCGCTTTTCTTCTGTCATAACAATAGCCTTTTTTATTTAAATTACTGATTTTATTATATTTATAATTAATATTTTAAGTTTTTACAATTAGATGCTTTATGGTATTTCTTAGTTCATGAAAAACAATCACTTCATATTTAGTGCTTTATCAAGTCTAAAAAACCACATTATGTGTTAAACTTTCGCATCTGATTGTAGCATTTACAGACAAACCTGAGACCGCGTTTTGGTACTTCTATCGTAGAGGCGCGCTACGTTTGTATTGCTCTATCATCGACATCTTTTTTCATACCCATTTTAACTCATTAGGCACTCATGGCAGAAAACGACAAAACCGACGACTTACTCAATCAGACACCGCCGCACAATATTGATATTGAAAAGGCATTGCTCGCGTCTTTGATGAGTATCGAAGAGGCGTACGACAAGATTGCCGATATTGTCACCAAAGATGACTTTTATGCTGGGCGACATCAATACATTTTTGATGCCATTGCTCATTTGGCGGCAGTGAATGAGCCTTATGATACGGTCATGGTACACGACTGGTTAGAAGCGCAAAAGCTACTAAAAGGCGCAGGTGGTGACAGTTATTTGGCCGATATTTTGAGCCAAAGTCCTGCGACCTTATTTAACCTGACTGCCTACGCCCAGCGTGTGCGTGAGCTCTCAACGCTGCGTCAACTGATTACCACTGGTAATGACATGCTGACACTTGCCTATAATCCAAAAGACCAAAGCGTTAGCGACATTCTAGACAATGTCGAAGGCAAGATATTTAGTATCAATGAGCAGCATAACAAACGTGCGGAACAGCGCGGACCTGTTGGTATCACTTCTGTCTTAACCAATGTTATCGATAAGATTCAAGAGCTAAAATCTAATCCCGACGGCATGATTGGTTTGCAGACACCATTTGCTGAATTGAATAACAAAACCCAAGGCCTACAAGCGGGTGACTTGATTATTGTTGCTGCGCGTCCTTCGATGGGTAAAACCACTTTTGCGATGAACTTGGCAGAAGGGATTTTGTTCAATGAAGATTTGCCAGTCGTCGTGTTTTCGATGGAGATGCCTGCAGAATCTATCGTCATGCGTCTGCTGTCCTCATGGGGCGCGATTAACCAGACGCACCTGCGTTCTGGGCAAATGAACGAAGATGAATGGGCAAAGATGATGAATGCCATTCAACATTTGCAATCAAAGCATTTATATATTGATGACAGTACTGCCCTACCGCCGTCTGAGATGCGTTCCCGCTGCCGCCGTATCGCCAAAAACCATGATGGTCGCTTGGGTGCTATCGTAGTCGATTATCTTCAGCTGATGAAAGTACCAAGTCTAGATGGTAACCGTGTTGGCGAGATTTCCGAGATTTCTCGTAGTTTAAAGGCACTGGCACGTGAGCTTGAATGTCCCGTGATTGCATTGTCACAGCTTAACCGTAGTCTAGAAAACCGTCCAAATAAACGTCCTATCATGTCGGATCTACGTGAGTCTGGTGCGATTGAGCAGGATGCCGATTTGATTATGTTCATCTATCGTGATGAGGTTTATAATGAAAACTCGGACCACAAAGGCGTGGCGGAAATCATCATTGGTAAACAGCGTAACGGTCCTATCGGTACTATTCGTCTAGGCTTTGAAGGTCAATTTACCCGCTTTATCAATCTAACGCCAGAGTACTATCAAGGCGTGAGTTTTGAGAATGATGAGTAACTAACCTTATAAAATTTAACCCTAACAAAGACTAAGCCTTATATAGACTCAGTTTCAATTATAGGTTAATGAATAATTTTACATAACCAGTTTTAATACAATAGCCAGTACCGCATCAACTCAATCGATGCAGTGCTGGCTTTATAACTTCATAATTCTACTCATAAAGAAGGCGATTATGCGCACAATTACTATAAAACCAAAAGCCCTTACTCATAACCTAAATCAAGTCAAACAACGAGCACCTCAGTCTAAGGTATTGGCTATGGTCAAATCCAATGCTTACGGACATGGCGTAGCGGCAGTCTTGCCAGCCCTGCAGCAAGCAGATGGTATCGGTGTCGCTACGTTGACTGAAGCGCTAGAAGCCAGACAGTTAGGTTGGGAGAAAACCATCGGTCTAGTAGAAGGTGCGTTTAGCGCTGATGAGTGGCAGCAATCGATTGATCATGAGATTAGCTGCGTGATTCACCACGGACCACAGTTAGAATGGGCACTACAAAATATCCCACCAGCTGGCAGTGCAACTAGAGTAGCTTGGCTCAAATACAATACAGGTATGAACCGTTTGGGTTTCAATGCTGAGGGTGTGCTATCAGCAGCAAAACGCCTACATGAAGCGGGTTATCAGCTGATTCTAGCCACGCATTTCGCCAATGCTGATGACCACGATCACCCATTAAATGCGATGCAGATTGAGCGCTTCTCAAGCGTACTAGCGACTTTGAAAGACACCATTAGCCCAGATATCCAAGGCTCATTATGCAACTCTGCTGGTATCGTCAACTTCCCAGAACATCATTATGATTGGGTACGTCCAGGTATTATTTTATACGGTAGCTCGCCTGTGGTTGATAAAAGCGCACAAGAACTAAACTTGCAGCCCGCGATGGAATTTAGTGCTCAAATCATTGCTCTACAAACCGTTAGCGCAAATGATGCGATCGGCTATGGTAGCCGCTGGCGTGCGCAGCAAGATACCAGAACGGCGTTGGTCAGCGTTGGATATGGAGATGGCTATCCACGTGTGGTCACTGATGATGCGTATGTCACTGTCATCGATGCTAACGACAGCCAAAGCTACCGCTGCCCAGTGATTGGGCGCGTGGCTATGGATATGATTGTCATTGATATCAGTAGCGCACCTGAGAGTCTTGCTATAGATAGCAAAGTCATGCTCTGGGGCGATGCGCCGCGTGTCGATGAAGTCGCAGGTCATGCTGGGACGATTAGCTATGAGCTATTATGTCGCCTTAGCATACGTCCAAACCGTACACAGGCATAATCATTAGCGGCACAGTCATTAGCATATAAGATATTGTGGCTTGCTAAGGTGATTTCGGTCTATTTGGCAAGCCATTTGATCTTGATAAAAATGAACGTTTACATTGAAAGTAAATACGCTATACTAAAAGTTTGTTGTCAACCCAGTAACGCACTGACGCGATGCTATTGAAGACTGATGACGTTTCACTGACTGCGATCGACTGCTAGGATTACTATGAGTTTGCGCCATTTTTTAACCTTATCTGATTTAACCAAACAAGAACTAGAAAACTTAATCAAACGCGCAAGCGAACTGCGTAAGATGCAACACGCAGGCGAGATATACCAGCCTTTTGTTGGTCGTACGCTTGGCATGATATTTGAAAAATCTTCAACGCGTACCCGTATCTCGTTTGAGACCGGTATGGGTCAATTTGGTGGTAACGCCATATTTTTATCACCAAACGATACGCAGCTCGGTCGCGGCGAGCCATTAGAAGACTCAGCACGCGTGATTTCTAGTATGGTAGATATCATTATGATTCGTACCTTTGGGCACGAAAAAGTTGAAACCTTTGCTGAATACTCAAGCGTACCGATTATCAATGCGTTGACCGATGACTATCATCCATGCCAGTTGCTTGCTGATATGCAGACCTATTACGAGCATCGCGGTAGTATCGAAAATAAGATCGTCACGTGGGTCGGTGATGGCAATAATATGTGCTCATCATTTATGCAAGCTGCTAATCAGTTTGGTTTCGAATTACGTGTCGCAGCGCCTTATGGGTTTGAGCCTGATCCGAAACTTATGGAGCGCTTCTCACACTGCGTCAGTCTGGTAGAAAACGTACAAGATGCAGCAAAAGATTCTAACTTAATTGTCACCGATGTGTGGGCAAGCATGGGGCAAGAGTCAGAGCAAAACACACGTGCACGTCGTTTTGCCCCTTATCAAGTGACGCCGTCTCTATTAGACAAAGCCGACCCTGAAGTGGTGTTTATGCACTGCTTGCCAGCCCATCGCGGCGAAGAAATCTCTCATGATATGCTTAATGACCCACGCTCTGTCGTTTGGGATGAAGCTGAAAACCGCCTACATGCCCAAAAAGCATTGATGGAGTTTTTACTTAAAGACAAAATCAAGTTACCTGCATAACTTAGACTATTCTGTAAAAAGACAGTGAGATCAATAGTAAAATAACTTGCTAGTACCCTCCTAAATAAGTTCTCAAATAAAAAAGCCGTCCAGATCTGGACGGCTTTTTTGGTTATACAAATGATTCAAAGATAGTTTAACGCGTGAGCGTTGTCACGCCATTAGCACCTGCTTTTAGCAAAACGTCTGCTTGGTTTGCTGCAAAGATACCATTACAGACCACACCTACGATATTATTTAGCTCTTTTTCGAGCGCGATTGGATTACTCACATCCAAATCATAAGTATCTAGAATGACATTACCATAATCAGTGACAAAGTCTTCACGATATACTGGCTCACCGCCTAATTTGGCCAATTGGCGAGCCACATAAGAGCGTGCTTGTGGTAATACTTCAATCGGTACTGGAAACGCGCGACCTAATATATCAACACTTTTACTATCATCGACCATACAGACGAACTTGTTTGAAGCGGCTGCCACAATCTTTTCGCGAGTCAATGCACCGCCGCCGCCTTTGATAAGTTGCAAGTGTTCATTGACTTCATCCGCACCATCGATATAAACATCCAATGTACCAGCAAAGTTTAAATCGACTATTTCGATACCAAGCGCACGAAGTTTGTCTTCTGTCACCTGTGAGCTAGCGACAGCGCCAGCAAGCTTCAATTGTGGCAACAACTCAATCAAACAGTTGACCGTACTACCTGTCCCTACCCCAAGTATCATATCGTCTTCGATATAGCTTAGAGCAGCTTTGGCCGCGGCTTGCTTTTGTGCTTGCTGATCACTCATCATAAATCCTTGGAAAATAAACGTATGGTCTTAAAAAAAGTAAAAGGCTAAAACAGATAAAATGCGCGGCTATTATAACCGATGATATTAATGGATGTTAGCGCATCATGACGCTAATTTGTGAGTCCTATCGTGCCTAGCTCAGGCTTAACTTAGGTAAATACTTGCACTTCATGTAAATTCGAGCACGAAATCCAAAGAAAACTGCAATTGAGTCTTGCAAGATACTAAAAATCGGCATAGGCTAATCTATTTCGTTTTTATATTCATTTATACTTTTTATATTCACTCTGTTTAGGGATTACTATGCTGTCACAGCTGTCACACTGGGTACGAGCCATCTTACAAGCCACCGTCTATGACGTTGCTATTCAAACACCACTTGAAACGGCGCCCAAGCTGACCCAACGTTTTGCCAATGACATTAGATTTAAGCGTGAAGACTTACAACCGGTCAAATCATTTAAATTGCGCGGTGCCTATAACCGCATCAGTCAGTTGAGCGATGAGCAAAAAGCGCGTGGCGTGATTTGTGCTTCAGCAGGTAATCATGCGCAAGGCGTGGCTTACTCTGCACGCAAATTATCACTAAATAACATCATCGTTATGCCAACCACGACTCCTGACATCAAAGTGGATGCGGTAAGAGCACTTGGTGGCAATGTAGATCTGCACGGTGATAGTTTTGATCAAGCAAACCGCTATGCGATTGACCGCGCTGAACGCGAAGGACTGACCTTTATTCCGCCTTATGACGATGAACTGGTCATCGCAGGACAAGGTACCATCGGTCTTGAGCTGACCCAGCAGTGGCGTAATATGGACTATGTATTCGTTGCCGTTGGTGGTGGTGGTCTGATTTCAGGTGTGGCCGCATTTTTAGGTGAAGTGGCACCACATGTCAAAGTGATTGCGGTAGAAGCCGAGCAGTCAGCTTGTCTAAAAGCAGCACTTGAAACAGGTGAACGTGTCAAACTTGAGCAAGTAGGATTGTTCGTCGATGGGGTGGCAGTCGCGCAGATTGGTGAATTGCCTTTTGATGTCGTCCGTACGCAAAAAAGCGATAACTCAGGCCCTATCGTTGAGCCTGAAGTGATCACTTGTACCAATGATGAAGTGTGTGCGGCTGTCAAAGATATCTTTGAAGAGAATCGCAGTATCGTTGAGCCTGCTGGCGCGTTGTCAGTCGCTGGTATGAAAAAATATATCGAAGCCAATAATATTCAAGATAAAAACTGCGTCGGTATCATTTGCGGTGCCAATATGAATTTTGACCGCCTGCGTTATATCGCTGAGCGTACCGAAATCGGTGAGAAAAAAGAAGCCATCTTTGGGGTTACTATTCCTGAACAAACAGGCGCTTTTTTGAACTTCTGTCGCAGTCTACATGGCCGTAACATCACAGAGTTTAACTACCGTGCTGACAGCAAAAAGTCACCAGACTCAATGGAGCCTGCCTCAATCTTCGTAGGTATCGCTTTAAAAGAAGGCGAAAAAGAGCGTCAAACCATCAGTAACCAATTGTCAGACGATGGCTACACTGCTCACGACCTGACTGATGATGATATCGCCAAATCACATATTCGTCATTTGATTGGTGGTCATGCTCATGTCGAAAACGAACAATTGCTACAAGTAGTATTCCCAGAACGTCCAGGCGCATTGCTAACGTTCTTAGAAAAATTGGGTGATGACTTCAATATTACTTTATTCCATTACCGCAACCATGGTGCTGCTGAAGGTCGTGTGCTGGTTGGCCTGCAAGCCTCTGAAGGTAACTCTCGTCAGCTACAAGACGCGCTTTTAGATATTGGTTATGACTGTGCCACGGTCAATGACAACATTGGCTATCAGTTGTTTTTAAGATAACCTCTTAAGAGTATGTTCCTAAGATGAATAACAAAAGCGGCTTCTCTTATGATTAGCCGCTTTTTGCATCATATAACCCGATACTAGGGAATGTCCCTATTTTAAAAATGGTGATAAACGTTTGAACTGGGAACACGTCCTAAGCACTACAATCACAAAAATACATTTGCAAATAGTAAAGTTGCCCTAATATTATTTATATAAAACTATGATTTAATATAAAAACGAATGCAGAGTGACTCTTATGAAGAAAAATGCTAATGCTGATGATAATAACCAAGGTTTGGTGAAAATCCGTCTCGATAAATGGCTATGGGCAGCTAGGTTTTATCGTACACGCACCCTAGCCAAACAAGCGATTGAAAGTGGACGCGTACACTATGCCGGTAGCCGGGTAAAAACCAGTAAAGAGATTTCAGTCGGAGATGAGCTAACCATTCGCCAAGGCTCAGCGACCGCTATGACTGAAAAGACGGTCGTTGTTGAGGCGCTATCTGCACAGCGTGGCAATGCGACCGCCGCTGAGGTACTATATTCAGAGACCAAAGAAAGCGAGACGCGCCGTGCTTACTATGCCGAACAGCGCAAACTGGCCAACCTTGCTCGTCCTGACAACAAACCCAACAAAAAAGAGCGACGCGATCTACAGCGTTTTAAAAGTAATCAAGATTAAAACCGTTTCACTATCTCACCTTTTGGCCATGCATCATATGGCCAAATTTCCATTGTTAAATGACGCTATTGTTTAGTCTCTATCCTTGCCATTCCAAGCATTAAGCGTTACGCTAGCAGCTGATTCAATCGATTGCATGCTAATAAAAGCCGCATTAACAATGCTGGTCTCTTATAGCATGTTTTTTTTGTTATAGAAGGTCATATTATGCTGATGAAAGCCTGTACTCCCTCGTCTGTATTATTGGTATGTTTAGGAAATATCTGCCGCTCCCCTACTGCTGAAGAAGTTTTTCGTCAGCAAGCAGCGATTGCTGGACTATCTATAAAAGTAGACTCAGCAGGCACCAGTGATTGGCACGTTGGTAGTGCGCCTGATGCTCGCTCACAACGTCATGCTAAGTCACACGGCTACAAAATTAATAAGCTGGTCACTCGTCAAGTCAGTGCCAATGACTTTCGTGATTTTGATTTAATCTTAGCCATGGATTCACAGAATCTAGCTGATCTACAAGCTATTAAAGACAGCATTACAGCAAAGTCAGAGGATAATTTGGCAACACTAGCACTGTTCAGTGAAGAAGACCCTACCTATTGCGGCAGTGATGTGCCAGATCCCTATAAGGGCGATAACGATGATTTTGAAGAAGTGATCGAGCGTATCGAATCAAGCGCCCAAGCTTGGATAGAAAGCTGGAAAGCCTGCTAGCCATACCGTCTATATTTCTGCTACTCTTGCATCCGGTATCCTCTATAATAAGGTTAATCTTCTATAAAAGAGCTACAGCGTTAACCTCGCTTGAAGTATCACAGTTACGTCTGCACTCAGTTGCTTTGTATCTCTTTTAAATTGAAACAACTATAACTACCTTATCATTTATTATCCTTTTGCCACATAGGCTATGTTATGACCCAAGCTTCACGCCTTGACCACAGTACTCAGTCTACCATCAGCTCTGATGTTTCGAATGTTTCAGCGACTGCCGTAGTTAATGATTCAATCGATTTGTCACATAATAATACTATGGCATTGGCTTGTGTTGCTGACTCTGTAGTGACATTAGAGAATGAAGCGCAGCTTGATGATTTTATGGCAGCTTATATAGAGGATACAGCAGACAAGCTACCACTGTTTGTACTGTCTGGCGGTAGCAATGTTTTATTGCCTGCCGCGTTGAAGGCTATAGTATTGCAGCCAAAGATGCGTGGTATTCATCTGACCAATCAAACCGACAATTATGTTGATATCGAGGTAATGGCTGGTGAGAACTGGCATGATTTGGTCGTACATACGGTCAATCAAGGTTGGTATGGATTGGAAAACCTTGCACTAATACCGGGCCTGACGGGCGCAGCACCCATACAAAATATCGGTGCATACGGCGTACAATTAGAAGACCGCTTACAGTATGTACGCGCCTATCATTTGCCGACACAAACTTGGCACCATTTATCAGCTGCCGATTGTCAATTTGGCTATCGTGACAGTATCTTTAAACGCACACCAAACACATGGCTTATTAGTCGTGTGGGTTTCAGATTACATACTGATCCTGCCAATATTCTAGCCAGTTATGGCGATGTACAGACTGTGGCGCAGCGCTATGCGGAGCAACAAGGGCGCGAGCAAGCGATGCCTCATGATGTTATGCAAGCCATTATAGATATTAGACAACAAAAACTGCCAGACCCAAAACAGCTACCTAATTGTGGCAGTTTTTTTCAAAACCCTATTATCGCTCAGGAGCAGTTCACAGCGCTGCAAACAACTTATCCAGCTATCGTTGGTTATGCGATGCCTGATGCAACGATAAAAGTTGCTGCAGGTTGGCTCATTGAACAAGCAGGGTTAAAAGGCGGCGGCATTGCACCTATTTTTACACACAAGCAGCAAGCACTAGTACTGACCAACCATACGCCTCAGCAAGCCACGCAAGAAGATGTAGCCATAGCGCAGAAACATATCGCTGCTACTGTCTATGAAAAATTTGCCATTCAATTGTCACGTGAGCCAGTCTGGGTAAATGCTGATGGCTCAATTGGATATGCTGAGCATGTGGCCTAAAAAATCATGGTCTAAGCGGCTATTATCTAAACGATTATGGCGATATTACTTGCGGTTTTCTGAACGCATGGTGACGCTTTTTCGCATTATCAATATTACTTTTATACTAGGCTCCACGTCTGTCATTTTAGTGATTATTAGCCTATTTACTCCGCTGTTTTCGCAAGCAATCGTTTATATCTTTTCTCTATTGCCACTACCTGATATGCCTTCTGCTGCCATGAGCTCACCGCCTACTGCCTATGTAGTCTTAGGCGGCGGTCTGACCAACGACCACAACAACCAAATTATCTTGAATCGTTATAGCCTCAATCGCGCCCGTACCGCTGCAGGCGCTTACCATGACTTACCTCTACCGATCGTACTGAGTGGTGCTGAAGCTCCATGGCTCGGTCAATGGTTGATGGAACACGGTATCGACGGACTGATCAGTGAAAATGCCAGCATGAATACATGTGAAAACGCCCGTTTTACAGCCAAACGCATTCCGCTACGCCATGTATATTTGATTACTGACAGCTATCATATGGCACGTGCACGCAGACAGTTTGCCTTAAACGGTATCAATAGCACACCACTTCCTGCGCCACTGCCAGTAAGACGCGACTGGATGAAGCCTGCGTACAACTTAAGTCACTCAAGGCGCGCTGTCTATGAGGTCGCAGCCTACCTGCGCGATGTGATACGTCCACAGATGGACTGCCGCCATGCCAAAGATGTGACTTCACAGCAGCTATTGACCCCAAGAGGCAATGCCGCAAAAAACTCTGACGAATAAACGTTAAAGATATATACGATACCATTGAGAAACTCATCCTAAATGCTACCGAACATCCACTACATTTGTGATGGGTGTATAATAATAAGAGACACTGCTATTTAAGAGATTTGCCATGCTCAGTATATTTTTATTAATTCCATTAAGTCTCATGCTGTTTGTGGTTGCTATTTGGGCGGTGCGTTATGCGGTCAAGTCAAATCAATTCGAAGATCTGGACAATGCATCACAGCGTATTATATTGGATGACCGTCAAGAACGCCGCCAAACCATGCAGGCTCATGAACGCTCAGCACCTACCCAGCAAAAAGATCAGACAGCGGTAACTGATGGAAATAACGAACATTCTGAGATAGATAAAAACTCAGAAATCTAATCTTATCTACCTTATAAATGCGTAATTTATTGGTGCCGTTTTATTAAATAATTCAGCATTAGCAAGTTCGCCCTTTACTATTCTTAGGAGACGCATTCATGACCATCGCTTTACTTGTGGCGGCATTACTAATGGGATTCTTTGGTTCACCGCATTGTTTAGGCATGTGTGGCGGTCTTGTGACCGCATTTGGTCTGTCTATGAAGGATGTTAGCCCTGCCAAACGCCGTGCTTTGGTGGCTACTTACCATCTTGGGCGTTTAACGAGTTACGCATTATTGGGTTTAATCGCAGGGCTTATTGGTATTACCATATTAAAGCCATTGATGATGGGTAATAGTACACCGCGTATTTTATTAGGATTGGTACTGGTATTCGTCGGTGTAACGATGCTTGGTGCACCGTTTTTGACTAAGCTCGAACGTTTTGGTATGCGCTTTTGGCAGTATCTTAGCCCATTGCGTCAAAAGGTATTTCCACTCAATACTTTTCCGCGCGCACTGACAGCAGGTTTGCTTTGGGGCTTTTTGCCTTGTGGTTTGGTATATGGCGCTCTACTAATTGCAGTCGTTGCTCATAATCCATTAAGCGGTGCTGCGTTGATGTTTGTCTTTGGTCTAGGGACCATACCGATGTTGGTTGCGACGCATGAGACGGTCGGTTGGCTACGTGATAAGATCGGACGTTTTCGCTTAAGACAGCTAAACGGTGCAGTTATGGTCATATCAGGTTTTGCAGTAGCGGTCGTGCCGATGGTCATGGCAAATATGCATGGCAGTCATGGTGAGATGAACCATAGTAGCCACGCTGCTATGATGTCTGATATGGACTCTCATAATATGAGCCAAATGAATCACGATATGGATATGGCAGAAGATATGGATCATAATATGCAAAATATGGACAACCATATGGATCATAGTATGCATGACATGAGTGATGAATCAGTGGACATGAATCACCATGAGCATACTGAAATGATGGAACACGCTCAATAAATTTATCGGTACAGATACTATTAACACTTCGCATATAAAAAAGCCCTCAATACCATTTGCGATATTGAGGGCTTTTGCTTGTTAAGTAGTGCTCAGTTTATAGCAATTATTCCTGCCACTGCTCAAGCGTAAATTTGGTTTCCAAGTGCTTCTCTAATGCCGGTATATTAAAGGCATCATCCTCACTCACAAAGCTGATACTAATGCCTGTCTGGCCCGCACGGCCCGTACGACCAATGCGATGCACATAATCATCTGGCTGATCAGGCAAAGTAAAGTTAACCACATGGCTGATATCATCGACATGGATACCGCGCCCTGCTACATCTGTCGCCACCAAGATAGACGCGTGACCATCTTTAAAGCGCTGTAAGTATTTCTCACGTTTTTGCTGAATGACATCGCCCGAGAGCATCACAATATTATGCGCTTGACGCAGTTTGTGATACAGACGCTTTACTTGGTCTTTACGATTGGCAAAGACGATAACCTTCTCTACTGCTTCATCACTGATAATACGCTGCAAGGCGTCTAGCTTTTGATCTTCTGTCAGCAAATAAAAATGCTGATCTACTAACTCGCTGGTCTTGTGTTCAGGCTCAATTTCAACAAACTGAGGCTCATGTAACCAGCGGTAAGCTAAATTCATCACATCTTGGTTAAAGGTTGCAGAAAACAACAAGCTTTGACGATCGGTATTGGCAGGCATTCGACCAACTAAGCGCTTGATATCAGGAATGAATCCCATATCTAGCATACGATCGGCTTCATCAAGTACCAGTACTTCTACTCTATCTAGATACACCATGCCTTTATTAGCAAGGTCAATTAGACGGCCAGGCGTCGCTACCAAGATATCAACGTATTGACGTTCAAGCTCGTGCTGCTGAGTTTCATAATTAGTACCTCCCATAATACAGACGCTATGTAGCGAGGTATATTTGGTTAATGCAATGCAGTCATCAAATATTTGCTGAGCCAGTTCGCGAGTTGGTGCCATGACCACAGCGCGCGGCTCACCAAGATAGCGCTCTTCGTCGTTGGTAAATGGACGCTTAAGCAAGGCTTCCATAATAGTCAGTAGAAAAGTCGCTGTTTTCCCTGTGCCCGTTTGTGCTTGTCCGATAGCATCTTGATGTGCCAATGTATGCGGTAGTATCTTTGCTTGAATGGGCGTCAATTCAGTAAAACCTAGATCACTTACTGCACGCAGGGTCGCTGTTGAAAGTGGCAAATCAGTAAACGTTGTAAAATTGCTCAAAAAAATATCCTTTTAAATGAATTGCTCGTATTTTATTAATTATAAATAGGCTCACAATGAACCTTTATAGTGTCAAATGCAGCATTTAAACCGTAATCAGTAAGAGTAGCTTTATTAATTCTGCGGAGAACCACCAGACATATAGGCATAAAAAAAGCCAAGCCCGAATCCAACCCTACCAAATATGCTGCAGTTCACTCAACATAGGTAAGATAAGATGGGCTTGACTCAGTAGTATATCAGTAGTTTGTACAGACATTATAACTAAACCGCTTTAATGTCTGGGTAAATTACTCTTCTATCTTTCTGACTTCTTCAGCTTGCAGACCTTTGTCACCTTCTACTACGCTGAACTCAACTTTTTCGCCATCTTTTAGAGAACGATAGCCATCACCCTGAATCGCGCGGAAATGGACAAAAATATCTTCTCCGCTGTCACGTTGAATGAAACCAAAGCCTTTTGAGTCATTAAACCACTTAACGATACCTTGCTCACGAGCTGACATAATATTACTTCCTAAAAAAGTCCGCTTAGCCCTAGCTTCCTTTGCGACATTGCATATAAACAGGGTCTAAGATTATGAAATCAAAAATTAAGAGTATTACTACTCTACTTACCATCGTCTATGTAGTACTTCAATTACCTACATAGTGTGTCCATAACGAATTCGCTAAACGCGCTTATTGTCATGAAACTCGATGATAGCAACAAACTTGCAATATTTATTGCATAAAAAATATCATAGCACGGGTTTTTAGCAACATAAAGACTTTTAATATGCTTTTTGATATCTAGATAATTTTTTTAGACAAATTTTTATAACCCAGCTGACAAGCTGTTATGATAAAGAGCAAAATGCGTTGAAGCCAATTTAGCTTGGCAGCTCGCGCCTTAAATTATTCATATATTATTATAAATTATTAACATCGCTCAATAGTTACCGAGACCATTATGACCTCCTCTACTCCATCAAAAACAGCCAAACAATCGACTAACGAAAATTCAAATCAAATACTGACTTATAAATTACTACTGGTAAACGGCGTAAACTTGAATTTACTAGGCAAGCGGGAACCGCACATTTATGGTCATACGACACTTGCCGATATAGAAAAGCAACTAGTTGAGCACGCCGCTCGCCACGGCGTAGAGTTAATCTGTATACAGTCCAACCATGAAGGTAAGCTAGTAGACGACATTCAGCATCATGGATTATTGGCGGACAAATCTGCCCAAGTCGATGCTATCATTATCAACCCGGCTGCATTTACGCATACTTCAGTGGCTCTACGCGACGCGCTATTGGCCACCCAAAAACCATTTATAGAAGTGCATTTATCCAATGTTCATGCCCGTGAGCCTTTCCGTCATCATTCATATCTAAGTGATGTTGCGGTCGGAGTCATTTGCGGCTTGGGACAATTGGGCTATCAAATGGCACTTGATTACTGGTTAAGCAATATGTATGCAGTTGACACAAACAAATGATATGACTGTGCTTACTTTTTATAAATGATTACTCGCGTCTTCACACATTAGTCAAACAGTAATTTTGCAATTAAAATAATAGAATTACGACTGAGCAAACAACCCATTATACGGTGACATGAATGGCAAAATCGTCCGGAAAACGCTTTATGAAACTCGCTGGCATGACAGCGAGTATTGCTGGCAAAGCCGCCAAAAACTCATTTAAGCATCTCTCAAGTGACGAAGAAAAACGTCTGCAAGCTCGCTCAGATCTGATGCAAGACGTGGGCGTTCAAATTGCCGAAACGTTGGGTGAGATGAAAGGCGCAGTGATGAAGGTCGGACAGATTGCTTCACAATATAAAGATGTGTTCCCGCCTGAGGTTGCGTCAGCGCTCGAAAAACTACAGAAAGATGCGCCGCCAATGCCATATGCGCAGATAAGAGCCCAAGTTGAACGTGAGTTGAAAGCGCCAATCTTAGAATTGTTTAGCGCGTTTGAAGAGACACCTTTTGCCGCAGCATCCATTGGACAGGTACACAAAGCAACGTTGCCATCGGGTCAAAAAGTGGTGGTCAAAGTCCAGTATCCTGATGTCGATGAAAACTGCGATAGCGATCTCAAACAAGTACGTATGGCATTGAAAATCGCTGGCGTGCTCAATATGAGTAAGCACCTACAAGAGCAGCTTTTTAATGAGATTCGCCAGAGCTTGCATGATGAATTGGACTATGTCAAAGAGGCTCATAACTTACGCGTGTTTGGTGCTTTTCATGCAGAAGATGAAGGCCTTATTATTCCCAAAGTGATTAGTAGCCACTCTTCTAGACGGATTTTAACGCTGACCGAAGAGATGGGAGAGACATTAACTGTCGCCGCGACGTGGGACAATGATGTCAAACAAAAAATAGCTGAGCGTCTGTTTCACTTTACTGCAGGTCAGCTATTTGGCTTATACCGTATGCACTGCGATCCTCATCCAGGTAATTTTGCGTTCCGTTATGATGGCAGTGTCGTGGCTTATGACTTTGGCGGTATCCGCAGCTATAGTGATAGCGAAGTGCAGCTATTTAAACGCTTTGTCAAACATGCATTAAAAGGTGACGTCACTGCACTTGAGCAAGATTTGATTGCGCTAGATATTCGCCGCGAAGATGACAAGAACATCCCTGGTGAATTTTATGAAAAGTGGCTATCGATTGGGCTTAAACCTTTATCTATCAGCCCGTATCAAGAAGGCGCATTTGATTTTGGCAGTAGCCAAGTACATCACGAGGCCATTGCACAGATGCGTACGTCTTTAAAGTACTTCGGTCAGTTTCAACCCTCAGCTACCACTATGATGCTAGACCGTACTGTATCAGGACAGTACTGGAATCTGGTCAACCTAGGCGTCGAGATCGACCTTTCACCACTGGTTGACGAATACATCGATGCGTAGTAGGTATATTGACTGTAGGGATTAAACCTATCTCTAGATATGTAGCGCGTGTCCACAACGATCGCAAAAGTCTGCCCCTACTGCATGGCCGAACTTACCACAGTTTGGACAAGTCACTGGGTTAAGCTGTGGACGCATATTACGTGCTAACTCTGACGTGAAAATACCTGTTGGTACCGCAATAATCGAGTAACCTGTGATCATGACCATGGTTGCAATTGCTTGCCCAAGCGGTGTCTTGGGTGACATATCACCGTAGCCAACCGTAGTCATCGTGACAACTGCCCAGTAGATAGACAGTGGAATACTGGTAAATCCATTCTCCGGCCCTTCTACCACATAAATAATCGAACCAAAGATGGTTACCAACAATACAAGCGATAGGAAGAAAACCGTAATTTTCTGCTGACTGGTTTTTAATGCAGACGCCAAGAACCCAGCCTGTTGCATATAGGCCTTGAGCTTAAGAACGCGGAACACACGTAAAATACGTAATACCCGTATCACGAGTAGATACTGTACACCCACAAACATTAGGCTCAAATAACTTGGCAATACAGACAGTAAGTCTACTATTCCAAAGAAACTAAAAGCATAGCGTAAGCGGTTGGGTGCTGAAAACAGCCTTAACGCATACTCAATAGTAAACAAAATAGTAAAAAACCACTCTGCATAAAAGAACAACGTGCCATACTGCAAACGCATATATAGCACACTATCAAGCATGACGACCGCCACACTGGCTAAAATTGCAATCAGCAATACAATATCAAAGAGCTTGCCCAGACGAGTATCTGTGCCTTCAATAATGATATGCGTACGGTTACGCAAGTGTGTAAGAGCTTCGGCGGTTGGTTGCTTCATAGAATCAGTACTTTATAAAATCAATGGCTTGATAGCACGCAATGACTTAAAATGTGATGGATAAGGGCAAGTTGGTCAAAATAGCTAAAACTGGTTTATAATATCGCTCACCTATCACAGTGAATACAATCTATAAGTTGCCACAGTGTAGCAAAAAAGCACTCTCAACAACATACAAATCGTTAACGTGCTAGTAGCGCTACTACCTCAAATAGACAAAGTAATGATAGTATAAAATCAGGCAATCAGATATCGAAGGTTGTTGTTGATCACTCTTTTTACCCATAAAAATAGTATGTAGAACTTAAGGATGTTATATGGCAGGCCATTCAAAATGGGCAAATATTAAACACCGCAAAGCCCGTCAGGATGCAGTAAGAGGTAAGATATTTACCAAGATTATTCGTGAAATCGTTTCAGCTGCCAAACAAGGCGATCCCGATCCTGACAAAAACCCACGCTTACGTGCCGTTATCGAAAAAGCCCTATCCGTCAATATGACGCGCGACACGATTAATCGTGCTGTCGATCGTGGTACAGGTGGCGGCGATAATGAGAATATGGAAGAAGTCAGTTACGAGGGTTATGGTGTTGGTGGTGTGGCTGTATTGGTCGAAACCATGACTGATAACCTTAACCGTACGGTCAGCGAAGTACGTCATGCTTTTACCAAGAATGATGGTAATCTTGGCACATCAGGCTCAGTTGCGTATTTATTCACTAAACGTGGCGAAATTACTTTTAACGATGTTAGTTTAGAAGATGAGGTCATGCTCGTTGCACTAGATGCGGGCGCCGTTGATATCGAAAACGATGGTGAAAGCTTGCTCGTTATTACTGAATGGGAAAGTTTTGGTCAAGTCCAAGATGCCCTTAATGCGGCTGGTCTTATTTCTGACAACGCCGAGGTCACTATGTCACCATCTACCACGGCTGAGATCGACAATGTCGATGATGCTGAAAAGATCATGAAGATGATTGATATGTTAGAAGATGCTGATGATGTGCAAGAAGTTTATACTAACGTGAACATCTCTGCTGACGTCATGGCTCAGCTTGAAGCATAAACTTATTAATTGTTCAGTAAAAAGGGCCAGATACTAAAAGTATTTGGCCCTTTTTTATTAAGACAGATTTGGACTCAGTTTTATGTCCAACTGCCTTCTAGCGCTAGTAAATACTCTTTTTTATCTAGCCCGCCTGTATAACCACCAAGCTTGCCGTCGCTCGCAATCACTCGATGACAAGGCACGATAATGCTAAAAGGATTTTTGCCATTGGCCTGCGCAACCGCACGGAATCCCTTTGGACTGTTGACACGCTGCGCGAGTGTGGCATAGCTGATGGTTTCGCCATACTCAATACCTTGTAGTGCCTGCCATACTCTTTGCTGGAACTCAGTACCCATAGAGAAGTCTAAAGGCAAATCCAATGTCTTACGTTTACCATCAGCATAGTCTTTAAGTTGAAAAATCGTTTCTATTAATAACGCTTGAGCAGGTTCATTCATGCTTAGGCTATTTTTATCTATAAAGGTAAAGTCTTCGTCTGTCAGGCCATAGTACTTTTTAAGTTTGGGTACAGATTTTGAGCTATGCCATGAGTTACCTGCCAGCAGCCAGTTGGCTTCAACGAGCATAGGCTGACCATGCCCATTGACACGAGCAATCAGTGTTAATCGATGTGACCCAAAGGCTGCTGTGGTAACTATCATAGCGTCTACTTCCAAATTATCTCAAAAATGATTTACCAATTAAAACTGGCTCTCTTATTCTTTATCGTCGGTCTCGAACAAAGCGGCGACAAATTGTTTCGGACTAAAAGAACGCAAGTCATCAATCGACTCACCCACACCGATATAGCGGATAGGCACATCTGTCGTTTCGGCAATATTAAATACCACACCACCTTTAGCAGTACCGTCTAGCTTAGTAATAGTAATACCTGTCAGTGGCACAACTTTGTTAAACAGCTCGACTTGGTTGATAGCATTTTGACCCGTGCCAGCATCTAGCACAATCATACCTTCATGCGGGGCACTTGGATCCGCTTTACGCATGACACGTACGACTTTCTCCAACTCTGCCATTAAATGTGTCTTGTTTTGCAGACGTCCCGCAGTATCGGCGATAAGCACATCGATATTTTTTGCTTTGGCTGACTGCATTGCATCAAAAATGACAGAAGCGCTGTCAGAACCATGACCTTGCGCCACTACTGGAATATGATTGCGCTCGCCCCAAATCTGTAGCTGCTCAGTAGCTGCCGCACGGAACGTATCGCCCGCTGCCAGCATGACTGATTTGCCTTCACCTTGTAGGCGCTTGGCAAGCTTACCAATCGTTGTGGTTTTCCCTACGCCATTGACCCCTACTACCAATATAACAAACGGCTTTTTGCTAGTATCAATCACCAATGGCTCAACTTTCGGTGTAAGGATATCAACCAACTCACTTTGCAATGCTTTATATAGAGAGTGTGCATAGATCAAGTCACCACGATCTGTCTGCTCGGTGAGGCTCTTGATGATACGGTTTGTCGCGTTGACGCCAATATCGGCTACCAATAGCTGATCTTCGACTTCTTCTAATAGCTCATCATCAATCTCTTTGCCACCGATTAAGATACTGACCATGCCTTCGGCTAAGTTTTTGCGTGACTTACTGAGGCCCGTTTTCATACGGTTAAACCAGCTGCCCTTTTTCTTATTTTCTTTAGTCTCTTGTGACTCTTGTAACTCTGTAGCAGGCTCTTTGGTAGTAGCTGCCTGTACATTACTGTCAGCCACTGGGTTTACGCTTGGTGTATCACCCAACTGCTCTTGCAATGGCATAGCAGGAATGGTTGACGCAGTATTAGTTTGACTTGTAGCAGCGGCTGTCTCTTTAGCGCTCGAAAAGCTTTCAGAATTACCTTTAGGGACATTATGCTCTTCTGTCATAACAATTGGCGTCGCTAAAGCAATATTGTCCGCAGCATCATTACTAGAGACGTCTTGGTTTACCATACTGTCCTTTTGCGGAGCAATATTTTCTGTTTCATCAATAATGGGCACAGATTGCACCGGTAGACTGGGTAAGGTAATATCATCGTCATCTAAGTCGTCAAGACCAGCATCAAGGTTAATGACTACGCGGTTGCTATTGTTTGGGTTGTTCATAAATTTGCCCTAAAAGTTATCACGATCAATTATTTGTTTATTGTTAATGGATTTATAGGTTGTCATCTGGCTACGAGCGACATGACATCTAATTTTGACCTATTTTAGCATAATTCAAGTCATGCTCAGCCCTTACCCTATTAGACTATCGTCAAAATCTATCTGTTTAAAAAATCACTCGATGATTTGAGAAAGTTTTGCTTAAGGTTTGGACACAAAATTCTGACCTGTTACTTGTCAGACTTCGCCTACTCTACCAAGACTTATTCGATAAATACTTATTAGGAATCCGTTATGTCATTACTCTCTAAGCACTACAAAAAAATCAGCAGCATCAGTGTAGCTGTTTTATTAACGACGACTATATTGGTGACAGGTTGCACGACGACGCAAGAGTTTAGACCGACTGCTAGCGTTATGGTTGGTGCTCAGACTTCTTTGTAATGTCTTCTATCACTATGATTAGCATTTAATTCTTCTATTATTATTCTATATAAGTAGACCATACCATGCCATTGTCTTTACCTATAGCAGCTGCGCCATTACGCATGGCTTGTGCCTTAGTAGTAGCAGCGTCACTTACTGCGTGTCAAACCAACACGATGCCTACTAATTCTGCAACTGCGACAAGCTCAATCGCAACCGATAGCTTGGCTCAAAACATATCAGATGAAAATAAAACGAGCAAAGACACTCAGCCGTCTGAGTTGACAATGGATATGTCAGGTCGACATGAATATCAGTTAGAAAATGGTCTAAAAGCCGTCATAAAAGAAGACCACCGTGCCCCAGTCGCTATGACACAAATCTGGTACCGAGTGGGCTCAGCAGATGAGCCTCTTGATAAAGGTGGTATCTCTCACTTACTCGAGCACATGATGTTTAAGGGCACGACCAATGTCTCTAGTGATGATTATGAGCGGCTAATTGCTAAGTTTGGTGGTGTCAATAATGCCTTTACCAGCTATGACTATACCGGATACTACGAGCTATTCCCTGCCAATCGTATGCCGTTAGCGCTAGAGCTTGAAGCAGATCGCATGAAAAACCTTATATTCGATGAAAAAGAATTTGTAAAAGAGCATCAAGTGGTCATGGAGGAGCGCCGCCAACGTACTGATGACAATCCGCTTGCCAAAGCGTATGAGTCATTTCGTCTGCTGGCCTTACCTGATAGTCCAAAGGGTGAGTCTGTTATTGGGCCTATGAACGAGCTAGAATCGATCAAACTTTCAGATCTAAAAAACTGGTATAAGACATGGTATGCACCAAATAATGCAACGTTAGTCATCGTCGGCGACGTGCAACCACAAGAAGTACTTACTCAAGTCAAACGTTACTTTGGTGATTTAGAAAAAAGCAACCTACCCAAACGTACCTCTGTGACTCAAAAAGGCTTCCGTGGTTATCAAAAGGTAGACTCTGAGCAAGCCGTTCAAGTGCCCGTTCTACTGATGGGTTACAACGTGCCAAGCCTTGCCACGGCAGGCACCAACAATGAAAAACAAGCTTATGCCCTTTCACTTGCGCAAGATGTGCTCGATGGCGGCTTATCTGCACGCTTAGAGAGTCGACTGATACGTGAGCAAGGTATATTGACGACGGTTGGTACTTCTTACGACTTGCTAGATCGCGGTGATGGGCTGTTTTTGATTCAAGCAACACCGCGTGAAGGCGTCAGCTTAGAGCAAGCACAACAAGCTATAACTTCGGAAATAGAAAAGCTAAAAACCGATCCTATTGCCGATGACGAGATCAGTCGCGCCAAGACCAATACGGTTACTGGTTTGATTTATGCGCAAGACAGCATGGAAGGACAGGCACGTATGATTGGCTCGTTACAATCTATCGGTCTAGATGACAGACTGCTTGCTAAGTTACCAGCTAAGCTCGACGGTATCAGTGTGGCTGACATTCAGGCTGCCAGCAAAAAATATTTGGTCAAAGACAACTTGACGGTGATGCATGTCGTGCCACCTAAAGACAGTAAAACCCCAGCGAAATAGTCGCTGCCTATTATCAAACGTCTCATAAAAATGGCCATAGCACCGTATTCTTAATAAGAAGAAACTCATGATTCAGAATAAATACGACTCTAAAGCAAAACCAAAATCTTTTAAAACTGCTTCAGCCTCTATAAGAAGCACTATCGCATCTAAAAAGGGATCTTATCTCAGTGCTAGCGTAATTTTTGCTTTTAGCATCTTGGCTACTACTGCTCAAGCTGATACAACAGCTGCTGAAGATTACCGCTCACCTGCTGCAGTCGATGCAAGTGCGCCAATTGCTGCTCTATCTAAACTGACCAGCTTAGCCGATGACAAACCTTTAAAAGTCACCGTACCGACCATTCAACAGTTTAAGACCAAGTCTGGCGTACCTGTTATGTTTGTACAAACGACCACCTTGCCAATTGTCGATGTTGATTTGCGTTTTAATGCTGGTAGCGCGCGTGATGGTAGTATCAAAAAGGATGGTTTTGGTATTGCGAATATGACAGCGACGATGCTCGAACAGGGCTCAAAAAGCCTAGATGAAAATGCATTTACTCGTGCAGTGGAAACGTTGGGCATCAATCTAAGCAGTAGCGCCTATAAGGATATGTTTATTGTTTCACTGCGTAGCCTATCTGATGATAAGCATCTCCTGCCAGCCATTGACTTAATGACACAGATGGTGAGTGAACCTACCTTTGACGAGCAAGTTCTAGCTCGCAATAAAGCAAGACTGTTGGTAGGCCTGCAGCAACAAAAACAAAATCCCAATAGCTTAGCAAGTATCGCTTTCAACGAGGCTCTATATGGTACTCACCCTTACGCGCATCCATCAGTCGGCACGCTAGAAAGCGTTCCTACGATTGAGAAGCAACAACTGATAGACTTTAAAAATAAATATCTAGTTGCAGCAAACGCGTCTGTTGCTATGACCGGCAACCTGACATTAAAACAAGCCAAAAAACTGGCAGAAGACATCACTGCTAAATTGCCTACCGGCCAAGCTGCCACTGATTTACCTGAGCCGAAACCGCTGACTAAAGCGCAGCACGTTCATATTCCATTCCCAAGCACTCAAACCACTGTACTCATGGGACAGCTGGGTAGTAAACGGGCAACTGACCCAATAGCACAGCAGCAGCAGACCAACTTTGCTGTTGGAAACGAAGTCATGGCAGGCAGTGACTTTAATGCGCGACTAATGACGGAGGTAAGACAGAACCTCGGCTATACTTATGGAATCTCGGGATCGATGAATCCGATGCTCTCTCGAGGTCCCTACCAGATTGGTTTTTCAACACGTAATGACAAGGCGCGTGCGGCTATTGATGCAAGCTTAGCGGTTATCAATGAGACGCTAGACAAGGGTATCACCAATGAGGAGATGCGCTTAACTACAGATAATTTGAAAAACAGCTTCCCGATGGGGTTTGCGAGCAATGCTGGTATTAATAGCTTACTTGGAATGATGAATTTTTACCAATTGCCGAATAATTACTTAGCTGACTATACCAATCGCATTGATCAAGTCACACTTTCAGAGGTCAATCAAACCATGCGAGATACGCTAAAGCCTGATAACTTTTTAATAGTTACGGTTGGGCAAGAAGATCCTTGGAAAGAAAAGAAAGTGGTAGAAAAAACCAGTAAGAAATAAATCGCTAGGAAGCAATATTAGAAATAAGCGTTATCAATCCAATGGACGTATTATAAATGGTAAAAAATACTACTCATAATATGTCCATTTAAATATTTGAACGGCTATAATCTTTAAATAAGAAGCAGAACATTCTTAATGCTTGGCATTAGGAATACTTGGCGTCAGAAATTTTTAGCGCAACATCATAGACAAAATGCTCAGGCTTATGGGTAGCCCCGTTATAGCTCAAACGGATAACATGCTTATCATAAGACGTCACTTTATAATTACCATTGGCAAAGTTATGTAGCGTCGGCACAATTAATAGCGCTTCTATTTGACGGTTATCTACTTTAACATTGAGGCGCTGACCCTCTCGCGGATATAAGAAATAATCACAGTAGTCATTTACCATGACCTCTGATATACGTTCGATAACCTGATTACCTGTTTCTTCTTGAATTAATTTTGGACAGACATCAGAGCGCTTAGAGGCTAAACGAGCGTAAGAGTTCTTGATACTATCTTCTATCTCTTTAGAGCTTTGTATATGTCTATCAGCTTTATCCGTCACTATCATATTGTTTTCAGAGGACATCTCTGTACTACACGCATTAATCAATAATACCGACATAAGTGCAGAAGTAAACAAAGCGCCATACTTATAGTTCGAGTGCAAAAAACTTTGCTTCTCGTTATTTAATTTATGATAGTTTTTCATTGTCAAGCGCTGATTTTTCATAGTTTTCGCTTAAAGTAAATTTGGTGGTTTTCTTTATAAGCCATGAAAATATAAAGGCGATTGATAACAGATATTATTAAAGCATAGTTTTTAAAGACCAAACAAATTTTTAATGAACTCATGCGTCTATCCTATGAATCCTACCAAATAATTACAAAATTATTATTTTTAGTAAACACCGGAATAGTATATATAAAAATGAATATATATCTAGCGTTATCCCGGCTAACTTTATAATTATTTGAATTCTCGATTCTTGATAAATCAATTAATAGCGGCAAGAAGAGGAACTACTAGCGTGATTGAATCCCCATTTGCGATAACCATCAGTATCTAAATGAATAGCCCCTGTCGCATATAATCCTAAGCCAAAGTTATAAGGCTGTCCTTGATACTGCCAAAACTGACATAAGCCATCATGCATGGTACTCAAGCGCCATAGATTGTCTTCATACTCAGGTACCCATATATCGATAGCACTTGCATTCATATGCTTACTACCGTCTGCCCCGCCTGCACAATCATTCAAACCTGGGTTACGATATACCGAACGTATCTCACTACTAAGTGGTAAAATACCTTGGTTTTTCAACTCACTATAAAGGCGTAATGTTGGTACAATGTTAGACCATAGTTCTTGAGGTGGCAGTTGATAAGGCTCATATCCGCATTTACTCCAACTACGGGCAGTCGTCAGCAGTTGAGACAATGGCGGTACATTCTGTGATCCGACTCGTGCGCTAAGATAACGCTCATACTCTGCTACTTGTCTGGCACGATAACTATTGCTATTTAACCATGCATTAAAGTCCATATTCATAGAATCGTTATAAGCACCATTATAGGTGTTGTTTGCTGTACTATAAGTAGTACCGCGTCTCACTACATTCACACGTTTGTTTTCTTCAATGGACAACCTAGCATCAATCTCGAAATCACGCTGCTTTTGTACAATCAAGTTTTGCATACTGTCGCCACTTGATGTATTCGCCCCACTCAACATGGTGACACCAGGACGCTGATTTGAGCTGTTGGTAGAAGGTGTTATATACGCATTAATATTATCACTTGTACCACTACTTTGACGTATTTGAATACGGCGTTCACTATCGTCACTAATAATAACGGCATGAGCACTGACACTGCCAGCACATAGGATAAGGGTGATAATAGGTTGGCAAATTTGCCTATACGCATGGATTTTTGATTTTATCATTGCAATAAACTACCGCTAAAAACGTTTTATCGATACTATCAAATTTTCAACAAGCAGGCTAAACTATCGCTTCTAATTTGAAGTCCAATATTGATAATTAACACTTATCCCTACAACTTTTATAATTGAGTGACTTTATTATTATTTGTGAATTATATAGCCATCGCGTGCTCGCATACTTTTATTAAAGTCGGTACTTTTAAGTACGCTTCTCATCATTATTTACAATGAGATAATTTAGTTAGTACTTCCCTCCTACACCAATTGTTAGCCAAATTCTGCCTATGTCTTCTAACCCGCAATATCGTTTTTCACGTCAGAGCCATCATTTGGGTCAAGGTCATGCACCGACGCTATGGCAACGTATTCATATCGACCCATGGTTAACTTTACTGTTATTGACGGTTTGTTGTATTGGTCTGACGATTCTATACAGCGCCGCCAGCCAAGATATTGGTATGGTTATTCGCCAAATGGTCAGTTATGGAGTGGCATTCGCGGTAATGTTTACCATGGCGCAGATACCGCCCAGTCTCTATCGTACTTTTACGCCCATATTTTATGTCTTAGGACTTATATTATTGGTATTGGTAGATATTATCGGTGAAGTACGTATGGGTGCTCAGCGCTGGATCAATTTGCCTGGGTTCGGTAGTGTGCAGCCTTCAGAGTTTATGAAGCTTGGTATGCCAATGATGTGTGCTTGGTTTTTGTCTAAGCGTGATTTGCCACCGTCAGCATCTAGCATTGCTATCACCTTAGCATTGATCATTGTACCGGTGCTATTAATTGCTAAAGAGCCTGATCTTGGTACGTCGTTACTGGTCGCTGCTAGCGGCATATTTGTGCTTTTCTTAGCAGGCCTCTCGTGGCGATTGATTTCTGCTGCTGTAATTTTAGCTGTGCCGTTTATTGCTTTTGCTTGGAACTTTTTACTTCATGACTATCAGCGTACGCGGGTATTAACACTCCTTAATCCTGAAGCAGATGTACAAGGTGCTGGATGGAACATCATTCAATCAAAGACAGCCATTGGCTCTGGTGGCCTCACTGGAAAAGGCTATCTGGAAGGCACGCAATCACACCTACATTTCCTACCAGAAGGCCATACTGACTTTATTATTGCCGCCTTCTCCGAAGAGTTTGGTTTACTCGGTGTGATGCTACTGATGTTCATTTATTTCTGCCTTTTATCACGCGCCTTATATATCGCTTTCACTCATCCTGATGTTTACAGCAGATTGTTGGCTGGTGCTATCGCCATGTCTTTCTTTGTTTATATATTCGTCAATGTCGGCATGGTTGGCGGTATTTTGCCTGTCGTAGGTGTTCCACTACCATTTATTAGTTATGGTGGTACGGCTATCGTGACTCTGATGGCAGGATTTGGCTTACTCATGTCTATCCATACACATAAATCTGGCTAACTGGGATAGGATACTTTCTGTATAATTCGTCTTTCGAGTAAGTCGTTGTAATAATCATGGTAGTACCATTAAGATAAATTGCTTTGTACTACTAATGATTTGATAAAAGACAATGAGCCATAATGCGAAGAAGAGTTTTATTCTTAGCGCTATGGCTTTTTTATTTTAATGATCTTCATATAATTTATGTTCGTATAGATAATAATAGTTACAAATCTGAAATAATTGTTCGTTTTAGTGCCTCTTATTTTTAATAGTAAATAGACATGATTTTCAATATGAGTTAATCGCCTATAAGTTCAGAAAGATTTTATTCCTTGTTTTTTACAAAAAATTGCGTTAACCTCGTTTTACTGTACTCTGATACATAACCCGTACATAGCTACTAATAAACTT
Organism: Psychrobacter sp. Arc9; assembly: GCF_041431295.1. NCBI lineage: Bacteria > Pseudomonadati > Pseudomonadota > Gammaproteobacteria > Moraxellales > Moraxellaceae > Psychrobacter > Psychrobacter sp. Arc9. The sequence goes on along the minus strand of NZ_JASMRK010000006.1, from coordinate 125,858 downwards.
TGCATTTAAATATATTTAGGTTGTAGCGTAGCCGTATAGTTAGCATCTTGTAGATTCCAGACTTTCAAATACACTACTTAATTAACGGTTTGATAACAAAGCGATACGCGATGTCCTCTGAACCTTTTATTAACGTAGCATTCTAAAAAAGTTTGTAGATCGCACATCATGTAAATACGACATATAGTGACATTGTCACTCAGTCCTGATTTTGGACTTTGTATTCAATGCTTATCGCTAACTATCATTTGAGCGTATCATCAGTCGCTTTAGCTCTATTTCTGCTGAACACTGATGATAATGAAATGAAAAATTACCATATATTAATATCTATAAGAGCCACGCATTAATCAATATGAAAATAATAGATTAATACCATGCTCAATCTAAAATATTTAGAGTTAGGTTTTGATGTATAAGTTATAGAGGTATTTATGAACAAGCGTTTATCTGGTTTACTTACAATGTCAGCAATGTTATTTGCTGGCTCTGCAGTCGCTACCAATGCAAATGCTGTAGAAGCAAAGACCACACTTGCTATGATTTCGCAAGATAACGCCTCCCACATTGACCGTGTACTTGGTGAACTAAGCCGTCAGCATGATGGTGCATCAAGTTTGGTAAAGTCAGCCCGTCAGCCGACTTCATTGGCACTTAGCAGCTCATTGTTAGCCAATGATACGACACAAGTTACCAATGATGAAGATGTATTAGAGCGCTTAACAGCTGTTGCTTCTAACTCTGTCAGTAAGTTCAAGCAGACTGGTCTTGCGTCTTGGTATGGTCGTAAGTTTCATGGTCGCAAGACTGCCAGTGGCGAAACTTTTGACATGAACGGTTTAACTGCAGCGCATCGCTCATTACCATTGAACTGCTATGTCAAAGTCACTAACAAGACCAATGGTAAAAGTGTCGTGGTAAAAGTGAACGATCGTGGCCCATTTCATGGTAACCGTGTATTAGACTTATCTTATGGTGCCGCCAAAAAACTCGGTATTACGAGTAAAGGCGTGGGTAACGTTGCTATTGAGCGCGTTGCAGGACCTTAACTTTAGGTATCAGTTTTAAAGACCAATAATATTGCTAGCCTATCTAGCAAAAAAAGCCTAACTCATCATTAGTTAGGCTTTTTTATGGTCTATATTTATCGTTCCAAACTAACAGTAGCGACTAAACTACTCAAAACAAAGTACTACTAATTCTATATAACTTATAACTCAAAGGCGCTTTCGATAGCATCATCGAGTCGCTCAACAGCAATCACATTGATACCTTTAAACTGAGGCGCATCTTTAGCAGGCGCATTGGCCTTTGGAATGATGGCATGCTTAAACCCATGTTTCATCGCTTCCTTCAGGCGCTCTTGTCCATTAGGTACTGGGCGGATTTCACCAGATAGACCGACTTCGCCGAATACTGCTAATGAAGATGGTAACGCTCTCTCTTTAATACTTGAAGCACAAGCCAACAGTACGGCCAAATCAGATCCTGTCTCTATGACTTTGACGCCACCAACGACGTTGACATAGACATCTTGTCCACTGGTATGTATTCCGCCGTGACGATGCATCACTGCTAGCAACATGGATAAACGTTGGAAGTCTAAACCTAGCGCCATTCTTCTAGGCGAACCTTGTGAATCATCGACCAAGGCCTGCACTTCTACTAGTAACGGCCTTGTACCTTCACGGCTGACCATTACTACAGATCCAGCAACAGGTTTATCGTAACGACTTAAAAATATCGCTGATGGATTGGCGACTTCTTTGAGCCCCATATCAGTCATACCAAAGATACCCAATTCATTAACCGCACCAAAGCGATTTTTGACCGCACGGATCATACGAAAACGTGAGTCAGACTGGCCTTCAAAATAAAGTACGGTATCAACCATATGCTCCAATACTCGCGGACCCGCTAGCGTACCTTCTTTGGTTACATGTCCTACTAAAAATAGTGCCGTTCCCGTTTGCTTAGCATAGCGGGTCAAAATTGCAGCAGACTCTCTAATCTGACTGACACCACCTGGTGCAGAGTTGATAGCGTCCGTATAAATTGTCTGAATAGAATCAATAATAGCAATGGCGGGCTGCTCTTGCGTTAATGCAGCGCAGATAGTTTCTACGTTAGTTTCGGCCAGTACACGCAGTCTATCAGCAGGCAAGTCTAAACGTTTGGCTCGCATGGCTACCTGCGCAAGTGATTCTTCACCCGTCACATATAGTGCACTACCTGCTAGTGAATCCGCCCGTGCCATATTGGTCGCCGTTTGCAGCAAGATCGTTGATTTACCAATACCTGGATCACCGCCGATTAACACTACGGAACCCGCCACTAACCCACCACCCAGTACGCGATCGAACTCACTGATACCAGTTGGTAGGCGTGTGTCGAGCGTCACACTTACTGCATTAAGCGGCATGACAGCACTGTGAGTACCAGAGTAGTTACCAGCTGGCGCACTGGTACCACGAGTAGCAGCTCGTGCGTTATTAGGCTTCGCGGTGCTCTTATTGTGATGAGGCATGCTGACATTTGGGGCTTCGACCAAGCTATTCCATTCCCCGCAATCCGTACACTGCCCGGCCCATTTACCAAAATGCGCACCGCAATGCTGACAGACATAGCTGCTTTTATTTTTTGCCATAGCTTATAAGCCTTATTCAGAGGGTCAATCGAGAATAATGAAGAAAGTATTGTCACGCTTTATAAGCGCTGATTCAAAAATATTTGTTATGATAAGTCAGCCTTTAGTTTTACAAGCTGTACTTGAAAGAGGATGATATTAATTGTAGAGATGTTAATTGTAGATATAAGTAGTAACTGGCTTACAGGCTCTATATAGAATAGTGTTAACCAGCTCTATTAGTTAATTAGAAAATATAAAGTTGTTAGTATAACTTTACGCAGCGTTTTGAAGGCAAAATGCAGAGGAAGTAAGGAAAACCTATGCCAGCACAACTCTACTTTAACGGCACCTTTTTGTTTTGAGCGCACTATATAAAATAGAGTATGAGATAAGCAACTTAACGCTCTCACTTATACTTGAAAGTCTTTACCTAGATAAACGGATTTCACTAAATCATTTTCTAACACTTCAGCCGAAGTGCCTTCTGCAATGATAGCGCCTTCTGATACGATATAAGCCTTTTCACAAATCGCCAATGTATCTCGAACATTATGATCGGTGATTAAAACGCCAATACCGCGATTTTTAAGCGTCAAAATAACGTCTTTAATATCACCGACAGAGATAGGATCTACCCCTGCGAAAGGTTCATCTAATAAGATAAACTTAGGATCAGCGGCCAATGCTCGCGCAATCTCACAGCGTCGACGCTCACCGCCTGACACGCTCATACCCTGAGACTTGCGCACATGTTCTAAATGGAACTCGCCAATCAACTTTTCAAGTTCTTGATGCTGTTCAGCTTTACTTAATTCTTTACGAGTCTGTAGGATAGCTAAGATATTATCTTCGATAGATAATTTACGAAAGATTGATGCCTCTTGTGGTAGATAGCCGATACCCGCACGCGCACGCTCGTGCATTGCGTATTTAGATAAATCCATTTTACCTAGCGTAACACGGCCCTTATCCATATTGACCAGTCCCACCACCATATAGAAACTTGTCGTTTTACCAGCACCGTTAGGCCCCAACAATCCGACAACTTGACCCTGTTCGACAGAAAATGAAACGTCTTTGACCACCCAACGCTTTCCATAGCGCTTGCCTAGATTTTGCATAGTCAATCGAGCGACAGGCGCCGTATTAGTATTTGATGCCGATAGGTCTAGATTTTTATCATCGCTCATAACTTACTCTTACTTTCACAAAATTTAAGCATTGCTAAAGGCAGACTGATTTACTCATAGCCTGTTTATTTGGATTAACGTACGCCACTCTGATTTGTACCATTGTTAGGCGGGAATACCAATTCAACGCGCTGATTACCACCAGCAGTCGCTTCAACATCACCTGCTTTTAGGCTATAACGAATGACGTTACCAGCGAAGCTTGCACCATTCTGAACCAACTTTGCATTGCCAGTTAGCGTAATAATCCCAGACACTGCATTGTAGTCAATCTTATTAGCCTGCCCTTTTGCCAAGCCCTTTTCTTGCGTGACTACTTGCTGCATAGTCGCTGGACGGCCAGTTGCTACTGCTGAGTTAATGCTACGCTGCTGAGAAAGATTGACCGTGATGTTGTCAGCCGTCATCTTAAACGTACCTTGAGTGATAATGACATTACCTGCATAACTGGTCACGCCGGTACGCTCACTATAAGTGGCTTTATCCGCTAGCAATTTAATCTGCTGATTAGAATCTGATGGCAACGCATGACTATATAGCGGTAGCGCCAATAACATCACCATTGGCAGTGTGCGCAATTTATGCAAGCAGAGTGCTGATGCGCGTAAAGTAGGCAAAAATTTAAGTTTCATATAAATAACTCATTTCATAATAGGTGGTAGGATTTGCAAACTTTATGCTAGCTGCTATTTTTTGACACAGTAAATAAGAAAGACTTTGATTAAAACAATGCTTTGTCTTGGCGTTCAGATGGAGAAAAGGCAACAGCAACTTGGCCAAATTCATATTCACCCGTTTCAAGATTGGCAGTCATACTAGAGGCTTCAAATCGATTCATGCCTTGTTCGATTTTCACAGGCGCGTCACTGTATACTTTGCCTGATTTCGTATTACCTTTTAGCGTACTACCAGTCACTTTTATCGGTTCGATCTCAGGGGTACTCTTATTGCCTTCGCTCACCAGTGTAAATCCACCTGATAAACTAAGCTCCCCTGTCTGTTGACTAATAGCTGCACTGCCCGCTTGAATACGATAGCGTTGCTCTGCAGATGGTTCCCAATTCATGGTAATGCCTGACATTTCATCCTGATTGGTCTCAGGATTATGCGTCAAAGACTCAGCGGTAAGCTCGTATTCGGTTTCACCTTGTTCATTGGTCTGCACGGCTTTGATATCAGTGGCTTCATAATCGACATCTGTTGTTTCAATATTGACTGGCGGCGTTACGTCGCCTTGCTGCTGAAAAAACCAACCTGCGATACCAGCAATAATTAAGGCTAATACAATTAAGACACGTGTATTCACGACTGGTTATCCTGAGTTTGCGCCTCATCAAGCGTGTAATGCGCGATAAAGTCTTGATAATGTCCATGACCTTTTAAAATAAGGTCACATATCTCGCGCACTGCACCAGTACCGCCAGCACGAGTCGTTACCATGTCACTGCGCTTGATGACTTCAGCATGCGCATTAGGTACGGTTGCCGCAAAGCCTACTGTTTGCATTGCTTTGATATCTGGTAAATCATCGCCCATATAGGCACAGTCAGCAGCAGTGATATTCAGGGCAGGATCTAGAGAAGATAGCAGCTCGTTTAGCGCAACAAGCTTATCATCACGGCCTTGCACCACATGGTTGACGCCCATTTCTGCTGCGCGCTTATTCACCATTGCACTACTACGGCCCGTAATAATGGCTGTCAAAATACCGTAGCGTGCTAACGACTTAACACCCACACCATCATGTACTGAGAACGCTTTGGTCTCAACACCATTGGCATCATAGATAATTTGACCATTGGATAAAATACCATCAACATCCATGACCAATAGTTTTACTTGTCCAGCTTTCTGTATCAAGTCCTGCATTATTTGTCTCTTTTTAATATTTATTTTCGAAGCGTTATTCTATATAGCTTAACTATTTCAACGGCAACTCACAAACCTTATTTGACCCCAGCTTGCAGCAAATCATGCACGGTAATAATAGCTTCTAAACGATCTTCATCATCAATAATCAATAACTGGCTAATACCACTCTCATTCATGACACTAAGCGCATCTGACGCACGCATCGTTTTACTGATATGGCGTGGATTACTGACCATTACTTCATGCATTGGCGTTTGTAGATCGATGCCTTTCTCTAACCCTCGGCGCAAGTCACCATCTGTGAACACACCGACGACCTTATTGTTATCATCAGTCACCACTGTCATGCCCAGTCGTCCGGCAGACATAGTAAATAAAGCTTGTTGCAATGGGGCTTGCTGATGAATCAAAGGCAAGTTTTCTGAATTGGTGTGCATCAAATCTTCAACACGCGTCAATAGCTGACGACCCAAGGCACCAGCAGGATGCGATAATGCAAAATCTTCAGAAGTGAAATTACGTGCGTGTACTAAAGCAACCGCTAACGCATCCCCGAGCGCTAAAGTAGCTGTCGTACTGGAGGTAGGCGCTAGATTAAGTGGACAAGCCTCTTGCGACTGACCGAGCGTTAATACAATGTCAGCTGCTCGTGGTAACATACCGCGCTTATCACGACTGATACTGATAAGAGGGATATTTAGATGCTTAACAACTGGCAGTAGCATCTTGATTTCATCTGACTCACCTGAGTTTGAAATAGCAAGCAGTACATCACCTTTCACAAGCATTCCCAAGTCGCCATGCCCCGCTTCACCAGGATGCATAAAAAAAGCAGGCGTACCCGTTGAGGCAAAAGTCGCTGCTATCTTGCGTCCAATTAATCCTGATTTGCCCATGCCCGTGACCACCACTCGACCCTTACAAGTCAGGATGATGTCACATGCTTGTGCAAATCTGTCGTCAATCTGCTCTGTTAGCAGTGCTAACGCAGATATCTCTGTATTAATGGCCTCGATAGCAGTGGTAATAAATTGCTCATGGGTTAAGTTGTTTTTGGTATCACTCATGAATCCGCTCTATTTTTATAATGAATCAATACGCTATTTTACTACACTATGTTTCATATTAGTAATAGTCTACAAAATCTACACTAATATAGTGCTGCATACGGAATAAAAGAGCTTGCTGCTATCTATACAAAAAAAACCCACTATTATTAGCAGGTTTTAAACGAATAAATCATGTCTTAATGTTTTTTCAGACAACACGCTCGATTAATTCAATACGTTAGCTATTGCTATCATTAGAACCGTCGTTTGGCTTATCTTCAAAGCCTGTGTTATCTGCCGTGGTATCAAACCCACGATCTTGACCGAAGCCACCACGCTCGAAGCCGCGCTCTTGACCTTGTCCAAAGCTACCGCGTTCAAAACCACGATCTTGACCTTGGCTAAAACCACCGCGATTAAATCCACTGCGACTCGATGCAAAACCACGTTCTTCAAAGCCGCCAGCAGCAGGGTTGCTACCACGTTCAAAGCCACCGCCTTGATATCCAGTCGGTGCTGCGCTCTGAGGCTGAGCACTTGTACCTGTCGTTGTGCTACTACGTGGGTTACGTGCTGGCACGACTGTTGAAATGGCATGCTTATATACCATTTGGCTCACTGTGTTTTTCAGGAGAACGACATATTGATCAAATGATTCAATTTGGCCTTGTAATTTAATACCATTTACCAAAAAAATAGAGACAGGAATGCGGTCTTTGCGCAGCGAGTTCAAGAACGGATCTTGTAAAGTTTGTCCTTTTGACATGAAATCTCTCCTAAATATTATATAGTTATGTTTTGAGTGCCAATTATTTTAAGTGTTAATTTAATTATAATGGCTAAAAGGTAGATACAATAAGGTGTTTTCTTTATAAAACGTATCTAAATAAATATTCATTGCTCTTAAGTGATTCCACTTTATCGCGAATACGTTATTATTGTAAATAATTAAGTAACTAGTTGTTTCGTTAATACTTTCTGTCTACAAAAGTCTATAAACCAGACATCATAACAAGGCTCAACGCACTGAGCCAAATTATAACAGCTATCTATGTCAATTTTTGAAACTAATTGTGTTAGCTATCATTGCACCTTAAGACAAGTACTCTCGTGCTTCGGCCATGGTTTCAAACGTTTGTAATATCATACGACTGCTAGCATCAGCCCCGCTCTCAAACTCTACTGTCCCATTCGATGATGCGCTAGGCAATTGCATTACCTTTCTTAGCCATGTGTACTGACGTTTTGCTAGCTGTCTTGTAGCATATAATGCCTTATTTTGCATTTCCTGACAAGCAAGCGCCTCGGTCTCTTGGTTAGCCATATTTGGTTGAGTAGCTGACTGAGCAACATTATCTGAGATTTCTTTTTCTCCGTTGACAGCTATATGCTTTTCAAAAGCTTCATAAAATTGAGCTTTATCTAGATGAGTCTCATCAAATATCGGATGCTCAATATGCACCAAGTATTCTAGTACTTGCCTGTAGCCCACACAGCGCATCGAAGGTATATTAGGCGTGAGCGGATACTTTTTTAGTAAGTCTATGACTTCAGCCACTAGCCCTTCATTCCACATGATATCTAGACGTTGTTCGATACGATTATGTAGCCATGGACGATCTGGCATTACCGATAGCGCATGCCATTGCTGATTCGGATTATGTGCCAATGCTTGCTTTGGCTTGCGCTGCCAGTCACTTATTGGAATATGTGTTTGTAGATAGACTTCAATTGCTCGCGTGATACGCTGAGTATCAGTAGCATTCAAGCGCTCATGACTTATAGGGTCTATACTCCCCAAATAATCATATAGAGCGCTAACACCTTCCTCTTGACGCCACTGCTCTACGCTCGCCCGTACGCTGTCATCGCTATCGGGCACAGGAGACAACCCATCGAGTAGCGCCATGTAATACATCATGGTACCGCCTACTAATAATGGTATCTTGCCATTTCTGTGACACTCGTCAATAAGACGAGCAACGTCACTGACAAACTCCGCCACGCTATAGCTTTGCGTAGGATCGATGATATCGACCAAATGATGTGGATAACGCGCCAGCTCAGCCGCTGTTGGCTTGGCTGTGCCAATGTTCATGTCACGATATATCAGCGCTGAGTCCACTGAGATTAATTCAAAACGACCTGTATCGTATAGCTCGTACGCCAGTGACGTCTTGCCGCTAGCAGTTGGTGCCATAAGACAAACCACGCTGTTATCCGTCAGTTTGTGAGGTAGGATATCAGACGAATGTTGCATAAAGTGGCCTTTCATAATATATGGATAACTCAGATATCGATTGGTTTAATTGCTTTAAGATGTTGTAATTATTTTCAGATATTCAGGATAGCATTAGCTTTACTAAGCGATGACTGTCTATCGCTTTAATAGCATTGTTCATGATTATTCCAGTAAGATCATTCACAAAAACCATTGAATCCTGTGCAGACATTTGCGCATTGACCATTATAAGTTGCTGATTAATCTCAGTAGCACTGTTTGGCAATCTATCTTTTTTGAATACTTGCTGACTAGAGGTAAGTGATTCGAACAACTGGCTTACTTTAAACTGCCAGTCTTTAGCACTTATCAGTGCACACTGCCCTTGGTGATAAAATAATAACCAAGGTAGCTTTTTATCATCTGTGTTTAAGTCCATGTCAACAGCTTCTACATCGTTAATGATATCTAAGCAAATTGGTAAAGATGCAGAGGTAGCTGCTCCATCAGAATAATGTGAAGTGCTGTGGTTACTATTGTTACTTTGGTCTGATCGTTCATTGATATAAGATCGCGCTGACTCTTGCAATAAAGGATTACTTGAAAGTGATTGGTTTGCAGTAGACTGATAAGACTGTCTAGTAGATTCTACTTGATTATTCTGCCTTTGGTTATTGCTAGACTGACTACTTGAGATGGGCATTTCAGACGAACGACCTTCAGAAGCATTATTATTTACCCATTCCACAGATTTGTATTGGCTGTCAGTTTCTGTCGTCGCTACGGACGCAGATGCAGAATCAATTCCAAGCCCAAACTTAGCTACATCAATCGTTTTCAACTGCGTACGAACTGTATGGCCTAAGTGCGCCATAATATTATTCAATGGACTGATTTTGATACGCTGTTTAGATGGATGCACATTGATATTCAACCATTGCGTTGGTAAATCAAAATACAGTGCATACCCCATACCTGCTAGCTGCGCACCTTGTGCCAGTTGACGTATTTGATTGCTAATCAATGCTTCTTTTACCAGTCTGCCATTTACATAAATCAGTTTGGGTAAGTCAGATTTGTCATGATGTAGCGGCCATAACCAACCACTAATCGCTGCCTGATTAACATTGCTATCATCGTACGCTACAGACGACTGTACCAGACTCGACAAATCTATCGATATTGCTAATGCATTATCTGTCAATGCCATACCAGTCGCTTGTTCTAGACGCGGCAGTGGCAAGCGGCTGTCATTATTGCCACTAATACTCATAGCACTTGCAGATAATGATAGCCGCTGTTTATTGTCATGAAAAAGTGTCAAAGCAACATCGGCACGCGCCAGTGCAACCTCTCGGACGATGGTTTCAATATGCCCGAACTCAGTAGCAATAGATTTTAAATTGCCACGGCGGGCAGGCACATTGAAATACAAATCTTTTACGACAATCGTAGTACCGCAGTTATGCACAACTGGTAACAGTTTTGGTGTGTCATCTAATACGCCAGCGACCTGTAATTGACGGCCAATACCACTCTCATCATGACTACTGGTTAAGGTCAAACGAGAGACAGCAGCCATCGCCGCTAACGCTTCACCGCGAAAACCCAACGTCGTAATACCATGCAGATTAGCAACGTCAGCAACCTTACTGGTCGCATGACGAGTGATGGCCATAACCATGTCATCAGGATGAATGCCGACCCCATTATCCACTACCTCAATCAGACCCATACCACCTTGAGTGATGCGCACCTCAATATTGGTCGCACCAGCATCGATGGCATTTTCCAGCAACTCCTTGACCACTGCTGCTGGACGGGTCACCACCTCACCTGCTGCTAATTGATTGATTAGCAACGGCGATAGTTTTTTAATACGGGTATTAGGATGATTATCTGGCATTTATAGATGTCATATTTTTGGAAAGTAGCGTTTGGTATAATTTAGATATTCATTTAGATGATAAGTTGTGATAAATCCAAACCCTGCGCTTGACCTGCCTTTGACACTCTCAACTGCACTTGGCGTGCTTCAGTGTCGTTATCACCGCTTACACTTTGGGTCATATCGATGAATAACGTAGGCGGTGGCAAATAGCTATCCGCGCGGCTAGCCCATTCGATGATGACTAGCGCTTCAGGCTCATCGAGATACTCATCAAACCCAATAAAAGACAGCTCTTCTGGATCTTGCAGACGATATAAGTCTGCATGATAAACTGGTTTGATGGAACCATCTTTTCGCTGAATACTGTAGGGCTCAACCAAGGTATAGGTTGGGCTTTTCACCGCACCTGTATGACCAAGCGCTTGTAACCAATAACGCGTTAGTGTCGTTTTACCAGCGCCCAAGTCACCTGCCAGCCACACGCTACCTGTCAGTGACAAGGTCGCTAATTGCTCAGCCAATGCTTGAGTATCTTGCTCAGAGTTTAATATCAGAGTCTTTAGGTATTTGCTATTTTCTATAGATTGACCATCACACATCAGACTGAACCTGCTTGTACTTGCTCTGTCTGAACCTGCATGGTCACGGTTGGATTGGTAAAGCTTTCACCGCGAATCAGCTTGGCATACAGCTCAGAGTCAGTCCACTCAGCACGAACCTGCTCACTGAATTCAAAATCTTCTAGAACTAGTTTACCCATTTGATCGTTTGCAACATCATCAGCAAAACACTGCGCATACCCTGTCGCCGTCTCATGGGCAATCACTGAGTACACGCTGACATCTGCTTCACCATTTTGCATTTGTGTCTGACGTAGTATTTCTTGTGCCCAAAAGAATATCACTCGTGAAAACTGCTCTGCCGATGGCGAAACTGGTAGGCTGATCCAACGTGCGCTAAATTTCTTACACGCTGCGACATACTCAGGATCATCTTTGTTCCAAAAGCAAATGGCATGATCAAAGCTATCGATAATGTCTTTGATAGAAGATTTTAGTAGGCCAAAGTCATAAACCATTTGCCCATGGTCTAAACGAGTGGCCTCAAGGATCAGCTCAATCTGATAGCTGTGACCATGAATCGAATGCTTACAACGCTCAGAACTACAATTACGAACGATGTGAGCATTTTCAAATTTAAATAGTTTACGAATACGCATAATAATTTGACCAAAACAGTAAGCACTATGGTGCTAAATGTTAATAAATAAGAGTTTGCCGCGTTTATGAATCGGTTTATGACGCATTATAGCAAATCGCCATGTATCCGTAAGTAAGCACTTATTAATACAATGATTGATTGAACGAATCAATTGATAAACTAGGACTAACCGTAAACATAAAGAATTTGAACGATAATTGAATCGTAGACGAATTGTGCGAGCGCTATCTATTACTAAAGCTTAAGCCTATACTCTATTCAGTAAACAGCTATGTTAGCTGTATTCACACTGTCTTGAATTCGCTTAACTTTGCGTAATGAGTAGTGTGCTGTAAAAAAGGAAACGATGATGAGCAAAGGTCAAGATAGTAAGAAGAACGTTAAGAAAAAGCCCCTTTTGACTGCTAAAGAGAAGAAAGCTGCCAAACAAGCCAAGAAAGACGACAATGGTAGTATTTTAGGCAAACATTAATAATCAATATATTAATATACCAATCCGACCTAGCCGTTTGATTGGTATTTTTTTGATTCGTCATTGGCCTTTAGCTAAGCACTGTCTTTAATTGAGCTTAGGTTTTGATTAAGCTCCGCGCGGCGCAAACATAATAATCGCCATTCCCAGCAACGCAACTACCGAACCCACTATATCCCACATGGTTGGTCGTATACCATTGACCGTCCACAACCATAAAATCGCCATGCATATATAAACACCACCATATGCAGCATAGACCCTGCCCGCAGCAGTTGGGTGTAATGACAGCAGCCAAACAAACGCGACTAAGCTCAGCGCACCAGGTATCAGCAGCCAGATTGACTTGCCTTCTCGCAGCCACAGATAAGGCAGATAACATCCTGCAATCTCAGCCAATGCAGTAAGCGCAAATAGCCCAACCGTCTTTAATTCTGTCAAAAATCACTACTCCTCATCTACTACTTTTCTAACCTGCTAAAACCAGTCAGGTATTGTACGGCATTCCCCAAAATAATCACCCTATCTCTGTCACCACTTATAAAAAGCTATTTTTTCTAACATTACAGTCAAAACCACAGTAAAATCTATCATAGCAAACAAACCTCTTAGATAACCGCCTATCTAGGCCATACCAACACTTTAAATAGGAAATTAGCGTCATGATGCGTATTGGATTATTTTTATTGACCAACTTAGCAGTGATCGTGGTCTTTAGCATTGTGTTTGGTATTTTATCGAGGTTTTTTGGAATCGGTGGTGTGCACAGCGCAGGTGGTCTTAACTACACTAGCCTTGCCGTTATGTGTGGTATCTACGGTATGGTCGGCTCGATGGTGTCGCTATTTATATCAAAGTGGATGGCTAAAAGATCCACTGGTACGGTAGTCATAGAATCGCCACGCACCGCTACTGAGCAATGGTTAGTTGATACAGTCGCCAAACAAGCGCGAGCCGTAAATATTGGTATGCCTGAGGTTGGTATCTTTGATAATTCGCAGCCAAATGCCTTTGCGACTGGTTGGAATAAAAATAAAGCCCTAGTAGCGGTTTCGTCTGGTCTACTACAAAATATGAACCAGGATGAGGTCGAAGCGGTACTGGCGCATGAGATTGGCCATGTGGCGAACGGTGACATGGTAACCCTTGCCCTTATTCAAGGCGTGGTCAATGCGTTTGTAATGTTCTTTGCACGCATTGTCGGTAGTTTCGTTGACCGTACTGTGTTTAAAAATACCAGTGACCGCCCAGGTATTGGTTACTTTATTACGAGTATCGTAATGGATATCTTACTTGGATTTTTGGCATCTGCCATCGTGATGTGGTTCTCACGCTTACGTGAATTCCGTGCGGATCAAATGGGCGCAAAATTGGCCAGCCGCGAAAAAATGATTAGGGCGCTTGATGCGCTTCGTCCTTCTGCACAGCGACCAGATCAAATGCCTGAGAGTATGAAAGCATTTGCGATCTCATCAGGACAAACGCAAGGCTTTAGTATTGCCAATCTATTCCGTTCACACCCAACGCTTGATGACCGTATTGCGGCGTTGAGAGAATATAATCCTAATTAATGACAATCGATTTAAAACCAACTTGCTACTTGTTAGCAGGTTGGTTTTAAAAAAATACTTTATATAGAAAATTAGAAGTTAGAGTATGAATACTCAGTCACTATCATTTTATTTAGTAGTAAAAGGCTAAACATTAGCGCTAGTTTAAATAAAAGAGATATTACTTCTTTTCCTTAGACGGAAAAAGCGATACCAAACCATCTCCTATGATTCCTCGCCAAGCAAAGTAATCATGTCCTGCAGCATACTCTTGATAATGTGTATCGTACCTTTTTGCCAATAAAACGTCTCGCAGATGACGATTGGTTCCCAATATACCGTTGCTACCACTTTTACCACGAGCCGTTTCAAACACGCCTGCGCTCAAAAAGAAACGAACGGGTGCCTTATCCATTTTTATTACCTCAGACGCTACGAAGTGTTTATCTTCTGCTGTCTGATCTTTTGGATGCCACCAGTAAGACCCAGACATAGAGATAACATTGCCAAATATGTCGGGGTGACGTAGTGCGATAGTCGTCGCTGCTAAACCGCCATAACTTGACCCTGCAATGACCGTTCTATCCGTTGGTATCGCTACTGGCAATCGTTTATTTATTTGTGGTACTAACTCATTGGCCAATACATCTGCAAACATTGGGTTGGCAGGTAATTCACGTGCACGGGCATCATTGTCAGGATTGCTAATAAACACCGCTGTCACTGGTGGAACCTTACCTTCTGCAATCAAATTATCTAAAATCGTGGGCAATCCAACCGTATCAATATAGGCTTCCGCATCAAAGATATATAACAGCACCGCATCATCTTTACTATTCTCCTTGTTGTTATTAACAGTTGGGGAGTAAATGGTGATATCGCGAGTATTGTCCAATGTACTATTGGTAAATTTAAAGGTAGACAACGCTCCTTTGGGAACCTCTGCCTGTCTTTTTATCCAACGCCTATTTGGTGCGTCTTTTAACGTAATAGTAGATTTGGTTGTGTACTTATCAGTGGCTGAACGTGGCCATGAATGGTGATTATAAGGATCGGCTTGAGCCACGGCTTTTATGGCGACTCTACGAGCAAACTCAGACAGAGGTGGCTCAGGGGTATTGGGAGCAATCTGATAGGATAAGTGCGTGTTGTTTGGCACAATAAAACTTTTGTACCATGTATCAGAGTCTACCAATCGTTGCAATGCATCATGATTGGTGGACGGGCCACCCATTAACTTGACATTGCGATAGTCTCCTAGCGCTAAAAACGTCATCACAGTGCCCAAAGCTGTGTCTTCAATCAGCGGTGTACCTAATACTTCCACTTCCGCCCAAAAGCGATCTGTACTCTGCCCTTTCTGCAATGACTCAAGTAATGCCGATACTCTGGGGCTGAGTAACGTGTCAGAACTGTCTAGAGAATTTCCTAAAGAACCTTTTAAATCTTGCTCTGCTAAACTAACACGTTGTTCGAGCACTATCTGATAAGCACCTGAGCCAGACAGTCGCCAGGTCTCTGCACAGTTTTCGGCTACTGAATAGAAGTGTTGTTTGCCACTTTTATTATCAATCAAACGGCGCGATACTTTTCCTGTGGCATCGATAACATCTAGCGTCATCATACTTCTATCACTCTCAACATATCCGGTTAGATAATCGCCTGTATCGCAAGGAACGCTAAAGTCTAATGACTTATGCTGTGGCTTGATATCAGCGTTTTCCCTGTTGGAATGATTTAAATCGCCTTTTAAGGGACTTTCAATCGTTAGCATCGTTGCCTCCGAACCAAATGCAGGAAATGACGCCGAATATAATAAAAAGGTAAAGCCTGCTATGGCCCATTTCTTCTTAGGAAGAAATCGTATGTATCTCATTCACTACTCCCTCATTTATTCACTGACAAACATCTAATTTCTACCTTTACAGAATGTCTAGCGAATGATACAAAAGTGAAATACTACCTTATTTTTAATATAGATGATATTGAAAATCATTATCGTTTGATAATTTATTCTGTATAATTAAATAGACAATGACAATTTATTTTTTCTTTATAAAATAAAAAACCCACCTGACTCAATTAAAGTCAGATGGGCTTTTAGAATAGATATAATGACTAACTAAATATCAAACTCAAGCGCTCTATCGCCTTCGCTATCTTTGATACGCGTTGGCAAACCAATCTTATTTAGCAGATTGATAAATGGCTTGGCATCTAACTCTTCGACGTTGACCATTTTGCCTGCATCCCATTCGCCAGTCGCGACTAATATCGCAGCAGCAACAGGTGGCACGCCTGCGGTATACGAGATACCTTGGCTACCAACTTCATTGTAAGCATCTTTATGATCTGAGACATTGTAGATAAACACTTCAGTCTCAACGCCATTGATTTTGCCTTTGACTTTGTCACCGATACAGGTCTTGCCTGTATAGTTCGGTGCAAGCGAGCTTGGATCTGGTAGTACTGCTTTAACAACTTTCAGTGGTACCACTTCTTGGCCTTCAGCAGTCATCACTGGCTGCTCAGATAGCAATCCTAAGCTCTGTAGGACAGTGAAGACATTGATGTAATGCTCACCAAAGCCCATCCAAAAGCGAATGTTTGGTACATCTAAGTTAGCTGACAATGAATGCACTTCATCATGACCGCTTAGATAGCTGTTTTGCACACCTACAACTGGCAAGTCGTCCGTACGTTTAACTTCAAACATTTTGTTAGACTGCCACTTGCTGTCTTGCCAAGAGTAAACCGTACCGGTGAACTCACGGAAGTTAATCTCTGGGTCAAAGTTGGTCGCAAAGTATTTGCCATGGCTGCCCGCATTGATATCAATGATATCGATATCCGTCACAGATCCTGCATCCATCATGTCATAGCCAAGACGCGCATAAGCGTTGACCATACCAGGATCAAACCCTGCACCTAAAATGGCCGTAACATTGTTGTCTGCACAGCGCTCTTTACGTTGCCACTCATAGTTGTTGTACCATGGCGGTGTCTCACAAATCTTACGTGGGTCTTCATGAATAGCCGTATCTATGTAGGCAGTACCTGTCTCAATGCAGGCTTCTAGTACGGTCATATTGATAAATGCCGAACCAACATTGATGACTATTTGTATTCCGGTGTCTTGTATCAGCTGCACGAGTGCTTGGCTGTCCATCGCATCGACTTGATGCGTATGCAAGACCGCAGCCTGCTTAAAGCTGTCTTTTTCTTTTACACTTTGGGCGATGGCATCGCATTTGTCTTTTGTACGTGAGGCGATATGAATCTCACCAAGTACATCATTGTGCATCGCACATTTATGCGCGACCACTTGAGCGACACCGCCTGCTCCGATGATCAGTACATCTTTTTTGTTGGGCTTAGCTTGTTGGTTTGTGTTCAATGAACAATCCTCCTTTGTGTCCCTGTCGATACCATTGATAGCGGCTATGCAAAACAGAAACGAGTGAATGATATGCGTGAATTAAAAAGGAAGACCGAGGAAAACCCACGCACCCGTCGGGCAAATAATACTCCATTATTTGCCCGACGCGATTATAACAATTTTTATTCCCTTATCGGTAAAAAATAATGTATCAATAGCAGATACCTTAAAATCACCCGTTATTAAGACTAAGCCTTTGTTTTCTAATGTAGAAAAGTCTTAGAAATATCGCGTTAAGACAAGCTGGCTTTATAATCTTGATAATCAAACTCGCGCTGGATATCGATACTGCCATCCAACCGGCGGATGACAATCGCTGGCATGTTGACCCCATTAAACCAATTCTTCTTCACCATCGTATAACCAGCAGCATTGCCAAAGGCAATCTGATCGCCTATCTGAAGATTACTCGGTAATGCATACTCGCCGAAGATATCACCTGCTAAGCAAGAACGACCATAAATAATGGTATGGTCTGCCGACTCAGCATTGGCTTCAGACGGCGCAGCTTCTGCTGGATTGCCAGTAGGTGCAATATTGCCAGCAGTATTATTGATCGCGGCAATCGGTGCGGACTCACGATAGATAAGCAAGTCGAGCATATGTGCTTCAATCGAAGCGTCGACGACGGCGAGATTTTTTTGATTGTGCATGGTGTCTAACACTGTCGTCACCAACGTGCCCGCACCGTGAATACTGGCTTCACCTGGCTCAAGATACACTTGCACGCCATAAGTGTCGCTAAACGCTTTCAAACGTGCAGCCAATTTTTCTAATGGATAATCAGGCGCAATAAAGTGGATACCACCGCCCAAGCTCACCCACTCAAGCTGCGCTAAGATATTACCAAATCTTTCTTCAATATCAGCCAAGCTTTCACTAAAGGCTTCAAAACTGTCATTTTCACAATTGTTATGAATCATGACGCCAGTGATATCGCCAAGTACCGCTGCGATTTTATCTTTATCATGCTCACCAAGACGGCTAAATGGGCGTGCAGGATCAGCAATCAAAAACGATGAGTTGCTGGTTTTTGGATTGAGTCGTAGACCTACAGGTATATTTTGCGCGGCGGCTTGCACTTTAAAAGCGTTGAGCTGTGAGATTGAGTTAAAAATGATTTTATCCGCATAGTTCAGCACTTCAGGGATTTCATCTGAACTATAGGCGACGCTATAAGCATGCGTTTCTTTTTTATCTTGGCTATTGGCATCATCGTTATTGCCAAAGGTCTCATAGCCCAATCTCACTTCATTAAGTGAAGACGAAGTCGTGCCATGCAGATAAGGCTGCATCACATCAAAAACGCCCCATGTGGCGAAGCATTTTAGTGCTAATAATGCCTTTGCACCAGACAGCTCACACAGCCTAGCGATGATTTTCATATTAGCGACGATGGCCGCTTCATCAAGCACGTAGTAAGGCGTTGGTGGCAATGTCGCGTTGATAGAATTCTCTAGATTTTTTGCATTCATAATAGATTACCTAATAGACACTCTGCTGTTGGTATCTTGACAGACAGATATAAATATTTGCGCTATAGTAGACTAAATTCATCATAATTAGAATATCTTATGGCACTCTCAACCGATTATTCCACTTCAGCCAGTCGATCCCATTCATCACAATTGGATCCAAAAAACATAGATTTGACTTATCTAGATCCTGATGCGCGTGCCGTGTTGGATTTTTGGTTTGATAAAAACAATGAAGCTTACTGGTTTGAACAAAACGATCGTTTTGATAAGCAGATACAGGATAAGTTTGGTGACCTTTGGCATGCAGCGAAACAAGGCGAATGTGTCACTTGGCGTATCGCAGAGTCTTCATTGGATGGTAATAGCTCGATAACGGCGTTGGCAGGACGCTTGGCAGAAATTATTGTGCTGGATCAGTTTTCACGCAATTTATGTCGCAAACAAGCCTGTGCTTTTGCCCAAGACGGCATGGCATTAGCACTCGCCCAAGAAGCTATTCAGCAGCCATACTTTGATACCTTACCGATGCAGTGGCGTCGATTTATGATCATACCGTTTATGCATTCTGAGTCAGCGCTGATTCACGACCGTTATCTACCATTATTTAAGCAATTAGACGATGCTACCACGCTAGATTTTGAATATCGTCATAAAGAGATCATTGATCAATTTGGGCGTTACCCACACCGCAACGAGGTACTAAATCGCGACTCAACTGAAGATGAAAAGAACTTTTTAAAACAGCCTAACTCATCGTTTTAGGCGAGACTCCTAGTGTTGTATGAAGATAATTAAAGTTATTACAAAAAAATCATCACATAAAAAGAAGGTCTAGACCATATCATTGGTTCAGACCTTTTTTTACGACAAATATTTAGAGAGTATTAAATACTTATTAGTAATTTACCTTACCAGTAGTAAACGTAAATGACTGCTGCTCTAATGTTTTATCGTCAACCAAAATATCAAAGCTGACCTTATATTCGCTATTACCATAAAGTCCACAATTACCACCTTTATTACTACCTGATTCACAGCTTTTGAGCGCATCAGTTAATGGCAAAATAAATGCTTCATTCGTTGGTAGCGCATAATTCGTACCTTTGTACGGATCATTGTCAGAATCAAGCAATTGAATCGGCACATCTATATTGCGCTGCACATCTCTGAATTTAACGTTACTCACTTTAACTTTATCAGCGGATGGCATGTTGATATAAACCGGCTGTCCGATAGGATCAGTACGTAAATTACGCCCAGAGCCTCTGACTGGATTTGGGGTTTCGTTATAAAGTGCAGTAACTGTCCCCGTCACATCTTGACATGGGTACGTAAAAACGCCTTCAAGCGTTTTATTTGTCGTGGTTTTTGTCCCTGCAGCATTGCTTACCAAAACATAGCCTTTATTGTTAGCAGCATTTTTACTACTAGGCGTATAGGTAACCACTCCTGTTCCTACTACGCCTGAGGTTGGCAACATTAAAGAGCGTAGATGATAAGGCGCCGACAACAACGATTTTGCCATAGAGCTTGCCACAGCTTCTGTGCTCAAAAAATTGCCTGCCGAACTATAATAGACAGACTGGGCAATGTTTTCAGTAACGCTATATTGCGAGTTGCCATAATCTGCATTGATCAATCGATCTGCCAGATCTAATCCACTGAAAAAAGGATTGTTAGAACCTGTCACACTAGCAATATCGCTGATTTCATTTTCGAAATGCGCGTTAAAGCTGGTTGGTGAGCTATTAGCAAATACATGTTTAATATAATTTGCGTGTTGAATAGCAATATCATCTAGTTCTGTATCAACGGATAGACCATTTAGACCACAGCTGGTTCTTGCTAGACTGAACTGATTATTTGCACTTAATGCTGCTTGTACATTGTTCTCAGCTGACCCATTGCCACCAGCGTTAGGAGCACCACCACTTTGTTCAGTTGGTGTCGCTATAATCGGAGCAGAAGTAATAGGTTCTGACGTGGTTGGCTCGGCAGTTTCATCACTTTGTGAGTTATCTGGTGTATTAGCAGATGTAGAACTACTATCGGAATCACCGCCTCCGCCGCACGCGCTGAGAAATATGGTTAAAAATAGCACTGCCGCAAGATTTTTCTGAGAAGTATAAGAAGTCATCGCTCATCCTATAAAATAATAGCCTGTTTGTGAAAAGCAATGAGAACCAAAATCAGTTACAGGTTAGTTAGTAATTGATTTAACAGTGTTTTATTTCAATATAATGTCTATTGTATTACAGATTATGAACTTTTGCTCATTATTTTATAAAAAACCTGCTACTCGCTGATTGCAGGTAACAGGTTTCTTTTTAGGTCTATAGATTAACACTATGCTTAGGCTATTTTTAAGGCAAAAATATTATCTATAAAGCACGATTCTTTTGTATTTGCTATACAGTCACTTTTTCATGATCACGTTTCTATAGTCGCTTTTTTATGGCTACTGTATTTCTAGCGCTTTTCTTACTGGTGCGAAACTACGTCTATGCGTTGGCAAGACACCATGTTTTTCGATTGCTTCCATGTGCGCACGCGTCGGATAGCCTTTGTGTTTGGCAATACCATATTCCGGATATTGAGCATCCAGTGTATACATCGATTCATCACGACTTACTTTTGCCAATATACTGGCCGCTGCAATACTAGTATGACGCGCATCGCCTTTTACCCATGCTTGACAGTCAATTGCAAATGGCGCTACCTCCAAATGTTTAAAGCTATCATAGTTCAAGTCAGGGCAACGATTTCCATCAAATAGCGCTTCGATCTTTAATTGATCGAGCGACGTGCTTTTATCATTTCTAGTGGTCGAGAATTTTTTAAAAATCACTTCTAGCAATGATTCAGTACATAAGCGCATGCCAAGCATCGTTGCTTGCAAGATATTCACCTGGTCGATCACTGCTGCTGGTATATCAGCGATGATATAACCGATAGCATGCTGCTGAACCAATGGATAAAGGATATCGCGCTTTTTTTCACTCAGTTGTTTGGAGTCTGTCAGTATCGACAACGGCGTGTCTTTAAGCGGTTGTTCCTCAATCAAACCTGACCAAGTCGCAGGTAATATTGCCGCCGCCACATTGACACTACCTAGTAATGGTCCGCGCCCTGCTTCATCAACGCCGATTTGTAGTATTGATTGCTCCGTCTCTTGGTTATCATTAGTCAGATATTGAGTAAGCAATTCAGCGGTATTCATTTGCCCATATAAACGTATGGGCGCTGCTAACTGAACATATTGTCCTTTAACATCAATATGCTCAATATTAATATCAATTACTTGAACTGGGCTTTCTGTACTGTGTTGAATATACATAATATTAGAAGGTCTTTCTTGTTTAATTAGGATTGACGGTATCGGTATTTTGGATAAACCACTGTTCAATCACGCTGTTTGCAGGCTCATGGTTGCTTTGCTGCTGTAGCGACTGCTTTGTCACTAGTAAGTCGTGTAATTGCTCGGCATAAGCGCGTGGTTGCAGCAATCGCATTACGGTGCGGCAGATATTGTCACCGCTCGCCTGCTCTTGAATCAGCTCAGGTACGATTGGCGCATTAGCCAATATATTAGGCAATGCCACATATGGTACTTTTACCAGACGCTTGGCTATTTGGTAAGTCAGCTGATTTAATTGATAGACCACTACCATCGGACGTTCAAGCAGCATTGCCTCCAGCGTTGCTGTCCCAGATGCCAGCATCACAATATCTGATGCCGCCATGGCATGTTGGCTAAATTCTGGCTGGGTATCATCGTAGACCACTACAATTG
This sequence comes from Psychrobacter sp. Arc9, assembly GCF_041431295.1. Taxonomy (NCBI): domain Bacteria; kingdom Pseudomonadati; phylum Pseudomonadota; class Gammaproteobacteria; order Moraxellales; family Moraxellaceae; genus Psychrobacter; species Psychrobacter sp. Arc9. The sequence continues at coordinate 103,053 of NZ_JASMRK010000006.1, read as the reverse complement.
CTGCACGTAGCTGTTCTGAGCGTTGGTCGATCACTTCTTGCACAATATATTGATGGTTTTGATCGACCGTTGGAATAATAAAGCACAGCTTAGGATCTAACAGGATTAACTTTTGGATGCCATCAAGCATCAATGGCAAAATGGCTGTAATTTCACCGCGCCTAGAGCCTGGCATCACACAAATAAGCTGACTCACATCATCAAATCGTTCGATGAAGAACTGCTGCAACCCATCATTGTCCCAGACCAACTCACTGCGACGTTGATTGATTGGTGTATCTATCAACGTCTGATCAATGGTTCGTAGCAATGGATGACCCACACAGATCGCCGGATGGTTATGTCGCTCATAAACTGGCAACTCAAACGGGAATAAACATAGCACCAAATTGGTCGCTGCTTTAATATTATGGATACGCGACTCGCGCCACGCCCAAATAGAAGGACTGACGTACTGCACACAGAACACGCCTTGGGGCTTTAGTTTTTTGGATACTCGCAAATTAAAATCAGGCGCATCAATACCGACGAACCAATCAATATTGGCAGCCTTAAATGCGCTCAGTAGCTCGCGGCGCGCTTTAAGCAAATCTGGTAGCTGCGACATTACCTCAACCAGACCCATCACTGCCAAACGCTCTAATGGGAAAATACTCTGTAGCCCTTGCGCATGCATCTTCGTACCGCCTACGCCTACCCAGACAATATCATCACGTAGATTATTCATTTGCCGCATAAAATCTGCGCCTAAGCTGTCGCCAGATACCTCACCTGCGACGATGCCTATCACTAGCGGCGTAGCATTTATCTTTGCTACTTGAGAATCCGTCTCGGCTTGATGAATGAGGTCAGTATGGTGATGAGACGTAGCAGAATCTGTCATGACAAGCTCTCGATATTAGAAATACACAAAATAAAATAAACCGTTATTATAAAATATAACGTAATAAATCAGCGATACGAACTCACAGATAATGTGCGCACTCATCCGTACTGTTTTAATGCCACAGTTTGGGCCACCCATCGCTAATGTTGCTATCATACTTGACGATGATACAAATAGCGAAATTCACGCATAAAATCTGAGCGTTATGCATCAAAAACTCAACCAACTCTTATTAATAGATAGAAAAACCAAATGCTAAACGTGCATTTAGAACGTCAAATATCATGCTAAGTCTCTATAAGTATAACTAAGTTTTAGTTTCCTCATTCCAGTTATCAGTCAATTAACTGCTCGACTACCCTTGTCAACCAACACTTTTGTCCGCATAATGATTATTCCTATAAATCAGCTAGACGATATATAACCATGACAACATCAGTTACCCATAATGCAGATATTGACGACGTGAATATTGAAAAATTTATTCCTTTGATTACCCCCGCCGAGCTAAAAGCCGAGCTGCCTCTGTCAGACGACGCGTATAACACCGTACTAAAAGGTCGTAATACTATTCAAGATATCTTGGATGGTAAAGACAAGCGTTTGTTTGTGGTCATTGGCCCTTGCTCTATTCACGATATCAAAGCCGCTCACGAATATGCCGATCGTTTAGCCGTATTGGCAAAAGAAATCGAAGACAGTGTATTTGTGGTCATGCGTGTTTATTTTGAAAAACCTCGTACGACGGTTGGCTGGAAAGGCATGATCAACGACCCTGACATGAATGACAGCTTTGATATAGAAAAAGGCTTGCGCACGGCTCGTAAATTGCTACTTGATTTGAATGAAAAAGGTCTACCTTGCGCGACCGAAGCACTTGATCCAAATACGCCGCAGTACATCCAGGATCTAATCAGCTGGTCAGCCATTGGTGCACGTACCACTGAGAGCCAAACGCATCGCGAAATGAGCTCTGGTTTATCATGCCCAGTTGGCTTTAAGAACGGTACTGATGGTGGTATGACAGTTGCTGTAAATGCCATGCAAGCGGTTAAAGAAGGTCATAGCTTCTTAGGTCTATCATCAGATGGTAAAGTCTCTATCATCAAATCTAAAGGTAACCCTTACGCGCACGTGGTACTTCGCGGTGGTAATGGCAAGCCTAACTATGATGAAACTGCGGTAGCCCAAGTTGAAAACGAGCTGGCAAAAGGCAAGACCAATAGCAAGATTATGATTGACTCAAGCCATGCCAACTCCGGTAAAGACCCTTACCTACAACCGATGGTTATCAAAAACGTTGCCGAACAAATTCAAAACGGCAATAAATCAATTATCGGTATGATGATTGAGAGTCACTTAAAAGGCGGCAATCAAAAACTGACTGCTGATTTGAGCCAGCTTGAGTACGGCAAATCAATCACCGATGGCTGCCTAGATTGGGATAGCACCGTCACAGCATTACGTGACTTACGTGATATGGTAAAAGATGTACTACCAAATCGCTAATAGCTATCCGCGATAAATTATCGTCGAGCAAACGATAAAAAGCCCCTTTCGCATCAATGCGAAAGGGGCTTTTTATTTATGAACGTTGTATAAGAAATACTGTATTCTAAAACTTGGTTAGCAATGATCATCACGATACATGTTTCATTAACTGGTCAAAGCTAACCCTGTTCTCAATTAACTATTTGCAGCACCTAGTACACTCTCTAAGCTTTCGAGCACATGCTTAGATGAGACATTCTTTTGTAAATCTATCAGCTGCTCGTGCGCCATTTGACGACGCGGCTCAGCCAACGTATTCCAGCGGGCCAGTACTTGCAGTAAGCGTGACGCTAACACAGGGTTAGCATCATCTAATTTCTGAATCACGCCCGTATACATCTCTAAACCTTCTGCCGTCCAAAGTACCGTCGGTTGCGAGCTAAAGGCGCTGATGACCGAACGGACACGGTTAGGCGTATTCCAATCAAAGTCCGTGTGCGTCAGTAGCGACTTGACCGTGTCAGGCGTCACATCGTCGGCGGCAGCTTGGACACTGAACCACAAATCGATAACCAGATCGTTTGCTTGGAAACGATCATAGAAGTCCGCTAAGTACTTATCTGCACCTTCCAGCTGATGATTGACCATGGCCTTCAATGCACCAAAGCGCTCAGTCATACAGCTCGCATTATCATACTGCTGCTGTGCCCAGTCTGCTGCATCATCCACATTGACAGTCAACGCCATATCAAGTACGACATTACGCAGCGCACGAATACCTCGAGCTTCAGCGCTATCCTCATAAGACTGCATTGGCAGGTTATTATACAGCTCAGCCCATTGGCCTTTTAACTTATCAGCTACTTGCTTATACAGCCCATCGCGCTGCTCTTTAACCAACACTGGATCGTAGTCTTTAGAAATAGCAGAAGCCAACTCTTGCGCTGATGGAATATCAAGTAACCGTGCCGCTAGCATCGCATCGTCAGCCGCTAAGACAGGCAGCGTCTGCGCCAATGCTTCTAGGTATACATCAGGGCTGCTCTTCCCACCTTGTCCTTGCAGCAAAATACGATTTACCAGCATTTGAGTAACTTGCCAGCGGTTAAACCCATTGGTTTCATGCTTAAGCAAAAACGCTAAGTCTGCATCTTGGTAGTCATAGTTGAGCTGTACTGGCGCGCTAAAGTCACGTAGTAATGACACGACAGGCTCGCTTGCGACATTCTCAAAGACAAACGTTTGCGTCGCCTCGTCAAGCAATAACATACGCTCAGCAACGATAGCGCCTGAGTCTTTGTCAAATAAGGCGGTTGCTACAGGTATCGGCAATGGTTTTGGTGCATCAAAGCCTTTAACATGGCGTGTTTGCTGATTCAAAGTGATGGTCAGCGTCTGTGCGTTGCTATCATAGGTTTGAGAACCCGATACCACTGGCGTACCAGGTTGACGATACCAATCAATAAAATTCTCGATTTTGTCATCGGTGATACTCAGTGCTGATAAAAAGTCCTCAACCGTTACCGCTTGTCCATCATAGCGACGGAAATATTCATCTGTTCCTTTGCGGAAATCATCTGGCCCTAACGTATTGGCAATCATGCGTACAATTTCAGCGCCCTTCTCATAGACAGTCGTCGTATAAAAATTATTAATCTCAACAAAACTCTCTGGACGTACCGGATGTGCTAATGGACCTGCATCTTCGCTGAATTGATGGGCACGCAGGGTCGCCACATCATCGATACGCTGTACCGCACTTGACTGTTGATCTGCTGAAAATGACTGATCACGGTAAACGGTAAAACCTTCTTTCAAGCACAGCTGAAACCAATCACGGCAAGTGATACGGTTACCAGTCCAATTATGAAAATACTCATGAGCAATAATGGCTTTTACGCTAAAACTACGGGCATCGGTGGTCGTCTCAGGGCTAGATAACACGCAAGCGGTGTTAAAAATATTCAAGCCCTTATTTTCCATCGCACCCATATTAAACTGGCTGACCGCCACAATCATGTAGCGATCTAAATCATAGGCTCGACCATAATTGACCTCATCCCATTTCATGGCATCCTTTAAGGCTTGCATACCGACATCGCATTTATCAATATCAGCAGACTTGGCATACAACTCAAGCAATACTTCTCGACCTTCGCTGGTCGTATAAGAATCTGTCAATACATCTAAATCGGCAACTACACAGGCAAATAGATAGCTTGGCTTATTGGTTGGATCGTGCCAGATGGCGTAATGGCGGTCTGGCGCGTCGGCCACTTCACCTGCTTCGACTAAGTTACCATTGGCCAATAACGTCGGATAGCGCTTATCTGCTTCAAGTCGCGTGGTAAATATCGCTAGCACATCAGGGCGATCCGGATAAAAAGTAATCTTACGGAAACCCTCTGGCTCGCACTGAGTCACAAACATAGTATCGTCGCCACTGCCCGCCATATACAGACCTTCAAGCGCCGTATTAGTCTGTGGGTAGATACGCACTTGAATATCTAAAGTAGCTCGCTCAGGGGCATTATAAATCGTCAGCTTACCCGCTACCTGCTGATAATCCTCAGTGCTCAGTGCCTTACCATTCATCGTAATCGTTAGCAGCTCTAATGACTCACCAAATAAGACGATATCCCCTGCCGTTTGGCGTACCATTTCAAGCTTACTGTCTACCTGCGCGTAGTCTTCAAACAGCTTAATATCTAAATGTACTGTCTCGACATCAAAACTTGGTTTGGTATAGTCTTTTAGATTAATCTTGCTTGGCGCATGAGGCGGCACATCTGGCATTTCAGGATTGATGATTTGTGCATCAGTTTCAGCAGTAGACATATGGTGTCCTATTATTATCGTTGATTTGGTTATAAGTTATTTTTACTGGGAATGAGTAATATCATTTCGCTATTTACAGAAGACTCTAGTGCAAATAAAGACTTTGCCTTCAGGCTAACTACACCAGCTAAGCACTTAGTAAACTAAGCACATAGACAAAGCTTTGCAATGACTAAGCTAATTTTTATACTAAATTGGTTTTCTTGTTAAGCTTATAGCTAGATTGACCTAAATCGCCAAATTTCAAGTATGTAGAATAAGATATCGTCGGTTCAAGATGATTTAAATATGAAACATACGTTATCAATTGGATAATGTTGTTGAAAATGATTTAATAGTCGTACTGATGACCAATCATTTAACTAACGGCCTATTATATGACAAAAAATACGGTGAAACGCGCAGACATTACCCTACCTTTGCTTATGGAGTATGTTGAGGCACTACTACCCTCATTGACGACTCAGACAGAACAGTCACCTAAGCATAAAAAAGATAATAGTGAAGCATTATGGGTAACACATAACCATGCGGATTTATTAGCACTACAAGCACAACTTGACGATACTACATCTACTAATGAGAACACTGAATCAAGGCTGAACGCAGTACACTTATCAACGTTATCAGATCTTGCTAAACAGCATGTACCTGATCGTTATGAGCTTGCTTGCTTTTGGCTACCCACCTTGTCAGAAGAGCTGACTCAACACTATGTACCGCTACTCATGCGCTACCGTGACCTGTATGCCGCGCATTTACTTATCGCATTGGACAGCTCGATAGATTTGAAACCTTATGGCTTTACGCCATTTGATATATTGAATGAACCATCTCTAAATATTGATGACATTCAATCTATTACCTCGTCAACCGTTACTGCGACGCTTTGGCAATTTAATCTATATGACTACAAACAACTCCCAAATTGGCTCAATGCTGATTACTGGGCTAACCCTGAAAACTGGGGCAAGCACCGCTGGTAATACACTCAATTTTATCTATCATAATTTACAGTAAAAATACTTACATAAATTAACATTTAGTATATTATAGATAGAGATTGCCTAAGTTTTATCGGAAGCAGTTTAAAAAAACAAATTTAATTAAAATTTTAGGAGCTCGTCATGTCAATCAGTTTTTCTAAGATCGCTGTTCTTGCTTTATTATCAAGTGCCGTTGCATTAACCACTGGTTGTGCTACCAAGCGTTCTACCTCAGAAGTTGTCGTTGCCCCGCTAGGTATCCCAGGTGGACAAGTTGGCTACAACGGTGCTGTTATCGTTGATAACTCAAACGCTGTCATCACTGGCGCTGAGAATATACAAGCAGTGGTCTACTTTGCCTTTGATAGCAGTGAAATTACTGCTCAATCAGCGAGCGTCCTTAATCAACACGTAAGCCTGCTAAATTCAAACCCAGCAGCGACTGTCGTTATTGCAGGTCATACTGATGAGCGTGGTAGCCGCGAATATAACATGGCACTAGGTGAGCGACGCGCACAAGCTGCACGTAACTACCTAGCTGCTCAAGGTGTCACTGCAAACAACATCCGTGTGATTAGCTATGGTGAAGAGCGCCCTGCAGCAGCTGGTAACACTGAAGACGCGTATGCACAAAACCGTCGTGCTGAGCTGTCTTACTAAATTGTGATTTAGCGTTATTTATAGCGTTTGATAGTTTAATTAAAGCCCAGCAAGAGTATATTGCTGGGCTTTTTGGATTTTTAGTAGGTTAATTAGATATAAACTATTTAAATATAGCTTTTGTATGACTATCTATGTATCAAATACATAGCGTTCAGACTTACTCAATTCTATGATAATCGTTTTTGATGACTATTAATATATGCCGAATTCTAACCTTACCCAAATACAGTACACTCAACTCGACATCACGACATGGTGTGTGACTGCCCAAGTGAGCGAGTCAATCAGTCATTTAGTCACTGGAAGGTTGTGGAATAAGTCATTATGGTTGTCATCATGCAATACGTCATATAAAAACATAATCAAGTTCAGTAGCTTAAACTGGCAATATCAGGTGGCGACAGCAGCACCTAGACACTTAGTACCTGCTCTAGCACGTAAACAGCGTCAGCGTCAGCAGCAGCGGCAAGGCGTCAGGCAACTATTGCAAGAGCTGCTTAAGAAGTTAGAAATAGATGACACCTTGGATGAGTCAAGCTTTCCCTATCGGCTCGTTAATAGTCAGCATTATGTATGCTTTAGCCATACAGGAGCTGGTAGTTCAAAGCAAACCACAGAATCGAATCAGACAAATTTTACGCGTTTACACAGTAAAATAGCGGTTGTTATTAGTCGTCAGCGTCCTGCCGGTATCGATATAGAGACCAATAATATTGCGTGGCATGTAGTCAAGCGTTTCTATTCAGAAAGCGAGCTAGCCATTTTACAGGAGCTATCTACAGATCAGCGAGAACGCACTGCCAAACTGTTATGGCAAATAAAAGAAAGCTTTATCAAAGTCAACCAATATACATTAGCTCAAGGCTTAGGTATGGATTACTCTCACCTTATTCCTAGCTTGATTGAAAATAATAAAGAGGTTAACTCTGCATCTGTACTCAATGATAGTGAAGATACGGATTACCAATCTGCTTATCGCATTGCCACGTTACAATCGCAGCAGACTGTCATCGTTTTTTGAGCAAGTTTTCTGAGCAAAGTTCAAACCTGATTTTTAGCATATCTTTCAATACTTTATTTTAAGCATAAAAAAACGACCCTAAAAAGGATCGTTTTTTTATTTTCTACTAATGACAGTCTTTAAACTGTGATTAGATTAGAAACGGTAAGTTGCACCAACTTTAACAATTGGCAACCACTCTAACCAATCTTTATCTTCTAGCTCTTGCTCAGCAGCTTGTGCAGCAGCAGTTGCTTCAGGAGTATTACCTGTAGCAGTTACGTTAGCATCTGTTTTGCCCATATAAGCTGCACCAACTTCACCAAATACACCGAAGTTATTTGTGATGTTTGGACGGAAGCCGATAGTAGCATAAGGAGCTAGCTTGTTACGATGCTCAATAGTACCTTGTAGAGTACCTACATCGTCTGCACTATAATCAACGTCATTAATTCTGTAGTTACCATCTTCAGAGTTCGCACGTACATCGATATCGTTATCAGGAACGATGATACCAGCCCCCATTGTGAACCAGTTACCAGTAGGACGTAATTGTACGCCTAGGTATGGGTTGCTAAAGTCAGCATCTACATCATAGTTTACGTCGTCTGCATCGAAATCACCGCCGAAAAGGTCAGCTACATCGCCACCTGCCCAACCAGCTTGTAGTTCAGTTTTCTCATTCATTGACCAACCGATATTCGCACCATAACCTAGAGTACCAACTTCAGCGCTAACAGATGCTGGGTTCACTACTTTACTGAAGAAACCTTTAGTACCACCAACAACAGCGCCAGTAGTGTTGCTTACTACACCAGCGTTAGCATCGTATGCATAAGAAGCAGGTTCTGCTTGATAGGCAACTGCAACTGGCTCAGCTTCATATGCAACTGCAGCGTTGTCATCAACAACGATAACTGGCTCAGCAGCTAATGCAGCAGTTGATGCTAGAACAGCAGCAGAGATTGCCGTCAATTTAATAAATTTCATAATTATTCTCCTAAAGTGTGAAATAAACCCGCCCATAAAAAACGATGATTGTGCTTTTGTTAAACCATCATTTTGTTGAGGTGATTAAAACAATTCTGACTTGAAAAGTCACCCCTACTGATGCTGTTTTTATTTGCCATTATGTAAAGATTGCATAGGTACTGTAATAATTGCTACACCAATCTGTAAAAATTCGCTTTTATGTTACATAACGTCCTTAAAGTAACCAAACAGCGTAAACATGAGACTTTGCTTGCTTAATGTTTATGTAAGGGTATTGCAAAATATGTCTACATAATTTCCTATAACGCCTTTTGACTCAATGACAGTTATATAGCTTAACCTTACCGAATAGTGTGCCTTGTGAGTTAACGTATCTATTGTTACTTATATGAGAAAATCTACACCGATAAATAAAACGATATAAATGATCTCATATAACGCGACTAACGCTTGCCTCAAGCGGATATTATGCTAAATTAGTTGTTATAATAGATTTGTTATAGAACGTCAGTATTGTCACCATTTGTCTTATTTATGAAAATTTTGTGATGCTGTCTGCTCTATTTCTTTACTCCTACTGAGTCATATATATGCCTAAAGTATCGTCGATTACCCGTGTCCTAGAAATCATCGAAGCAGTGTCCTATGCTTCAAAACCGCTTTCTCCACTAGAGCTCTCACAAGAGCTAGATATCCCTAAACCGACCATTCATAGATTGATTCAAAACTTGGTTGATGATGGTTTTTTGACTGTTGATATTGGTGGCGGTGTTATCCCTGGTAAGCGCGTACGCAATTTGAGCGTTGAGCTCTGGCAGCAACGGTTATTTTTTAACGAACGGCAGATGATTTTGCAAAAGCTGGTTGACGAGCTAAAAGAAACTTGCGGCATTGGTATTCCTTATCATATGAATATGATCTATACCAATCGTGCTCAGACGACCTTGCCACTACAGATTTATCTTCCTGTCGGAGCAAAATCACCCATGTGGTGTACAGCGACTGGCAAGCTCTATCTAAGCCAACTATCTACAACTAGCCGTATGAAAATACTACAAGGGTTACCACTAGATAAGTTCACTAAGAATACCATTACTGATATCGATGCATTAAATGCCGAGCTTGATCGTATCGCTGATACTGGTATCGGCATCGATAACGAGGAGTTTATCTCTGAGATGGTCGCAGTGGCTGTACCTATACTGGACAAAAAGTCACGCTATCTGGCTTCTCTCTATCTGCATGCACCAACCATACGGGTATCACTTGACGATCTGCTGACTCATGTACCACGCCTACAAAAAGCCGCGCAAGACGTTCAGACGCTCGTCTACGATCTGCAAAGCTAATACTATCTATTAGCCATCAAAAAAGGTCTACGCTATGATTTTAGCGTAGACCTTTTTCTTTTTAGCAAATGCATTCTCTTAATTAATGCCACCTACTAATGATACGAAAAATTCTTAATACTGGTATGTTTAAGAATTGATATGTCTAAGAAGGTTACATTCAAAAGAGAAGCAGTCAAGAGAGTCATGTTTAAGACAATAATGAGACATCATGACGTCCGATAATACTAGAAAAATCTTTATCACCATTCTCTACAGTATGTGAGGCATACAACTCTGTTGCTTTAGCACCCATTGGCGTTTCTACTTCAGCGTCTTGAGCAGTTTGCATCGCAAGGTTTAGATCTTTTTGCATCAATTTGCTCATAAAGCCGCCTTGATAGCCATTGCTAGAGGGCACATTTTCCATGACTTTTGGATAAGGATTATAAACTTCTAGTGTCCAGTTACGCCCTGAGCTTTGTAGCATGATATCTGATAGCACTTTTGGGTCCAAACCGTTCTTGACGCCTAGATTAATCGCTTCTGCCGTGCCTGCCATCAGAATACCTAACAGCATATTGTTGCAGATTTTAGCCACTTGTCCTGCGCCGTGCTCGCCAGCATGAAAGATGTTTTTCCCCATCACGGCAAGTATTGGCTCAGCCTTAGCAAAAGCAGCATCATCGCCACCAACGATAAAGGTCAAACTACCAGCAACTGCCCCGCCTGTGCCACCAGAGACTGGCGCATCCAAAAAGTCGATGCCAAGCTTACTTGCCGCCTCTGCCACTTTCCTTGCATCAGCCGCCGCAATCGTACTACTGTCAATCACAAGCGTGCCTTTTGGCAACTCTGCAAGCAATCCATCAGAGCCACTATCGCCCAGATATACAGAATGTACATGCTGACCTGCAGGTAACATACTAATTACAACTTGAGCATTACTTGCGGCATCTTTAGGACTTTTTGCGACGCTAGCCCCTGCTTGTGCTAAGCGCTGGGTTGCAACCTCAGACAAATCAAAGACAGATAGCGTGTAACCTGCCTTTAATAAGTTCTCTGCCATTGGGGCACCCATATTACCAAGCCCGATAAAGGCAATATGTGGTTTAGAGTTATTATTATCCATCGTACTTGTATCCTTTGTACCCATCTCATCACTCCTTGATGATTTATGATGTAGCTATTGCTACATACTATTTAACAGTATTTATTAGTGAATCTTGCTTATGTCCTACTTTATAAATTGCTTTTAAGCAGTTAGCGGACATACTGACTACTCAAAGCATTATCACCCAGCCAATCGCTCAAAGGATGCTCACCTTTTGGATAAGGGTTGGCAAAGTGCTTATCGATATACGCCTGCCCTTCTACACTTAGACAGTCTGCCAATGAACGCGACCATTTGGGCTTTCTATCTTTATCAATTAATAATGCCCGCACGCCTTCTTTAAAATCAGGATTGGCCGCGCAATGTACTGCGACATTGGTCTCTAAATACAGTACTTGTTCGATCGATAGGTCAGCGACTTTGTGATACAACGCATAGGTTAATGCAGCCGTGACTGGGCAGCCATGCCGATAGGTTGCAACTGCTCGCTGAGTCCAACTGTCTTCTGCAAAGTCTTGGTTTAGCTGCATGAGTGCTTCATCGCTTTGTAGCAACGCATCAATATCAGCCAGACCACCACTATTCATTAGTTGCTGAATAGGTTGCCAATATATTGCAAGCTTACTATCAGGTAGTTCGGCTACTGGCAACTCAGCAAGCGCACAGCTGACAATACTATGCGCACTATTGTTATGGCACTTATCTGCACCGCTCGTGTTATCGACTGCCTGCCAGTCGCTCTGTCTGAGGCGCTGCATGACGGCATCATAGTCATGGCTGGCAACGGCATACTCTGCCAGATTGGCCAATAGCGCGTCACTGCCATTGCACATCGCGCCAGTTAGACCTAAAAACAAACCCGTCTTAGCAGGCATACGCTGCAAAAACCAACTGCCAGATGCATCAGGGAACAGTCCAATAGTGACCTCAGGCATGGCAAAACGTGTGCGCTCAGTGACCAGACGATGACTACATCCTGCCATCAGCCCCATACCGCCGCCCATGATGATGCCATCGCCCCAAAGTATTAGTGGCTTTGGATAAAAGTGCATTTGACGATAGAGACGATACTCATGACTGAAAAACTCAGTAGCATAAGGGTTTGGCATGGGTGCACTGGTAGACATACTGTCATAGAGCTTACGAATATCGCCGCCTGCACAGAACGCTTTGTCCCCTGCACCTTTTAATACAAGCGCCACCACTTGATTATCATCTTGCCACTGCTCTAGCTGCGCTGATAGCAATTGACACATATCAACGCTGAGTGCATTAAGTGATTTTGGGGTGTTAAGTGTCATGACTCCAATCAAGCGTCCACAATCTGTCGGTTCAGTATTGAACAATACAGAGGCCTCTTGCTCGGTATTGTTCGAAGAGTTTTGGGTATCGTCGGTAGCTGCTGTCATAAAAGTGACCTACAAAGTTAAAAAGTTAAATAATGTCATGAGTGTTATGACTCAAGCATTTTAAGCAATGCTTATTTGTTTTGCCAATTGGGTTTACGCTTTTCCAAAAAGGCTTGTACCCCTTCGCGCTGATCGTTGGTATCAAACAACTTCACGAAAGCTTCGCGCTCATGGATAAGATTTTGCGCAGGCGGGGTATCTCTAGCCGCCTGAATCAGTTGCTTGGAATAACTGACGGCGACGGGTGATTGCTTTGCTACTTTTTTTGCTAAGTCCTGAGCGATTTGCAGACCTTCACCTTTTGCCGCGACCTCTTCAACCAGACCGATACGCAATGCCGTATCCGCATCAACACGCTCACCGCACAGTATCATGCGTTTGGCCCAACCTTCCCCTACTAACATAGGTAGATTTTGCGTGCCACCAGCACATGGCAATAGTCCTACGCCTGTCTCTGGCAACGCCATCTGGGCGTGCACTTCTGCGATACGGATATCACATGCGAGCGCACACTCTAGTCCGCCGCCCATCGCATAGCCATTGATGACAGCGATACTGACGCCACGATAGGCAGATAGCGCTTCGAATGCTTCACCAAATGCAATCGCCATACTTATTGCGCGGCCTTTATCGCCGTCTGAGAAATTGTTTAAATCTGCACCTGCTGAGAAGAACTTTTCGCCATCACCATGCACGATTAATGCGTAGACATCGTCGTTGGCATTGAGGTCGGTGATGAGCTGCTTAAGCGCTTGCAGACTGTCCATTGTCCATGTATGTGCCGGTGGGTTATTCAACGTCAATGTTGCGGTATGGCCATCAATTGATAGCTGTAGATTTGTATAGTCTGTCATAAAACATCCTTGTTTCAGTAAAACGAGATAAATTAGCGTAGCTGGTTTAGCCCTTCATCTTGTAGAACTTGACGTGAAATAATCACACGCATGATCTCATTGGTACCTTCCAGAATTTGATGGACACGCAAGTCTCGCACATGGCGCTCAAGCGGATACTCGTTTAGATAACCATAGCCGCCGTGCAACTGTAGAGCTTCATTGGCAACATCGAAACAAAGATCCGTAGACAGACGTTTTGCCATTGCGCAGTAGGTAGACGCTTGTCCATCGTTGTTGTCGACTTTATCAGCTGCTAGATACAGCATTTGGCGCGCGGCAATGGTCTGAGTCAACATATCAGCAAGCTTAAACTGTACTGACTGTAAGCTGGCAATCGGACTACCAAATTGACTGCGCTCTCGCACATAACTGGTTGCGGTCTCTAACGCCGCTTGTGCCGTACCTACCGCACAAATACCGATATTAATACGACCACCATCCAATCCTTTCATCGCGATACGAAAGCCTTGGCCTTCCTCACCTATCAGGTTCTCTACTGGTACTTTTACGTCTCTAAAGCTAATCGTGCGCGTTGGCTGTGCTTTCCAGCCCATTTTATGCTCGTTTTTGCCATATTCGATACCAGAACTATTGGCGTCTACGACGAACGCTGACACGCCTTTTGGCCCAGCACCACCAGTACGTGCCATTACTACCAATACATCAGTTGAGCCTGCGCCAGAAATAAAGGTTTTTTCACCATTCAGTACATAATGCTCGCCTTGCTTCTCCGCTTTGGTACGTAATGAAGCTGCATCAGACCCTGCATTTGGTTCTGTTAGGCAATAGCTACCAAGCCACTCACCGCTGACCATGTTAGGTAGATATTTTTTGCATAGCGTATCGCTGCCATATTCACCAATCATCCATGCCGCCATGTTATGAATACTCATATACGCTGCTACAGCCGTGTCGCCCCATGCAAGCTCTTCGAATACCATCGCTGAATCGAGTCTTGGTAAGCCCAAGCCGTCATATTCTGGATTGGTGTACAGTCCCAAAAAGCCAAGCTCACCAGATTTTTTAATAACATCTATTGGGAAGTGCGAGTTGCGATCCCATTCGGCAGCGTTTGGCTTTAGCTCTTTTTGTGCAAACTGACGAGCCGTTTGGCGAAAGGCGACTTGGTCATCGGTCAATGAAAAATCCATAGGGTCATCCTTGTTCTTATAGATCAAATAGAGGGCTTAAATCTCAGATAAACGTTAATAAAAGCGCTAGTAAAAATGTTGGTCAGAGATTTTATAAGACATTAGTGCGACATGATAGCGGCATAACGATAATAAAACTGCGTTTAATAGTATCGCAAGTCGCATTATCGTCATACCGAAAACACAAAATGTCATACTGAAAAAACAGTGAGCTGACGATTAAATTGAAATGGTCGTATTCACACTACGGCTTGCTTCATCATCAAACCAACGCGCAGTCACGGTCTTCGTCTGAGTATAGAATTGGACGGCTTGCTTGCCATAAGGACCTAGGTCACCGAGCTTGCTGCCACGTGACCCTGAGAAGGAGAACATAGGTAGTGGCACAGGGATTGGCAAGTTAATACCGATTTGACCAACTTGAATGTCTTGCTGGAATTTATGTGCAGCCGCCCCTGACTGAGTAAATATCGCTGTGCCATTGCCATGTGGGTTGGCATTCAGTAGTTCAATCGCTTCATCTAAGCTATTAGCACGCATAATACACAGTACTGGGCCAAAGATTTCTTGTTGATAAATTTGCATATCGCTTGTGACATTATCAAAGATAGTTGGGCCTACAAAGTTACCTTTCTCGAACCCTTCAACGGTAATGCCACGACCATCTAAAATCAAGCTCGCGCCTTCTTCCACCCCAGTTCCAATCAAATGCTCGACACGGGCCTTTGCAGCAGGCGAAATCAGTGGTCCCAAATCCTTGTCATTTTTGCCAGCTGAGACGACTAAGCTTTCTGCTTTTGCTTTAATCTCATCAATCCACTCACCAGCTGCGCCTACTAGTACGACGACCGATAGCGCCATACAGCGTTGACCAGCTGCACCAAATGCTGCGCCTGCTAACTGATTGAGCGTTTGTTCTTTGTTAGCATCAGGCAGGATAACGCCATGGTTTTTTGCGCCCATCATGCACTGTGCACGTTTACCTGATTGGCTGGCACGCTCATAGACATGTTTGCCTACATGAGTAGAACCGACGAAAGAAACCGCTTTAATATCTGGATGGTCGCAGATAGCATCGACGGTTGCTTTGCCACCATGTACGACGTTAAGAACGCCTTCTGGTACGCCAGCTTCAATCGCTAGCTCTACCAAACGCATAGTCACCATTGGATCTTGTTCAGAAGGTTTTAGGATGAATGTGTTGCCTGTAGCAATCGCCATTGGGAACATCCATAGCGGAATCATCGCTGGAAAGTTAAATGGTGTGATACCAGCGCAAACACCGAGTGGCTGCCAAATACTATAAGTATCGACACCTGACGCTACGTTTTCTACAAAGTCGCCGATTTGCAGATTGGCAATACCAGCGGCATGCTCTACCACTTCTAAACCGCGGAACACATCACCGCGTGCATCAGCAATCGTCTTGCCTTGCTCTGCGGTCAAGATTTCTGCCAACTCATCCATGTGATCGCGAATAAGAGATTGATACTTTAAAAAGATACGCGCACGCGTGGTAATTGGCGTTTTGCGCCATGTCTCAAACGCAGTCTGTGCAGCGGTGACAGCTTGGTTAATCTCATCATTGGTGGTTTGCGGAACTTTTGCGATGACTTCTTGCGTCGCTGGATCAGTGATATCAATCCATTCGTCGGTGTTAGATTGTACGAACTGACCATTGATGAGCTGTTGAACGTGGTGCATAAGATATCCTTATCTTTTTTGCGAGACTACCGTGTGACGGCACCTAGATATTTATTAGAAAAATAAAAGCGATGGGTATTTATCTATAAAACATTATTAAAAACTGAATTTTAAAATGATTTATTTTGTATCGTTATTGACTATAACAATAAACCATTTTTACGGTCAAGCGCTTTATCGAAATTATATCTAAGTTTATTTTAATAGCACGTGTTCCTATAAAAATTGCTTAAATAAAAAAAACGAAAAAGCCCATGATGACTCATGAGCTTTTTAAAGTTAACCAGACTTTCATACGCGATGAACAACATCACTATTTTTGTATAAGGTTAATTTATACCAATCAATAATCTTTCATCGCCTGCTTGATCGCATCGATAGCAGTTGGGTTATCAAGCGTTGACATATCTCCTGTCGGTTGGTTTTCCGCCAGAGCACGAATTGAGCGACGTAAGATTTTTCCAGAGCGAGTTTTTGGCAGTGCCTGCGGAAAGTAGATAGCGGCTGGTCGCGCAATACCGCCCAAAGATTTGACGACAGCGCCTATCACTTGCTGCTCGATACGGAAACGGTTTTCGGTGGTTTCAATTTGCGTTTGATCTTTTAGGACGCAGAACGCAATAGGTAGCTCACCTTTTAGCTCGTCTTGAATACCCACTACGGCACACTCTGCCATCTCTGGATGCGTACTGATTGCCTCTTCAATCTCTTGTGTGCCTATACGATGTCCTGCGACGTTAATCACATCATCGGTACGCCCTAAGATGTAGAAATAACCCTCTTCATCTGTCACTGCATAGTCCGAGGTTGAGTACTGCTGACCATCAAACAGACCAAAGTAGCTGCTGATAAAGCGCTCGTCGTTACGCCATACCGTGGTAAGACAGCCAGGCGGTAATGGTGCTTTAATTGCAAGCAATCCTTTTTCACCAGCCTGACAAGGATCGCCCGTTTCCTCATTGATGACATGCGCTTCATAGCCATACATCGGGTAACCAGGTGACCCTTGCTTGTGCGGCTTATGATTGAACTTTGGCGTATGGCTCAAGATTGGCCAACCAGATTCTGTTTGCCAATAGTGATCTAAAATTGGTACGCCTAGATGCTGAGTCAACCAACTAGCCGTCGATTCATCAAGCGGCTCGCCTGCGAGAAAGAACGACTTCACACTAGACACATCATAACGCGTCATCCAGCTTTCGTCTTGTTTTTTGAGCATACGCACACCTGTGGGTGCGGTGAATAAAATATTAACTTTGTTAGCTTCAACGATACGCCACCAGATACCTGGGTTTGGCATATGCGGTAAACCCTCATACATAATACTGGTCATACCCGCCAGTAACGGCGCATAGATCGTATAAGAGTGCCCGACGGCCCAACCAATATCAGATATCGCCCAGAACGTCTCGCCAGCCTTGCCATCATAGACATAATGTATCGACGTCGTCAGCGCGACGGCATGACCACCTGTATCGCGCTGCACCCCTTTAGGTGTGCCAGTAGTACCAGAAGTATAAAGTAGATAGGACGGGGTATTGGACTCAAGCCAAACCGGCTCTACGACTGCATTGGCCTCGCAGCTATGACGACGCTCGGTCGCATAATCAACATCGATCGCTTTGGTTTCAAATGGCAATATACCGCGATTGACCACCAGCACATGCTCTGGTTTGACAGTCGCTTGTTCGACGCCTTGATTGACTAGGTTTTTATAATTGACGACCTTACCACCGCGTAGCCCTGCATCTACCGTAATGACCATTTTTGCCTCGGCATCGTCCATACGGATAGCCAAGTTATGGGCAGCAAACCCACCAAATACGACTGAATGGACGGCACCAATACGAGCACAAGCCAGCATAGCGTAAGCCGCTTCTAATATCATCGGCATATAGATAATGACACGGTCACCCTCGCCAATACCGTGACGCTGTAGCACATCGGCAAAATAATTAACTTCTTTATACAAGTCATTATAAGTCAGGCGGCGCTTGGTATAGTCTGTATAAAACTCAACGTTGTTACCCAAATCTTTAAACGAATCAACGACCGCTGGAAAGGTTTCTATCAACTCTTGATTAATCTCTGATGACACCCACACAAAAGCATCTTGCTCTGCCCGGTCTGCCAGATGACGATCGACGCAGTTATAACAAAGATTGGTCTCACCACCGACAAACCATTTGGCAAAAGGCAGATTGCTGTCATCTAGAATTTGCTCAGGCTCTTTATGCCAATAGATACGCTTCGCCTGCTCAGCCCAAAACTGCTCTCGATCCGTAATAGACTCATGATAAATATCAGCGAATTTTGGCGTGTCTGTCATTTGGGTAGAAACTGGGGATTGGGAATGGTCGCTCATAGTAGCTGTCCTTAGCATAAACGAGAAATGAGGCAATAGTATTTTATAGTTAAGGCACTTAATAAGTTATAACGGTATTCACCTCGTGTAACGCACTGTCTGCGTGCAACTGGCTGATACCAACTCTAAAATGCTTCAACTATAAAATACCATGTCTTAGTAAATACTGGTCATCCTTGCCAGAATTAAAAAACCGATACATATCGTATCGGTTTAAAATGTAGCAGAGCCTATGGGAAAGGTCAACTATTAAGCGTGTAATACGCGCTACATTTTGACGAATACAAATATTTGAACATTTAATCAATACTAATTAAATCTCAGTTTGATTGGCATACATCTCACGCATGACTTTTTTGTCATGTTTGCCAACGGAAGTTTTTGGTAGCTCATCAACGAATTTAAACTGGCTTGGTACGCCATATTTAGGAATGATACCGCGCTCTACCGCTTTTTCTGCAATCGCTTTGATATCATCAGCACTGGTATCCTTAGCATCAGGCTTTAATACCACCAAAGCCAATGGACGCTCACCCCATTGCTTATCACGCACTCCAATCACTGACACATCAGCCACTGATGGATGTAACGATAAAATGGTCTCAATCTCTAACGATGAAATCCACTCACCACCTGATTTGATTACATCCTTTAAGCGATCGGTGATTTTGATATAGCCATCAGGACGTATGTACGCAATATCTTGGGTATGCATATAACCATTTTCCCACAGCTCTTTGCCAGCGTCGTCATTTTTAAGATAGCTTTGGGTCAACCAAGGCGCACGCAATACAAGCTCGCCTGTATTGTCTGGTCCAGTCCCTACTGACTTGTTGCCTTCACCCCATACCTGAGCATCGACCATGAGTACGGGTTTACCTGTCATACAACGACGGGCAATATCTTCTTCTTCAGTCATTTCAGGCTCATCGAGACTAAAACCCGTTAAGCTAATAAGCGGCGCAGTCTCTGACATACCATAGCCTGTATAGACCTCAATGCCTTGTGCCATCGCCGTTTTGGCTAGACCTTCTGTCAGTCTTGAACCACCAATAATCATTTTTAGACCATTAAAGCTGGCGTCGCGATCTTGTGCTTCTTTGAGTACCATTTGCAAAATTGTTGGTACACAATGGGTGATACTGACCTTTTCATTGACAATTAAGTCCATCAACGTATCAGGCGCATAGCGACCTGGATAGACTTGCTTTAGACCCACCATGGTTGCTGTAAACGGAAAACCCCATGCATGCACATGGAACATTGGCGTCATCGGCATATAGACATCCCCATAGCTCACGCCTTGCTTATCAGGCAGCATCCCCAAGGTTGCCGCTTCTGCTAGTGTATGTAGCACTAGCTGACGATGGCTAAAGAAAACCCCTTTTGGATCACCTGTCGTGCCAGATGTATAAAAAGTCGTTGCGATGGTATTTTCATCAAAATCTGGGAAATCAAAATCGCTATTGGCAGCTTCTAATAGCGCTTCATATTCGCCTGTGACACGGCTTTGATTGCTACCAAAGATACCTTCAGCAGTGACACCATTGTCATCAAGCCAGATAATATGCTCAATGCTTGAGTTCTCAAACTGATAGTCTTTAACCAATGGCGCAAACTCAGAATTGAGCATGAGCACTTTAGGCTTGGCATGGTTGATGGTATAGAGGATTTTTTCAGGCGATAGACGGATATTGACGGTCTGTAAAACGTACTCTGACATTGGCACGGCAAAATAAGATTCAAGATAGCGATGACTGTCCCAATCCATCACGGCAACCACATCACCTGCATCAAGCTTTAGGTCTGCCAATACATTGGCCAGGCGATTGATACGCTCAAACAACTCTTTATAAGTCAGGCGCTTTTTGTCCGCATACACGATCTCTTGATCTTGGGATACCGTTTTTGCACGGCTTAATAACTGCTTGACCAGTAATGGATAATCGTAGGCAGATGGTGCACTGTGGTAAATGTTTGACATAGATTTGACTTCCTTGTTTGTTGTACTTATAAGGGATAAATAACAATCAAGTTAATAGCAGCATAAAATCTACTGCGCTAACCATTTTAATTTTTATAATAACATCGTTATTGATAGTAAGAAAAAAGCGGCGCCGTGTAAAGCGGTCTTACATTAAGTATCATAAGATGACTGACCGAGCCTACATTAAATCAGACAGCCAATCACTTTGCCCGTACTGTAGTTTTAATCATCCCAAAACTGGCTATTAATAACGCCAATACCTGCACAAACAGTAATAACCATACGGTAAGAGACCACTGCCCTCGCGCATAAGCTATGCCACCCAGCCATGCCCCTAGCGTACCGCCTGTATAGTAGCCCATATAATATAGACCCGAAGCTAATGAACGACCCTTTTTTACGTTGACCGCGATATAACTGATGGTTGCTGATTGGGTAACAAACACACCCGAGGACATAATTGCTAGTCCTATGATCACTCCCCACAAAGGCGTAACCAAGGTCAATAACAAACCCACCATCGATACAACAATAGCGACACGGACCGTACGCGCCGAGCCAAACCGACGTAGCAATTTACTAGACAATGGCGTGATAACAACGCCCAATAGATATACTGCAAAAATATTAGCAAGTGCCCCTGTCGTCAACTGATACGGTTCATCTGCCAGATGTAAATTAATAAAAGTGAAGCAGCCTACAAGGGAGAACAGCACGCAAGCGCCAAGCAGACATGCTGTTACCACATAGCGATTGGTGACGTGCTCACCCAGCGTCTGTATCGCTGAGCGAAAATTAGGGTTGGCCACAAAGTGACGAGACGATGGTAGCATCTTGCCGACCCATATCGCGCCTAGCAAGGTCATTGCGGTCATGACGTAGTAACCATGCCGCCAGCCAATCAACTCATGCAAATGCCCCAGCAAGAACCGACCCATAAAGCCGCCAAGCACGCATCCTGACACATAAAAGGACATCAACTCAGTCATTGCCCGGCCCTCAAACTCCTCACCGATATAGGCAATTGTCACCACCGTAATACCCGGTACGGACAATCCTTGCATGAAGCGCCAAATGCCGACCCATTCAATGCTCGAGCTCTGGGCAATAAGCGCTGTTGGTATCGCTAAAAACAATAAAGCGCCAACGATAAACGACTTGCGCCCGACTGCATCTGAGAGCATACCCAAAAATGGTGACATAATCGCAATAGCCAATACAGTGGCACCAACGATCATGCCAGCCTGTACTTCGGTCGCAGCAAAGTCCACCATCATGACTGGTAGCACCGCTTGGATAGAGTACACTTGCAAAAAAGCAAACATACCTATTAGACCAATTGTAAGCTTCAATATCCACAACGTTGAATGATTGGAGGGAGCTGGTGGCACAGCTGTTATATCTTGGATCTGATCTTTAGAATTATTCACAGGGGATCTGACTATATTGGTTATACCATGACTGCAAATAATAACCGTCACTGGCGTGGATGATAGAGAGGAATAACGGTGATTTTGCTTATGCTAAATGTATAAGCAAAATCACCGTTATTAAACGATAAATGCTCATCATAATGACAAGCCAATTATGGTAGCACATTCATCAATATACTCAGGTTTAAAAGTGTTATTGCCACTTGATAGATTCTTTATTCGGGTACGAGATTATCGTAGAAAAACTTGACTAGGAATCACATTTCGACTTGAGACGGTGAAGACAGCTTTCGACTCACAAGTTCATGATCAAAGTTACGTTTACTGCATATACAGGATAGTATGGTTAGATGCTCTTGACGCACTTGTTGAGTACTTAACTGCTTTAACGATTGATGACGTTGACAATTAACAATCACTACCTACGTCTATCTTTTCTAACCCATAGACATGCACGACCACACAACCTTTTAGAATACAATTTACTATGATGAAAAATATGATGCTTTCACAACTTATGATCGCGATGAGCACATTGGTTTTCTCTACAATGGCTATAGCAGAAGTAACTGTATCCGAGACTAGCGTTAAAAGCCTCAACCCAGTTAGATCAACACTCGACGCTACAAACTCACTAGCGGCAGTAGACTGTATAAAGGATGACGCTATCACTGCTACTGAGCTCACAAAAACACGTGATAACGGTCCGTTTTCTATAAAGTCCAAGCATGTGAGTCGCCAATCAGCCAATGGCTTTGGTGGCGGTACCATACATTATCCAACGGATGCTGCTAACTGTGGTCTGCTAGGTGGTATCGCGGTAGTGCCAGGTTATGTGTCTTATGAGTCTTCTATCAAATGGTGGGGACCGCGTCTAGCCTCTTGGGGATTTGTCGTTATTACTATTAATACTAGCTCCATTTATGATAATCCGGATAGCCGTGCTGAGCAATTGAGCGCGGCTCTCGATCATCTCATCGCTGATAAAACAGTGGGGCATATGATCGATCCAAATCGTTTGGGCGCGATTGGTTGGTCAATGGGCGGCGGCGGTGCGCTACGATTGGCAACTGAGCGCAGTACGGTGCAAGCCATCATTGCACAAACGCCCTATCATGATACGAGCTATGGTGCGATGGATACGCCTGCTCTATTCATCGCTTGTGAAAATGACCGTATCGCCCCGAATAAAAAATATACCAATACCTTTTATCAAAAAGCTGACGGTCCAAAAATGAAGGTCGAGATTAACAACGGCAGTCATTTCTGTGCCAGTCATCGTTTTAACGAGAAACTATTAAGTAAGCCTGCTATCGCATGGATGCAACGTTATATTAATGGTGATACCCGTTTCGATAAATTCTTATGTGGCAATGAAAGCTACAAAGATGATCCTCGTATCTCAGCCTATGATTACGAAGACTGTTTATAAGCTATTTTTTAATCTACTTATAAAAGGAAGGACAGACAGCTTTCACTGTTAATAATGACATTTGAATAACAACTCTTTTTTATTTTTACACATTTACATTGCTTCTATCTTTTTTCTTACAGACTTTACTGCCATAAAAATTAATAATCATATAGTCAATCTTCTATAAATTGGATACGGTATCAGGCTCGTTTAGTCTACAACTTGTAGTGCTTTCACTCGCCTTCCTTGTATCCAAATTATATTGAACCGACTATAGGGTGCTACAAAAAAGTAAAACGATTGAATAAATGAACTATCAAGGAGTAATGTCGATGACTGATGAAATGTATGATTTAGGTGCAGGGTTTTGGAGTATTCGAGGCTCATTTATAAAGAACGGCATACTTGATATCGGTGTTCAATGTGCCCTCATAAAACTACCATCAGGACGATTTATATTCTTAGATAGCTACACATTAAAAGATAATGTTCGTCAGCAAGTAATGGCACTAACCAATGATGGTCGAGATGTTGAAGCCGTTCTCAATGTTCATCCGTTCCATACGGTACACTGTGCTCAAATGGCCAAAGACTTTCCGCAAGCGACGTTTTATGGCAGTAGCCGACATCCAGAACAAGTGCCTGAAGTCAATTGGGCAGATGACTTAGTCGAAAGCGATTCCGTTGCTGCGCGCTACCCTGAACTTAAATTCTCTATTCCTCAAGGCATCCATTACATCTCACCGGATGAAGCGGTTCATGCCAGCTCGCTTTTGGCCTACCACCCTGCCAGCCAGAGCATTTATGTCGATGATACCTTTGAGATACCCCCTTCCAAGTTAATAAGTGCCGTGCAGCCTAACCTAGGCTTACACCCTACTACCAAAAAAGCGCTCAAAGATGAGCCAGATGCAGCTAAGCACTATTGTGATTGGGCCGTAGAGCTGGCAAGCGAGTGGCGTGATGGTCGAAATTTTTGCAGTGCGCATTCGGGATTGGTTATATTTGATAAAGGTCAATTTGAGACAGCACTTATTTCAGCGATTGATCTGGCTCGCCCTGAGCTTGAGAAGGCATAAAAACAAACATAAAGGCGTAAAGAGTTAGAACACATACCATTAAAACAGCTCGAAAAACAAAGTTTACAGTGAAAAAGTAGCTTTGTTTTATTTACATATTTTATTTAATTAACTAGACGAGGAAAATTATAAATGACTGATCACATTCATGATTTAGGCGCAGGATTTCGGAACATACGCGGAACATTCCGTCTCGGTGGCGTGCTAAATATCGGCACTCAATGCTCGCTAGTCAAGCTATCATCAGGAAAATTTATCTTTTTGGACAGTTACTCCCTCACGGGTGATGTTCGAGATGAGATTATGGCACTTACCAATAATGGTCAAGATGTCGAAGCCGTGCTGAACGTACATCCGTTTCATACAGTCAGCTGTGCTCAAATGGCCAAAGACTTCCCGCAAGCCACCTTTTATGGCAGTAGTCGTCACCATAAAAAAGTACCAGAAATCGATTGGGCAGATGACTTGGTAGAAAGTGACGCAGTCGCTGCACGCTATCCTGAGCTTAAGTTTTCAATGTCAGAGGGCATTTATTATATCTCGCCCAATGAGATGATCCATGCAGGTTCTTTATTGGCTTATCATCCTGCTAGTCAAAGCTTGCATGTAGATGATACTTTTATGAGTCCACCAATTAAGTTATTAGAAGCTGTATTGCCTGAGCTGATATTACACCCCACGACCAAAAAAGCACTGAAAAACGAACCAAACGCTGGCGCGCAATACTGCGACTGGGCGACCAATTTGGCTCATGAATGGCGTGACGTACGCAATTTCTGCGCTGCGCATTCTTATCTTGTTCAGTTCAAAAAAGGTGGGTTTGAGAAAGCTCTGGTGAAAGCCGTTGAGAAAGCACGTCCAAAACTAGAAAACGCCTAATTTCTCACACCTTAGACATATATTTTTTATAGATATAAAAATGGGTCGCTATTACTGTATTTACTAGTGTAGCGACCCATTTTTGTGAGCTGATCATAATCATATCAACACTATTATCGAAGCTGTTACCGAAACAGCAATGTCGCAAGCTCATCTTCGTTGTTCAGAATATCTGCTAATGTATAACGCTCAAGCACATTGATAAATGCGGTGAGTGCTTCAAAAAACACGCTTTTTAGCTGGCAGGCTGGACTAATCACACAGCCTAGTGATTTATTCTTTTCTTCCTCAATGAATGTCACTGGTAAATCCGTCTGATGATCGCCCTGCTCACTATCATTATGAGACACTGGTACGGCAAAGCACTCAACCAAATTAAAATCAGGCTCTATCTGTTTGATCAATACGCCCAAATTTATATCTCTAGATGCACGTGCCAATCGTATGCCACCGTTTTTGCCGCGCACACTTTCTATATAACCCAGCTGACCCAGCTGATGAATAATCTTGGTCAAATGACTTTTAGAAATGCCATAGCTGTCAGCAATATCGCTAATATTAGCCAATAGTGATGGATCTGGTCTCACAGCCAAATAAATCAATGAGCGTAGCGCGTAGTCACTATAATTGGTCAGTCGCATTCATTTGCGCTCCTATTTTTATAAATTTTATATATTAAGCTAGGGCGTGTCCTCATTTTAAAAATGGTGATAAAAATGAGATAAATTGCCGTCAAACGAGAAAAATAGTGCAGATAATATCAAGATATTGACCAACTATTTGACGATGTTTGGCAAAATTTAGCTATTTTTAGCCCATTTAAAGGACACTCGTTCGAATTGAGGACACGCCCTAGACAAAGTAAGTCGCATTTTTGGTAATAACGTTTAGACATAGCATTTGTAAACAGTATCGTTAGCCCGCTTCAACCAAATAAACCATCAGGCCGAGGACGTGCCAGCATGGGCAGATAACTGATGCAAAATAGCACAAAACAAGCAATCCAAGCACCCTGTGCAATCATAATCCAAACTAGGTAATGACTCATATCTACTAATGGTAGCAGTACGCGGCTAACAAATACCAATACCATCAAACCGTACATAAGATTTACCGTTTTGGGCGGTTGGTGAATGCTGCGACCCGTATGACCCAAAGATACTCGCGTCATCATTGCCACCGTCATCATACCGATACCTGCAATCGCCAATCCATGCATGGCGAGGCTGTGCGGATAACCCAACCAAGGCTGTAGTGCGTATAATAAGAAACTTAAACACATGCCCAAAAACGCAATATACAATGACCAAAGTAATGGTTTTTGCCAAATACCGTGATGATACCACCCTATCAGGCGAACGATATTAATGACTGCCACACCGAGCGCCGTAACCGTCAGCAAATACTGGTTTGGATAAAACACATCACTGATAAAAAAGGCGAAGAAAAACACTAAGCTTGCGATATCTTGTCCTTTACTATTACGTAGCTTAACGGGTTCTGACGTTTCCATATCTATACTGAGACCACGTTCGATAAAAAATGGCACTACGCGGCGGCCAATAGTCAGCACCAAACCGATGATCAAGTAGAACCCAAGATAAATACCTATCTTAGTTGTATTCATATCAGCATTAATAATGCCCCAATAGCAGAGTCCGTTGCCAAAGGTCAGCAGTGCCAGTTTTGCCAAGATACCCATTTGCTTGTACTGCTTAACTTGCCATACTGCTCGACATATCACATATGCCATCGAGGCGACAAATACTACATCAAAAATGGCTGCTATATATAGCCACGATATACTATCACCTATGAGCGTTATGCCAAGCCCAAAACCCAACCAGCTCAGACGAGCCAGCAACCAACAGACAAAGATACCTAGCAGTTTATAACCATGCGGCATCATCACCCCTGTCCATGTCTTGACCGCGGTTAGCAAAAACCCGGCTACCACTGCTAGGGCATAACCATACACCATTTCATGGCCGTGCCAGTATAACGGGTTCAAAACCTGTGCATCGATATCCGTGTGACCAGTGAACACAAACGCCCATAGCAGCATCGTTACTACGGCAAATAGCGCAGCAGCACTAAAAAATATGCGAAAGCTTAAATTAAGGATAGGATTCGGAGAGCTTGGTGGTTTGCTAGGTAACTTGATAGATTGCATAGCCATCTTCTTAAAGAATATAGATGGCTTTAATTATAACATTCATTTTAAATGAACTTTATAAATCTTTAGTCTGATTATTGAAATATTCTATCCATTAAAGTGCAGCGCCTACGGAAATCTCTAGAAGCAAAATCTCAAGTATAGTTGAATTCAAATAATTTCGATACAAGGAAACCGAGCGCAAGTTATACATTAGTATGCTTAGCGAGGATGACGATGTAGCGGATTTATATGGATTTGACTATATAAAAATAGAGAAATCAGGCTGGCTGTTCTTTAGCTATTATTTAGACATGACTTAGTCAACACCACTTACAACTGTAATGCCGCGATGACTAACGATACGACCACTATCGCCGTGACATACTGCCTAACTTTAAAATATATGTAACTGATAATCTGCGCTCGATGCAGACTATAATCGATAACCAACAGACTTATAAACCCAATCACTAATAGCCAAATAAAGCTACTGGCTGACAAGGTCAAAAAACCAAGCCAAAGGCCAAGCGCAATGACATTGCTATATATAGGCAGCTTAACCCTCCACTCATTGTCCTCTGTCAAGCTCAGATGATTGCCCCAATGTGCGCCTGCCATAAACGAGCCAATCATTAGGCCATAAGCACTTAATACATCGACTACCGAGCCAAGCATAGGCACGGTAACAACGTCTATCATCAGCAAAAATGCACAGGCGACAAACGGAATAGCACCTGCAAAAGTGAGATAAGGACTGGGCTTTTTCATTGTTTAAACCTATCTTATAATTAGTCTAATAATGGCTATCATCTGTTGAGTGGGAGTTTTCAACATACATTAATCGCTCTTTTGAGTGTTGCCTTGCCACTCACGGATAAACTCACCGTTTGGATCGTATTGCTGAGTTTGCTTGTCTAGATTAAACTGTCTACACCCTCTTGGATCAGCACCCACGCCTGCCAGATATTGCCAATTGCCCCAATTACTGCCGACATCATAATCAACAAGATGTTGCTCAAAGTAAGCTGCCCCATAACGCCAATCAAGGCCTAGCTCATGGATAAAGCAACTGGCAACCAATTGTCGTCCGCGATTCGACATATAACCTGTCGCGTTCAATTGGTTCATGCAAGCATTGACGATAGGATATTGTGTTGTACCATTCTTCCATTGCGCTAACAGACTCTCAATCAATTGAGTTGAAGGCGCGTGCTGAGCGATGCCTTTAAACCAAAACAACTTTTGCTGATGGGTGACAGCATACCAATAGAAATACTCACGCCACAGCAGCTCGAACCATATCCAATAGGTAGAGTCATTTCCGATAATATCGCGCTCATAACGGCGCAAACGATTTAATATTGTGTTTACAGATAGCGAACCGTTTGCAAGCCAAGCGGAGAACTTTGTGGAGTGCGCCCACTCATCAAGCGCGTTTCGTGTGGTTTTATAAGTGCTGGGCGCATCGGAACAGAAATAAGCATCTAAGTGCTTCAAACCGTTTGACTCACCACCTGTAAAGTTAGATGTTTGCTTTAATGTCTTATTGACCTCTGTCTCACTAGACAACTGCGATTCAAAAAAGTACTCGTCCCTACTCTGCATATTGTCAGGCAATGGAGCAAGCGTTTCTGGCGTTGGATAAATCGCTATATCTTTTTCTGCATGCAGCAAATCATAGTCACTTTCGATTTTTTTACGAAATTGCGTAAAACTTTTGGGTAAGCTCTCTAGCGGTAACTTATCAAACAAAGTCGCTGTTGTATGTATATGCCACTGTATCTCTGGATATTTCGCCTGCATAAGGTCATATACTTTGTTTTTATTATAATCTGCCGTTTGACTGATGCAGATATCTGTCACTCGTTGCTGCGCTATTAGATCACTCAACTGAGTAAAGACGTCCAATGCTTCATCGCCTTTCTGTAAATACAGCAACCTATTACCGCGCTGCATCAGTGAAGTATTTAAATCAGCCAAGCTCTCATGCAAAAACTGCTGACGAGCTTGCCCCATAGCCTCATAACGATAGGCATCGTAATAGTCTTTATCGTCTAATATGTCTGTCAACGATGACGCATAAACCAGTAGCAGTTTGCCATCAATGGAGATTTCAGATGCTTTTAGCAAAGTTGCGTTGTCCGCTACCCGCAAGTCATTGTGAAATAGCACCAATGTGACATTCTCGTTCGCTAAGTTGTTCGCTGCTTGATTTGACATACTCTATCCTTCTAGCTATTTAGCGCTAATTTATTATTTTTAATCTTGAAATATCATATACAGTGTAAAACATACTTAGCATTCAACTATGATGCGAGCCTAATACTTGTAAGGCAATGCGCTCAGCCCCAGAAACTACTTATAAGCACTGACTCTCATGTGTCTGACTGCTTAAATGGCTTACCTCTAGGAGAACACCATGACTCAAAATAATACTACGACTGAAGAAAATAAATCAGATGAAAAGCGTAAACTTATCAATCGATTTTTGATGAGATTGACAAAAGAACAGCCTCAAATGTATTACGCGACTACCTCTGAGATATCGCGGAGTATTCATACGATGATAAAAGAGCACACCAATCGCTTGTCGGTAGAAGAACAAGCACTGGTAAGACGGATGACGATGGAAGAGATTGAAGGGCTACTTGGCTTTCATGCCAGATAAGAAATTGACCAACTTCAAATACGTCATTCTCAGTAAGTTGCCAAATATCACACAAAAAAGACCGCTATCAAAGCGGTCTTTTTTATTAGCTATCAGCATTCTATTTTAGGACAATTAGAATGGATATTCACGTGGTTCATTTTGCATTGAGATCCAATGCGTTCTAGTGAACTCTTCTAGTACCCACTCACCGTTAAAACGACCGATGCCTGAGTTTTTCTCACCACCAAAAGCCACGTTACTTTCATCGTTTACTGGAATATCATTTATATGGGTCATACCTGCTCGGATACCACGAGCGAAACGTAAACCTTTTTGCATGTCTGCGGTAAACACCGCACTAGATAAGCCATACATAGAATCATTAGCTATCGACAAAGCATCCTCTTCATTTTTGGCTCGAATAATGCCTATCAATGGTCCAAATATTTCATTATAGGCAATATCCATCTCTCTAGTAACTTCGGTAAAGACATGGGGCGGGACTAATTGACCATTGATTTCACCGCTCAAGAGCATTTTTGCGCCCTCTTTCTGTGCCTCATCAATCTTATCTCTAAGTGACTGAACTTGTTTCTCATTGATGATTGGGCCAATAGCAGTACCTTGATCGTTAGGATCACCTACCTGTAACGTTTTAACATGAGACAAGAAACGCTCTACAAACTCATCGTACACTTCATTTTCAACAATAATTCGGTTAATAGCCATACAAATCTGGCCTTGATGCAAGAACTTACCGAACACGGCTGCTTTTACTGCCTGATCAATATCTGCATCCTTGAGTACAACAAATGGACTGTTTCCACCTAACTCAAGTGCCACTTGTTTGATATGCTCACCACCATTAGCTAGCTCACCGATGTGTTTACCCACTGAAGTTGATCCTGTGAATGACACAAAACTTGACGCTTTGTGTTCAACGATTGCATCGCCTATCTCGCTACCTGAACCCACAACCACGTTTAACAGACCTTTTGGTAGACCCGCTTCTTCAAATACTTTGGCCAATAGTAAACCACCAGTCACTGGCGTATCGCTAGCAGGCTTGAGTACCACGGCGTTACCAAGCGCTAGGGCTGGTGCGATAGAGCGCTGAGTCAAATGTAGCGGAAAGTTCCATGGGCTAATGACTGCTACCACACCGATAGGCTCACGGTAGATGAAGTTTTCTTTGCCAGGAGTATTTGATGGGCGAATCTCACCATGGACACGATTAGGGAATGTCGCTGCTTCAAGGGTAATCGCGCGCGTCGCACCGAACTCGACCATGGCTTTGATACGCGTACTGCCCGACTCTTTGATTAGCCAATCAACGATTTCTTCTTGGCGCTGATCCAGTATGTTGACCACTTTATATAATACTGCAGAACGCTCTGCTGGTGTCTGCTTAGCCCACGTTTCTTGAGCTTGGGTTGCAGCATCATAGGCTTCGTTCAACTGATCTTTGGTCGCTTGCTGGATCTCTACAAGCGTATCACCGTTATATGGGTTGGTATTATTGTTGGTGCTATCGTCTTTACCGGTTTGCCATTCACCAGCGATGAACTGCAAATGGAAGTCACTGTATGCACTCGTAGTATTGGTTGACATAATCATCCTTATTTTTAATTTATTATGTTAAGTATTGGTTTTCGATTATTAGAATAAAATTATTAAGTCGGCGATATCTTAATGAGAAAATATCTGGCAAGAAGTAAGTCTGAAATCGTTACTGAGCTATCAATCAATAGTCATCAATTAAAAAAAGCTCTAATGAGAAATGATCTTTAGTAATAAATACTAACGGTAACGGATAACAACAAAACCCACCTTGCTAGACGACTGGTCTAATGCTACCATAGCTATTAATAAAACAAGACTACTTTGTCAGTGAATATTGTTGATAAAACGTAACATATATAACTATATCCTATTACAATACGCCATCAACGTGACGTTCAAATGAACGTTAACTGTTTTAACTGACTATCTAATGCATACGCTAATATAAGCAACTACTAAGGGAGACAATCCTGTTTATGTCTAATACAGACGCAACTACCCCAGATACCAAAGCTCATTTACTTGCTACTGGCTACCAATTAATTGCTAAGAAAGGTTTTACCGCTGTTGGTCTAAAGCAAATTTTAGATACAGCAGGTGTGCCAAAGGGTTCTTTTTACCACTACTTTGCTTCTAAAGAAGCCTTTGGTGAAGCAATTATTAATCATTATTTTAGTTTATATAAGACTCGGTTGGATGTCATCGATGCACAAGATGTCAGTGCACAGCAAAAACTATATGATTATTTTCAAAACTGGTATGACACCCAGCAGAACGGCTGTGACCATGAAAAATGCTTGGTAGTGAAGCTCAGCGCAGAGGTAGCCGATATGTCAGAAACCATGCGTAAGGCACTCGATACTGGCTATCAGCAAACGACTATGTGGCTCGCCAAGCAGATCAAAGCTGGCTGGCTCGATGAGTCTGTCCCTCGTCACGATAACATCTCGGCTGAGAGTATGGCCAAGCGTTGGTATTTTGCATGGCTTGGTGCAAGCTTAATTGCAAAGATTAGCCAAACCAATACGCCTTTAGCAGAAATTTGGCAGATGACAACGACCCAAATGGGACGCTAATCGTTAACCGTTAACCGTTAACCGTTTGAATTTCTATCGACTGTACTTCTAACGTAACCATTAAGGCACATTGAATATTCATAACGTTCATAGATAATAGCTATCAATATTATGCTTGAGTATTCAGTGTGCTTTATGACCTTCTCTTTTTTAAACGAATTTCTTGAAGACATTTGCATATGACTTAAACAGTTATACGAGAGTTTTGTAAACATCGCTAGACGACTGGTCTAATTGGTGTACAATGCGCACAAATATTAAGAATGAATGTCTATACGAGCATTGCTTATCATTCATTGATTAATATCAGACAATATCTCATGTCAAAACAATTTAATTGAACCGTTTTTATTAAAAACTTTTTATTACTAATTAGGAATTTTATGAATAATTTCCAATATTACAACCCAGTCCGTATCGTTTTTGGTGAAGGTCAAATCGAACAATTATCAGACCTAGTCCCTACTGATGCACGCGTTCTTATTACTTACGGTGGTGGTTCAGCACAGCGTACCGGTACTTTGGATGAAGTAAAAACTGCATTAGCGGCTAGCGGTAACCGTACTGTTTTTGAATTTGGTGGTATCGAGGCTAACCCAGAATTCACTACGTTATTAAAAGCCGCTGATATGGTGAATGAGCACAACATCGACTTCTTGTTAGCAGTTGGCGGTGGTTCTGTGATTGACGGCAGTAAATTTGTTGCACTCGTTTCTTCATTAACTGAAGAAGACGGTACTGTCTCACGTGACCAAGCTTGGGACGCGCTAACGGGTTATTGCAAGAACATCGATTCTGCTGTTGACCTAGGTGCGGTATTGACCATCCCAGCAACGGGTTCTGAGATGAACTCAGGCGGCGTGATTAACTATAGCGAACGTCAAGCAAAACTACCATTTGGTAACCCACTGGCCTTCCCTAAATTCTCAATCCTAGATCCAATCAAAACACTTACCTTGCCTGAGCGTCAGGTTATGAATGGTGTGGCTGATGCATTTGTTCACGTAATGGAACAGTACCTAACTTACCCAGTAAACGCTAAAGTCCAAGATGCCTTCGCTGAAAGCCTGCTTAAAATCCTTATTGATGAAGGTCTAGTTGTTAAGCAAGATCCAGAAAACCTAGAAACACGTAAGAACATTATGTGGACAGCGACCATGGCATTGAACGGTCTGATCGGTACTGGTGTGCCACAAGACTGGACAACTCATATGGTTGGTCATGAGCTGACGTCACTACACGCTATCGATCATGCACGTACGCTAACCATCGTATTGCCATCAGTGATGCGTGAGCTAAAAGAAAGCAAAAAAGAAAAATTGCTTCAGTATGCGCGTAACGTATGGAACATTACCGATACTAACCTAGACGACGATGCCATTATCGAAACGGCTATTGTCTACACTGAAAACTTCTTCCGCGAGCTTGGCTTGCCAGTTAGCCTAGAAGATGTTGACTTGACGGAATCAGCGATTGTTCCAATCATCAAGCAGCTTGAAGTGCATAACATGGTCAAGCTTGGTGAACATGGTACCAACGACCTAGAAGTATCACGTCGTATCTTGCAGCGCGCTGTAACTAGCAAAGCGTCTTAATAAGCGCTATAGCAAGAACTGTCAGAAGAATTATAAGAAAAATCGCAGCAGTAACAATAAGTACATATCGTTATGCTATTTATAGTAGTAGCTATTCCATGTTGGGTAGCTACTACATTTAACACCACTATAATAATGACAATTAATAAATATAAAGGAGTCCTACAATGAGCTTCGACAAACAACAGAATCAACAAACAAATCGTCAAATCAAATTAGCGAGCCGTCCTAATGGCGTACCTACTGCTGACAATTTTGACATGGCAACTAGCGACATTCCTACGCCAAAAGATAACGAGATGCTACTACGCACGGTATATCTGTCACTAGATCCATATATGCGTGGGCGTATGAGCGATGCAAAAAGCTATGCAGACCCATTAGAAGTCGGTGACGTCATCATGGGTGGTACCGTAGCGCAAGTGGTCGAGTCGAATATCGACAACTTCGCGGTAGGCGACTTAGTCGTATCAAACTCAGGCTGGCAGGACTACAGTGTCAGTGATGGCGAAGGCGTCCTGAAACTAGACAAAAACATGTCTAACCCTTCTTATGGTTTAGGCGTGTTAGGTATGCCAGGGTTTACGGGTTATATGGGTCTGACTGATATCGGTAAACCACAAAAAGGCGAAACTTTAGTCGTGGCAGCAGCCACTGGACCGGTCGGGGCCACTGTCGGTCAAGTGGGTAATCAATATGGTCTGCGCACTGTCGGTGTGGCAGGCGGCAAAGAGAAATGCGACTTTGCGGTCAATGAGCTTGGCTTTGATGTCTGTATCGATCACAAAGCTGACGACTTCGCTGAGCAATTAAAAGCAGCATGTCCAGATGGTATCGATATCTACTATGAAAACGTTGGCGGTAAAGTATTTGATGCGGTAATGCCATTACTTAACGACCACGCACGTATTCCAGTATGTGGTCTGGTATCGCAGTACAACGCAACTGATTTACCGGATGGCAAAGATCGCCTAGGTATGTTGATGGGTCTTATCTTAAGCCAACGCCTAACTGTCAGAGGCTTCATTATCTTTGAAGAGTATGGCGACCACTTCCCAGAGTTCTTAGAAACCATGAGCAAATGGGTGGAGTCAGGCGAAGTAAAAACCAAAGAGCACATTACTGACGGTCTAGATAATGCCCCAGATGCATTTGTCAGTATGTTAAACGGTGATAACTTTGGTAAGACTGTAATCAAAGTATCTGACGTTAACTAGTTATTGGTTAAACATTGACTAGTTAAGCAGCTACTGACAGTTAGCAATCGTTGTGAATAACTACTTAACAACATAAATTGTTAATATCACTACTGAAAGTTGCTTACAAAGCAGGAATAATGCTAACAGTCATTATTTGCATCTAGGCTAATTAAGTAAAAACAGCTAATAATGCAACGGAAAACTTATGACTGTTGGCTACATAGTTACTAACACATAAATAATAAACAAGGATAATTATGAACATTTTAATGGTACTAACGTCTCATGACCGTTTAGGCGATACTGGTAAAAAGACAGGATTTTGGCTAGAAGAATTTGCTGCTCCTTACTACGCATTTCTTGACGCTGGCGTAAATGTAACTCTAGCTTCTCCAGCTGGCGGTCAACCACCACTAGATCCTAGTAGTGACACAGAAGACACGCAAACCAAAGATACCACTCGTTTTAAAGAAGACAAAGACGCTCAAGAACATTTGGCTAACACCAAAAAACTTGCTGATATGAACGCTGAAGATTTCGATTCAGTATTTTATCCTGGTGGTCATGGCCCATTGTGGGATTTGGCAGTAGATAAAAACTCTATCAATCTGATCGAGACTTTTGTCAAGCAAGACAAGCCTGTTGCCTTTGTTTGTCATGCACCTGGCGCGCTTAAAAGCGTCAAAGTTGATGGCGAATACTTAGTAAAAGGTAAAACCGTTACTGGCTTTACCAACTCAGAAGAAGAAGCGGCTGGCCTAACAGACGTGGTGCCTTTCTTAGTAGAAGATGTCTTGAAAGCCAACGGTGGTAACTATAAAAAAGCCGCTGATTGGGAAGAGTTTGTGGTCGAAGATGGTTTATTGATCACAGGTCAAAACCCAGCCTCATCAGAAGAAGCGGCTAA
This sequence comes from Psychrobacter sp. Arc9, assembly GCF_041431295.1. Lineage (NCBI taxonomy): Bacteria > Pseudomonadati > Pseudomonadota > Gammaproteobacteria > Moraxellales > Moraxellaceae > Psychrobacter > Psychrobacter sp. Arc9. Next base: position 66,289 of record NZ_JASMRK010000006.1, on the reverse strand, counting down.
GCGTTTGATCAACAAGCTCAAAGGTTAATATCATGATTCGCTTACATCACCTTAATCAGTCACGTTCGTTGCGTACGCTTTGGCTCTTAGAAGAGCTAGGCGTGCCTTATGAAGTGGTCAGTCATCAGCGCGATGCCAAAACTCATTTGGCACCAGATTCCCTGAAGGCAGTTCACCCACTCGGTAAATCTCCGGTTATCGAGATGGATGGACAGACTTACGCTGAGTCCGGTGCGATTACAGAGTTATTGATTGAACGATTTGCGCCAGAGCGTCTGCGCCCTGCTACAGACAGCTCGGACTATGGATATTATCTGCAGTGGATTGACTTTGCAGAAAGCTCGCTGATGCTGCCATTAATGCTTGAGCTATTTACCAAAAAAGCAGGCATTGATGACAATGAGTTTTTGAGTGGCTATATCGATACAGAAAAAACCAGATTGTTTGAATATCTGGATGCTTCGGTTAAAGGTAAGTCGTTCATTGTGGGTGATAAGCTAAGTGGTGCTGACTTTATGTTGTCATTTGACTTAATCATTCTCGCTAAGCGTCAAAAACTCGACGCTTACTCGAATATCAGGCAGTATGCTGAAGCGCTTGCCAGTCTCGATAGCTATCAGCGCGCTATGCAGCTAGAGGCTAAGTACGACCAATCCGTTTAGCATTGCATCATAACTGACAGACCAATTTTCCGATACACACAAACAGCTCTGTATAGAGCTGTTTTTTATGCGTATAGCATTTTTTACTTGTTGCATCGCTTGTTTTAATGTTCGTCATATTGCACGAAATACTGCTATATCTTTATTCAATAGCGCCAATGAGTTACGCTCTAATGACAAAAGCGCTATAAAGATTATGATAAAATATGCCCTGCATTTCTTGGGTTATCTTTCCAGTTTGACCAGCATTTATATCAGTAACTCCGCTGTTTTTAAGCTATGAACATTCATCGTACTGACCTGATTTTGCGTCTGGAATCTGTTCTATGCCATTCTATTTCCTTATACAGATTATGGTACGTCCATGAGTAATGAATATCAGTTTAAGCCCCACGAACAACCGATAATGGTGGGCTCTCCTGCCAATCCTGATCATCCTGCACGCCGCAAATTATTTTACTTACTGATCGGAATTTTCGTTGGTCTCACTGCCAGTTTCCAAAACGGTCTGCTCGTCGCAAATCTTACTCAAATTCAGGGTCAACTGGGCTTAACGCCAGCTGAAGGTGGCTGGATATCTGTTAGCTATAATATGACCAATGCCTGTATCACCGTTCTGCTGTACAAAATTCGCCAACAATTTGGTATGTCACTGTTTAGCAAAATCACCCTGTCATTTTTGTTAGCCGCCACCAGTCTACAGTGGCTGATCAGCAGTCACTTGTTAGACACACCTAATATTAGCATTGAGCCCTATTATTTAGAGATTGTCGCTAGGGGACTTAGTGGTATGGTGGCAAGTGGTATGACCGTATTGGGCTTGTTTTATTGTCTTCAGGGAATGCCAACCGTCAAACGTACTAGTGGTCTCATATTGGGTTTTGGTTTGGTACAGTTTGGTATTCCATTATCACGTGTCATCTCGCCCTACCTCGCCATCGACGGTCAGCTTGAAAACTTATTTTTATTTCAATTTGGTCTGGCGCTGATTTGTTTTGGGCTGATTAATATATTAGAGCTACCACCAGGGAATACAGAAAAAGTATTTGAGAAATTGGATTTTGTAAGCTTTGGTTTTTTCGCAAGTGGTCTGGCTGCATTGGCTGTCGTTTTGGTACAAGGTCGAATTTTATGGTGGACGACACCTTGGCTCGTCTATCCACTGATGATTGCTATCGTCGGGATTGGCATCGCGTTATGGATTGAGACGCATCGCAAAAATCCAATGCTCCAAGTGCGCTGGATGCGTAGTCGCAATATTATTGCATTCATGGTGACGGGCGCTGTCATGCGGATTTTGCTATCTGAGCAAAACGTCGGAGCGGCAGGATTGCTCGCTAACCTCGGCTACGGTAACGATCAGCTGGTTACTTTTTATGCTGTTATTATAGCCGCCAGTGCACTGGCTTTGATTATTAGTATTTTTAGTACCAATGCGATGGATTTGCGCCGACCTGTTATTTTTGCCGTGGCATTGATTGCCTTAGGTTCTTGGATGGATGTTGGTGTGTCTATTAATTCAGCGCCCTATATGTTTTATCTTAGCCAGTTTTTGATTGCCTTTGCTGCAGTCTATTTCATGGGGCCTTTGGTTTTTGAAGGGTTTTTGCGGGCTATTGGCAGTGGCCCTGCGTATATTATTAGTTTTTCAGTGATTTTTGGCATCTCCCAAACAGTTGGCGGACTGGCAGGTGCGGCAGCCATTCAGGCATTTACGACCATTCGTACACAAATGCATTATGCAGATATGGTCAGCTCATTGAATTTGGGCGATCCTACGTTCAGCGCTCAAATTGCCAGTACTCGTAGTGTATTGTCAAACCAAACGACGGACGCAGCGCAAGCGAATGTGGCCGCGATGAGCCAAGTGTTGCAAGGGATTCAACGCCAAGCAACTGTCTCCGCTTATAGCGATTTGTTCTTTTTGATGGCCAGTTTTGCTACTTTCGTTACAGCCATTTTATTGATCAACTATTTTTATAATCGTTACCACAAGCGCAATCCACTTGCTAAAGAGCTTGCCGTTATTGCAAAAATGCGTGAGTCAAAATAACTCAGCTTATTCTATTAATCATGTCTCACCCCATTCATTTATAGCCAGTCCATTTTAATATTTATTAAAAATTTAGGAGCATGTCATGAGCCAAGAAAAACCAAATGAGCTTAATAAAATACCTCAGACGTCAACTGATGCTCCAGCAACAGACACACCTCTAGCGTCCGATATAAGCAAAGAAGAGTCTGCTGCAACTTCTTCGCCATCAGCAACTAAGACAGCAGAAGGTGATATAGAAAGCAGTTCAGACAGCAATGAACCACCGATGCCACCAAAAGAGCCAATACCCGATACTACTGGTTGGTCGCCTAAGAAAAAATCCTATCTAAACTTAGGCTTATTAATTTTATTGATTGTCATTGGCGTGACATTGATTTTGTATGCGTGGAAGCTCCCACCATTTACCCCAACGGTACAGCAAACCAATAATGCTTTTGTCAAAGGTCAGACGACTATTATTAGCCCGCAAGTTTCTGGCTATGTCACCAAGGTAGCCGTGCAAGACTTCGCCAACGTAAAAGCTGGCGACTTACTCATAAAGATAGATGATCGAACCTTTCAGCAGCAGCTCGACCAAGCCCAAGCAAATACCGAGGTAGCCCTTACTAACCGTTCTACCAATGACCAGGATACACAAACCAGCCAAGCGCAAATTGAAGCACGTAGAGCTGATTTGTATAGTGCCAAAATCAATGTCGAGAGCGCGCGTGAAGATGTAAACCGTTATCAAGGTTTAGATGCTATTGGTGCGGTATCAAAAGCAGAAGTTGCTCATATCAAGGCGCAGTTGGCTCAAGCACAGGCAAGTGTGCAACAGGCTGAAGCCAATTTACAAGCCGCTCAACAAAACCGCGCCAAAACCAGTGGCACCCAACCCTCGCTGGACGCAAATATCAAAAGTGCTGAGGCAGGTGTGAAGCAAGCACAAATTAATCTCGATAATACGATCATCACAGCACCTGAGTCCGGTCAGCTGAGCCAAGTCAGTGTCAAAGAAGGCCAGTACGTTAGCGCGGGCACCCAGCTCATGTATATCGTGCCAAAAGGCATTTGGATTATTGCAAACTTTAAGGAAACCCAAATAGCTAGTATGGCGATCGGCGAACCAGCTACTATTCATGTGGATGCGCTTGGCGGTGCCAAATTTACGGGTCACGTGAGTAATATCTCGCCAGCGACTGGTAGCGAGTTTAGTGCTGCTGCTGCCAACCCTGCGACAGGTAACTACATAAAAATTGCTCAACGTATTCCTGTACGCATAGACCTAGACCAAAACCAGCCTGAACTTGCACGCTTACGTCCTGGCATGTCAGTCTCAGTGGATGTCGATACCAATATTAAATGAAAGGTTGAATAAAAAATAATGCCAAACAAGGTAAATAGTCAACGTAAAAAAGCCACTCTAGACACCAAAGAACTTGGATTTAGAGTGGCTTTTTTAGTTTTGTATAATCTATAGCTTGAGGCTATAACAACTATGGTAATAAACGTTTGGTCGTCCAGCTTGTATTGCCTTCACTGTCATCGCCGCTACTCTGCGTATACACAATTCGGTCATGCATCCGATTGGCGCGACCTTGCCAAAACTCAATACTTTCAACCGTAATCTCATACCCACCCCAAAACTCTGGCGTTGGTACAGTAGTATTGTCAGGGTGCTCTGCTTGAAGCTGTTCAAACGTTTGCTCCATGACTTCACGATTGGCCACTTCACCACTTTGCGGTTGACTGACCCAAGCTCCTACTTGGCTATCGTGCGGACGCTTTTGGAAGTAGGCAGCCGATTTATCAGCAGCAATTTTAGCGATACTACCGCTAATACGGACTTGACGCTCCAGCTCATGCCAAAAAAACAGTACCTCAGCATTAGGATTTTCTACAACATCCTGTCCTTTTGCGCTGTCATAATTGGTATAGAAAACGATACCTGTCTCAGTAATCTCGCGTAGTAACACAATACGGACGCTAGGCTTATTGTCTGCGCCACATGTCGCCAAACTCATTGCATAAGGCTCTTGCACCTTTTGCGCTAACGCCTCGTTCATCCAAGCTTTAAAGAGCTGGAATGGTGACGTTGGTACTGACTGTTGGTCAAGCTCACCTTTCTCGTATGAGAGGCGTTGGTCGGTAAAGTCCATGCTCATGGCAGTTCCTTATTTGAAAACTATAATGTTGTTGTCTCGAATACCAGTCGTTTAGATATCAGTCATTATCTTAAATACGAGTTATTGCACTAAATACTATTAGCCTAGTACCGACTTTATAAGATCAGCTAAGTCATTAGCCATTACATCGCATTCTATTTCATCATCTGACTCAACCATCACACGAATCATAGGCTCTGTGCCTGACTGACGTATCAACAGACGACCACGACCCTCTAGCGTTGCCTGTGCTTTATCAAAAGCAGCAACCAACTCCTCATGTTTGAATGGGTCTTGCATTTGAGATAAGCGTACATTGACTAACTTTTGCGGCAACACTTCAAAACCTTCAACAAGCTCACTTAGCGCACGCTCTCTGGCTTGCATCACTGCCAGTACTTGCAAACCAGCAATGATAGCGTCCCCTGTGCGACTTTTGTCTAAGCAGAGAATATGACCAGATGGCTCACCGCCCAATATCCAGCCATTAGCTTCTAAGTCCTGCATCACGTAACGGTCACCCACCTTTGCGCGAGTAAATTTAATGTCTGCATCTTTTAGCGCCAGCTCTAGCCCCATGTTGCTCATGAGCGTGCCGACAACACCTTCAGCTTTGGTTTTACCTTGGGTAGCAAGTACGTATAAGATACCATCGCCGTCGACTAGCTTACCCGTCTCATCAACCATTACGATACGATCGCCATCACCATCAAGCGCAATACCGACATCTGCGTCATGCTCAAGCACAGCTTTTTGTAAGCTTTCAGGATGGGTAGAACCACACTCAGCATTGATATTGATGCCGTCTGGCGTATTATTGATGGCAATCACGTTGGCCCCCAACTCGCGCATTACTCTAGGTGCTACGCTATAGCCTGCACCATTGGCACAATCCACTACTACCGTCAGATGACTGAGGTCATATTGATAAGGAAAACTGCCTTTGCAAAATTCAATATAGCGACCTTTAGCATCATCAATTCGGTTGTTCTTACCTAAATTTGCAGGATCAAGAATAGGCATCATAGCAACATCACTACCAACGTCGTTCATAATTGCTGTCAATTTATCATTAATTGCAGTCTGCATCTCATCACTTATCTTTTTGCCGTCACCTGAGAAAAACTTGATTCCATTATCATAATAGGGGTTGTGCGAGGCTGAGATAACCACGCCAGCATCTGCATTGAAACTACGGGTCAAATGCGCAATCGCTGGGGTTGGCAATGGACCAAGCATATAAACATCAACACCAGCCGCATTAAAACCTGCTTGTAATGCTCCCTCTATCACATAGCCTGACAGACGCGTATCTTTACCAATCACCACACTTGGCTTACGCGTAGGATTTTCATTTTTTTCTATGAGGACAAGCCCAGTGACGTAGCCTAGTTTTAAAATAAAGTCTGGTGTAATTGGTAATTCACCAAATTTTCCGCGAATTCCATCAGTGCCAAAATAGCTCATTATGTGTTCCTCAAGTCAAAAAAATAAAAGGCCAAACGTATACGCAGGCAATGCTATTGTTGTAATAATCTGTTTCTGTATTTTACAAAAAAAACAGCCAACAATAACAGAGCATTGTTGGCTGTTTGTATCTTAAGCTCGCTGCAGCCTTACGTCTCAGCTAACATCAATACATTTTAAATCTACAAAAGAGAAGTATTTCACGGAACGATCTAGTTTACTCGATAGTTCGGTGCTTCTTTAGTGATTTGCACATCATGCACATGCGACTCTTTCATACCCGCTGAGGTTACTTTGATAAACTGCGGATTGGTACGCATATCTTCAATCGTGGCAGAACCCGTATAACCCATTGATGAACGTAAGCCACCAACCAACTGATTAACAATACCCGCAACTGGTCCTTTATAAGGAACACGGCCTTCGATACCTTCTGGTACTAGCTTCTCTACGCCATCTTTTGCATCTTGGAAGTAGCGGTCTGAAGAACCGTTTGATCCTGACATTGCACCTAAACTACCCATACCGCGATACGCTTTATAATAGCGACCTTGGAACAGCTCAACTTCACCTGGTGCTTCTTCGGTACCAGCCATGAGTGAACCAACCATGATGCATGATGCACCAGCAGCGATTGCTTTTGCCATGTCACCTGAGTAGCGGATACCACCGTCAGCAATCAATGGAATGCTGTCTTTTAAAGCACTAGCAACGTTATCAATCGCTGAGATTTGCGGTACACCGATACCTGCGATGATACGCGTGGTACAGATAGAACCAGGGCCGATACCTACTTTTACTGCATCAGCACCTGCGTCACGTAAAGCGATTGCAGCTTCACCTGTTGCGATGTTGCCACCGATTACTTGCACATGCGGGTAGTTTTTCTTGATCCAAGACACTTTATCGATCACGCCTTTTGAGTGACCGTGCGCCGTATCAACAACGATAACGTCGACATCAGCAGCGATTAATGCTTCAACGCGTGCTTGCGTGTCGGCACCAGTACCAACAGCTGCGCCAACACGTAGGCGACCTTGTTCGTCTTTACACGCATTTGGATTGTTTTCAGCTTTGGCAAAGTCATTAACAGTAATCAAACCACGCAGGCGGAAATTATCATCAATGACGATGACTTTTTCGATGCGGTGCTCATGTAGCAATCTTTTGATATTCTCGTTGCTTTCACCTTCATGCACAGTTACTAGCTGCTCTTTAGGTGTCATAATCTGACTAACTGGCAATGACAAATTGGTCTCAAAACGCCAATCTCTATGAGTAACAATACCCACAACGTTATCTGTGCCTCTTTCGACTACTGGCACACCTGAGATATTATTATCTTGAGTCAAACGCAGCAATTCACCGATTGTCATCTCTGGATGGACAGTGATAGGATCAACAACGGTACCCGCTTCAAATTTTTTGACACGGCGTACTTGTGTAGCCTGCTTCTCGATGTCCATGCTCTTATGCAAAATACCCATGCCACCAAGCTGTGCCATAGTGATAGCCATTTCAGACTCAGTCACAGTATCCATCGCCGCAGAGATTAGCGGAAGATTAAGTGTGATGTTTTTGGTCAAACGAGTAGACAGATCAGCAGTTTTTGGCAGAACTTCAGAATAGGCTGGTAATAATAAAACGTCATCAAAGGTTAAGGCTTCATCGACAATTCGCAACATACAGACCCCTAGTGGTGGTTATTTTGATGGGTAGGAGCTCAGGGTTAAGCGTATCAATCATTACAGCTGCATATACAGTGCTGACTCATGGCTAACCACTCAGTTATCCTATAAAAATAACGCCACATTATAACAAATAAGCGCCTCACTGACACACTATATTTGTCAGATTATTTTACACAAGTAAGTCTTTATCGATAGCAGCCATGTCTTAAACCATTAATAGCTCGCTTTCAAAGCTAATTGAACTCACAAAGCCCATTATTACTCCTGAATCCTATTCGCCCTTTGTTAACGTAAAACGCTCTGTAGGTAGATACTTGTTCTGCTGCGCATGCAAATAACCAAGCATTTGCTCTCGTATTTCACAGGCTAGCGTCCATGCCTCTATAGGTCCTACTGATGAAACAGCGCCGCGCAGTTGAATGGTATTTTCGGTCACATCAACCACATACATTTCAGGTTCTGTTTTATTATCCCAAAGTTTATTGTCCTTGACCATCGATATAAATGCCTCTCGGATAGCGTCGATATCTGCGCCATAATCGATATACAAAAACACAGGACAGGTCTGATGAACTTCTGTATGCGACCAGTTTTCCACTCGTTCAGTGATTAGCTCACGCATTGGCACGATCAAGCGACGCTCATCCCATGTTTTTAACACGGCATACGTGTAACGCAGGTCTTCGACCGTACTAAAATTACCATCCATTATCACACTATCGCCGATTCGCACTGGCTGCGTCACTGCTACCTGTACACCAGCGATGATATTCCCCAATATCGGCTGTGCCGCAATACCGATAACCACACCTGCAATACCCGCTGAAGTCAGTAACGTCTTGCCAAAGCCTTCCATATTGGCAAATTCACTAAGACCTATCCAGAAACTTCCCAAAATCATAACGAAAATAAAGACACGACGAAATATCGATACATAAGTACGGCGGCGACGTTCTTTATCAAAATGCTCTGCAGCCAGATTCTCAATCTGCATGTCTTGATAGCGATTGGCAAAAAAGTTAATGATACGAATACCTAACCACATAGTACTAAATACCAGTCCAATCCAAATCAATGGACGAGTAGATGAGGCGACTGCATCTAAATAAGGAAAACCACCAGAAACCAAGGTAAAAACCAGTGAAAAACTGATGGCAAAGGTTAATGGTACTGTCAGCTTGCTAACCAAATCTGCGACGCCGTTGGTACTGCCAACATACACGCTGTATTTTTCTTCATCGATATAATGATTGATGATTTTTGCAGTACCTTTACTCAGTAGCCAACCCATCCCCATGGTTAATAAAAAGAACAATATCAGCGCTGAAAACTCCCATAGCGCAATTCCAAAAAACTTTAGCTTTAACCAAGTGGGCAAATAACGCTCAAACTCGGCTGGATGATACTGCTCATAGAGATTATCAATATTACCTACTGTCTGCGCCGAAAACACCCAGACAGGGGCTTCATCTCCTACCCGCACTCGCTGCAAATAGATAGGAACACGGCGCTCGCGATAATCAACATAGCCAAGCTGAATAGAACGTCTGGCAATACCCATGACACTGCTATTATTACCAAGCGGTGGTTCAATTAAGCCATCGGGACGATCTGGCATATCGTCGAATACATAGAGCTCTTTTTCGGACAATAAGAAATCCAATCGCTTTGTGAGATCAAGCGCACGGCTCCGTTGGTTTTTTTCATCAATCAAATTCATGTTTAGCGCGTAAGCGGCCAAATCATACTGCTGCTTCATTAACGCTGATTGAAAAAACTCTAAGGCTGCAAGCGGTGTTTCTAAATTAGGTGGCTCAGATAACGGCGGCAACCCTGCATTTAGTTTATCGAGAATATAGTAGCTCTCACTATATTCTCCGGTCAGTGCCGTATCGCCTTGTAGCCTGCCTGCCTGCTCCACTGCGTTACGCTCAGTAGGATCAAAGATCTCTTCAGTAATACCAGAAATACTGACACTTTCATCTTTAAGCGCATTGACTTGCTGAGCGGCATATTCAGTAAAACTATCAGGCTTACTAGGCGTTTGTTTTTCCGGCTCGCTCGCACTCTGTTCATTTTCACTATTTGCTGCGTAAACAGGTGTATAGATGACACTTATAGCAATGATAAAAAAGCCCAACAATACTTGCAGCACATGGCTTTTAAAACGATGTTTCTCTACATCTGCTTGATGATTATCATCTGAGCTCAAAACGGCACAATGATGGTCCATAGGATTGTCTTTAAGAGTATTCATGTTTTCAAAGCCATCAGTCTACAAAAGGAAAGTATAAAAAAATATATCGGTGCTGCTTTAACCTAATTCAGTAAGCAAAAAAAAGCCAGCCTAAAGCTGACTTAATTTATTACGAGATTTGTAGCTATTTATCCTATAAACGGCAAAAATTATTTTAAGCGCGGCGCCATGTGGTGCCAGCACGGCTATCTTCGAGCTCAATGCCCGCCTCTTTTAGTTGCTCACGTATCTCATCAGCACGGGCAAAGTTTTTGTTGGCTTTAGACTCTGCACGTTCGATAATTAAATTATCAATAACCGCATCCGTTAGACCATCTTCTGCCTGATCACCAATCACTGCTTGCAAAAACTGCTGCACTGGCTGCTGTAAAATATTTAATACTTGTGCCAATGCTTTTAGTTGCTGGGCTAATTGCCATGCGGTATCGACGTCTTCCGTTTTAATGGTTTTATTGATATCGCGAGCCAATCCAAATAAGACACTGATAGCCGTCGAGCTATTGAAGTCATCATTCATCGCCTTGATGAAGTCTTGTCCAACCGCGCTATTATAAGCTTCAGCCACTAAGTCTTCATTGATTACGATTGATTGTCCTTTTTGCTGCTCAGCCAATTTTAGTGCATTGTATAATCTGCTTAGGCTATTATGTGCTTCATCCAATGCGCTATCAGAGAAGTTAACTTGGCTGCGATAATGGCTCGATAATAAGAAAAAACGCACCGTCTCAGGTAAGTACTTTGCCATTACATCGCGAATGGTAAAAAAGTTACCCAATGATTTAGACATTTTTTCGCCATCGACATTGATAAAACCAACATGCATCCAGTTGCGTGCATACTCACAACCAGTCGCTGCCTCAGACTGCGCGATTTCGTTTTCATGATGCGGGAACTGTAAGTCATGACCACCGCCATGAATATCAAAGGTGCTACCCAAGCACTTAGTCGACATCGCTGAACATTCAATATGCCAGCCTGGACGCCCTTGACCCCATGGTGATGCCCACTGCGGCTCGTCAGGTTTTGCCGCTTTCCATAGTACAAAGTCAAATGGATTGCGTTTATCATTTTCAACTTCGACTCGCGAACCTGCCTGCATATCGTCCAGATTACGCTTAGATAATTTACCATAACCATCAAAGCTATCAACAGCATAGTAGACGTCACCGTTGTCGCCTGCATACGCATAGTTGCCAGTGACTAGCGTCTCAATCATATCCTGCATATCATCGATATGATCAGTCGCACGTGGCTCAGCATTTGGCATCTCACAACCAAGCGCTGTCGCGTCTTCATGCATCGCTTCAATAAAACGCTGCGTCAATGTACCAATCTCTTCACCGTTTTCAGCAGCACGGGCAATGATTTTATCATCGATATCAGTGATATTACGTACGTAATTCACGTCATAACCCAAGCGCACCAACCAACGAACGGCCATATCAAAACCGACCATCACTCGCGCATGACCAATGTGACAATAGTCATAAACGGTCATGCCGCACACATACATACCAACCTGCCCTGCTTTGAGTGGTACAAACTGACGCTTGCTGCCAGTCAATGAATCGTAAATGGCAAGTTGGGACATCGCATCTGCAAGTGGTGTGGTCATAGTAAAAAAGCCTTGTAACGTAAATAAAATAAAGAAATGTGAAATCTCAGCCGCCGTGTATGAATAAGCCATACCAACGACTGTGACTATAAATCAGGAAAATAAAAATTCAGACCAAAAAACGTCGTGATATAAAACGTAACCCATTATCTTAGCGAAAACAGGCGTAAAATACTACAATGAGCGTGCAACTAACGCTATTCAATCATAAAAACCGTTAAGGATGTAAAGATGGGCAATCGCTTAAGCAAAATATACACACGTACTGGAGATGACGGCAGCACTGGTATGGCTGATGGCAGCCGCCTTAGTAAAGCGGACGATCTATTTAGCGTCATGGGTGACATCGACGAGCTCAACTCGCATATTGGCTTGGTACGTGCGCAACTAAAACACAATAAAGGGCAATCTATAGAGAAAGAGTTCTCTGAGGCCTTGGTCATCATTCAGCACTTGTTGTTCAATATAGGCGGCGAGCTTGCCATGCCAGAGTATGAAGGGGTTAATGCCACTCATATTGAATGGTTAGAGCAGCAAATAGATATGATGAATGCCACATTGCCACCGCTGAAAGACTTTATTCTGCCGACAGGTTCTATATTGGTGAGTCAATTACACGTGGCGCGTAGTGTGTGTCGCCGTGCTGAACGTCAAGCCGTGATCTTGCAGCAGCAGCGTCCACAAGCGATTCGCAGTACTGCCGTCAGCTTTATTAATCGCTTATCTGATTGGTTATTTGTCGCTGCACGCTTTTGTACAGACCCAGAAAAAGTCTCTGAGGTGTTGTGGGACAGTCAAGCATTGAAAACGTTCACTGACAGTCAATAATACAAACTAAGTATTTAACAATAAAGAGCTTAAACCCAAAAAAACCCCGCGACATAATTGTTGCGGGGTTTTTATTATTCAGCGATAGCAATTCGCTCTACTGGATATCGCTATCTCTTATTACAATGACCAATTAATAAGTCGCGCTGTTGTCTTCAATGATGACCATATCAATGGTTTCATCTTTAGGTACGGCTTTTGGTGTTGCGGGCTTGCTAGGCTCGGCAGCAGCTGCTTGGGTGTTTGCAGTCGAACTGTTCTGACTTTCAGCAGGTTTGTTGATGGTTGGCGGCGGCGTAGGTTCAGTTGGACGAATTGGCTCAACTGGCGTTACGGTTCTTGGCTGACGGATTGGCGCTGTTTGAGTCGTATCGTTGTTCTGCGTTGCGCGGCGCTCAGCAGCACGTTGGGCGCGTTGCTCATCCATTGCAGTTTTAAATACAGAACCTGCCATTACATCTGCAACAACAGTAATCAAAGCAGGCTGACCCGCAATACGCGTACGCACTTGACCGCCTTGAGTACCGACGATGTAAGTGAAAGCGTCATCAACGAGCATATTGTTATTGATACGGATATTGTCTTGCGCTAAACGCGATTGTAGACTTGGCTGATTATTGGCCGCTTGTACCTGACTGGCTTGATACAAGTCTTCACTTGGTAGCGTCATGCTGACACTTGCTTGACAAGTGGTCATGCCGTTCTCATTGGCTTGTTGCAAGATGGCAGCGTTTTGAACGTCAATGACAACGCCATTGGTTTTTTCGCTAACCACACCGTTTGCTAAACTGATTTCAGCATCATTTGCATAATTGGCAGCCAATGACTGTGCTTGTTGATTGAGCGTATTTTTCAGAGCTGACTTAAGGCGATCTTGCACCATAGGATCATCACAACTGATCGCAGGCGCAACGCTATTTTCAGCATCGACCGTCTCTTGTTCTGTTAGCTCTGCCTGCTCAGTAGTGTCTTCTTTATCTGAGCGATCACAGCCTGCAAGCGCCAAACCACATACCAATCCAATCCCAGCAACTTTATGCCACTTGCTCAAACTTATATTTGCTACGCTCATACTAACTCTACTCCCAATTTACAGGTTCGTACCGCCACTGACTGACAGTGTTCAACATTCAAATCGCAACGCTAGCTGCTACAGATATGAAAACCACATTATTATACGGTGTTTAAATCAAATGGTCATTAGTGTAGCCCATGGATATACAAATAGTGCCCCTTATTATGGGAAAAACCTGCGTTTGGTTGCAAAAACATAACAAACATTGTCAAGTTTAGTCCCTAAGAAGTCATATTTATAAAACTACGGATTGCATCACAGTTTTTGTTAGACGTCATTGATATGACGCTATATGATTGGGCATAAAATCATCGATAATTGGTGCATATGATAAATTTTAGAGATACATTATTACTAGGTCATCGAGGCGCACGCGGTGAGGCGTTAGAAAATACCTTTTCAGGCTTTCAATACTCTCAAAATCTTAAGTCAAAAGGCTTAGCAGGCGTAGAATTTGATATACAACTAAACGCTGACGGTCACTTAATCGTATTCCATGACGATGATTTAGAGCGTATGTGCGGTCGGCAATCACGTATTGATCAGTTAAAACTGACTGAGATTCAGTGCCAATTGCAGTTTGGCCAACCTATTATGACATTGGCGAGCATGGCACCTGCGCTTAGCGGGTTTAACGTTATTGAGCTTGAAATTAAGACGCATAGCCGTACCAACTACGCGGTGTTGATTGCAGCGCTTCGGCAGGCATTTATTGATACACCCCTTGCCAGCTTACCAGTTGTATTGACGAGCTTCGATGTCGAGTTACACAACCGTTTGCAACGTCACAAACTATTATCTCATATGCCTCGCGGCTTGCTTATTCGTACGCCAGAAGCGTTGGCAAGCGCGACCAACACCGCATTGCAACTCGGCTGTATTCAACTGGGCATTCATTATCCGCTTTTGACCCAAGCCGTCATCAAGCATAGCCACCGTTATGGATTGCCCGTAAGTGCTTGGACGGTTAATGATATTCCCACCATTGAGCAGCTCATCAAATGGCAGACCGATGTCATCATTACGGATTTTCCAAGTCATTTGCTGTTGCCTTAACCGAGTTATCCGTACTTTTTTGATATTTAATCATTTTTTCGATAAACGCATTCTTTTCTACATATCTACCCTTCTTGTTACATTTCTCCTTCATGTCTGATAAGTCACTCGTATTTTTGATCAATACATTCTATAATCCATACAAGTTATTGTTATTTAGCAATATTTTTATAGTGTATAAGTGTTCACTTTACACGCTTTTTAAGGTACTATGGTGGCTTAAATTAATACCGTTAGGGATATTATATGATTGCAAAAAAAGCACTTGGCTTACCGCTTAAAGGCTTACGTTTCGCTATCAAATCTGGTGATACGCTTGTAAAGACCGCCAGCACTCAAGTAACGCGTTTTAAAACTCGTTTCGATGAGAAAAAAGCGCAAATGGCGCTTGATGAGCAGCCTGTTGCAAAACGCAATTATGCGAAAGCTTCTGAGCAAGCGGATCTTTCTGCGCAAGAGCAAAGCATTGATATGCGTGAGTTTGAATTTACCAAAGCACCAATTAACTGGATTCCAGCGGCTATTTTAGTAGCGACGCCAATTGCTGCTGCTGTGATTACGCCATGGTATCTATGGACTCATGAAGTTAGCGCTCCTGTTTGGGGTGTGTTTGGTGCCTTTATGGTATGGACAGGTATCAGTATCACGGCGGGTTACCATCGTCTGCTATCGCACCGTGCTTACAAAGCGCACCCTATTGTCAAAAACTTTTTATTGTTAGGTTCAACCTTAGCCGTACAAGGCTCAGCGTTTGATTGGGTTTCTGGACATCGTACTCACCATCGTCATGTAGATGATCGTTTGGACGATCCGTATTCAGCACAGCGTGGTTTTTGGTTCAGCCATATTGGTTGGATGCTACGCAACTACCCTAGCGGCAAGTTCGACTACAAAAACATTCCTGATTTGACTAAAGATAGAGTCTTACAAATTCAGCATAAATACTACGGTCTATGGGTAGTTGCCATGAACGTTGGTATGGTTGCCGCTATCGGTTGGTTGCTTGGTGATGTTTGGGGTACGTTGGTTATCGCAGGCCTACTACGTTTGGTATTGACGCATCACTTTACGTTCTTCATCAATTCGCTATGTCATATGTTTGGTACACGTCCTTATACGGATACTAATAGTGCTCGTGATAACTTTTTCTTAGCTATCTTTACGTGGGGCGAGGGTTATCATAACTATCATCATTTCTTCCAGTATGATTATCGTAATGGCGTGAAATGGTGGCAATATGATCCAACAAAATGGTTGATTGCTGGTTTATCAAAAATCGGTTTAACGACGGATTTGCGTACTGTTGATGATACGACTATTAAGCATGCCGAAGTGCAAATGCAGTTTAAGAAAGCTCAGCAGCAAATCGATACAGCAGCAGTAAGCGGCATCGATCTTCCTCATGCGATGAAGAGCTTCCAAGACCGCATTAAGTTTGAATACGATGCATTTAAACAAACTGTCGAAGAATGGCAATCACTGAAAGCTCAAACTATTGAAATGAAAAAAATAGAATGTGCTGATCGCTTACGTGAAGTTGATGATAAGCTAAAGCATGATTATGCGAAAATTGAACAGAAAATCCTTGAGCATAACAGCAATCTAAAAACTGCCTTCCGCTCTATTGGCGCGAATGAAAAAGCTGCTTAATTAACCTCTGATTTGTTTTATAATTTTGAAGCTTCTCCATCCCCCTATCCGTACTAGA
Source organism: Psychrobacter sp. Arc9 (assembly GCF_041431295.1). Lineage (NCBI taxonomy): Bacteria > Pseudomonadati > Pseudomonadota > Gammaproteobacteria > Moraxellales > Moraxellaceae > Psychrobacter > Psychrobacter sp. Arc9. Next base: position 49,730 of record NZ_JASMRK010000006.1, on the reverse strand, counting down.
TAGGGGGATTTTTTTGCTTATAATTTGTCGCTTATGTCACTACAGCTACTTCTAATGACCTTATTATCATAATAGATGGTCAAGTACATTGGCTGAACCATTGCCAGCTCCAACCTAAAAGCAATAACAATCACATTCATCACATTCAATTACTTAAAGACAGATAATTTTATTTTTTGGTCAGATATTACAAGAGACGGACAGAGTGCAACGATGCCATATGAGAGCTATGCTATAGTGACATTCTCACTTTTATAATTTAATGGAAACGGCCTGTATGCGTTATCAAAACACTTACGTCAACCTAGACACGCGCCTTTATCATGAGCAGCCACCGACACCACTAGACAATCCTCGTGCCGGTCACTTCAATAGTCAAGTTGCACAGCAGTTGGGCTGGGCCGACGATGAGGATCTGATGACCAATTGGGTTGAGATATTGGGCGGTCAATACGTGCCAGCTGATTTCAAACCATTATCGATGGCCTATGCTGGTCACCAGTTTGGACAGTGGGCTGGGCAATTGGGCGACGGACGCGGTTTGCTCATGGCACAGGTACTCGATAATGATGGACAGCCACAAGACTTGCACCTCAAAGGCGCTGGCTTGACGCCCTACTCACGCATGGGTGATGGACGAGCAGTCTTACGTAGTACTATTCGCGAATACCTGTGCGGTCATGCATTGACCCAGCTTGGCATCCCCTCATCTAACGCATTGGGGTTTGTGGTATCTGATACGAGAGTGCGCCGTGAGCGTATCGAAGCAGGTGCAGCGTTGATGCGTGTGGCTGATAGTCATATTCGTCTCGGTCATGTCGAGTGGATTGCCAGCTTCGCCCCTGATGTACTGGGTGAGTTCACCGACTATATGATTGACACTTATTATCCAGAGTGCCGTGATAGCGAAGCGCCTGTCTTAGCTTTTTTGACCGCAGTGGTCGAGCGTACGGCCCGTATGATTGCTGATTGGCAATTGATTGGCTTTGCTCATGGTGTGATGAATACAGATAACTTATCTATCACGGGCAGTACTTTGGACTTCGGGCCGTTTGGCTTTATGGAGCGCTTCAATCCTGCATGGATTAATAATCATTCTGACCATACGGGTCGTTACGCTTATCAGAATCAGCCTGCTATTGGGCATTGGAATCTAAACGTTTGGCTGCCACACTTTATGCGCCTAGAAGGCGTTACTCGTGAGACTCTTGCTGACTGCCTAGCGCCTTACGAAGCAACCTTTATGCAGCATTATCAGCAAGGTCTGTGCCGCAAGCTTGGCTTACCGCATCAAAGAGAAAGTCTCAGCTTAGCCTTTGAATGGTTGACACTATTAGAAGACAACTTGCTCGACTATACCAATAGCTTCCGCGCCCTACTCGGTTTGGTCGCACCAGCAGATTATCCTTATGAGCAAAAGCTACTGACTACCATGACCACTGAATTAAGCGATGATGCGCAGCAAGTATGGCAAGACTGGTCAGCACGTTATCTGGCGCAGATCGAGCAGCTGCCACTTGAACAGGTAGTTAACGACATGACAACCACCAATCCTGTCTATGTCCTTCGTAATAGCATGGCGCAGCGTGCAATTACTGCCGCAGAGCAAGGCCAGTTTGAAGAAGTTGATCGAGTTTTTCGTTTATTAGCCAATCCTTACAGCGTGCAAGATATCGCTAATGATTTAGATAGCAGTGCGCCTGCGCCTGATACACCGCAGATGCCTATTAGTTGCTCATCTTAGTAGTTGCCCGTCTTAACACCTTTCAATTCTGTAATATTTTGAAATATTATGAAATTAAGGTTGATATCCAACTGCATTTTTTGGCATTATCAACGAGATAAATAACGAATATCATTTTATTATATTATTCGCACAATTCACCGTTGTTGACTAGGCAGTGAATTGGCAATAATGCTAGAATGAATATTTTAGCTGGTTTGCTTTTTTGACCTGATCTTTGATCGTCGACCATGATTCTGATGGTCGTGAGTCGTTTAACGTCTTTATCCCTTTCAATTATTATCATTCAATGATCTTTGGAGGGTTAGACGTTGTTTTTTATCACCATTTAATTTATTCCAATTTATTCCAACCATGGCAATTATTATGAATGACGATACCACTTCGAATACGGATAACCTCAGTACAGAAAAAGAGCAGTTTGAACAAGCTGCCTTACATTACCATGAGTTTCCACGCCCAGGTAAAATTTCGGTAACCCCTACTAAGCAGCTAGCCAACCAACGTGATTTAGCACTCGCCTACTCTCCAGGTGTTGCTGTACCTTGTCTTGAGATCCAAAGAGATCCAAAACTTGCGTCTAAATACACGGCACGTAATAACCTCGTTGGTGTTATCACTAACGGTACTGCTGTATTGGGTCTGGGTAATATCGGTCCATTGGCATCGAAGCCAGTCATGGAAGGTAAAGGCGTTCTATTTAAGAAGTTCGCAGGTATCGACGTTTTTGATATTGAAATTGCTCAAAATGATCCAGACAAATTCATCGAAGCGGTTGCCTCCCTTGAGCCTACTTTTGGTGGTATCAACCTAGAAGACATCAAAGCACCAGAATGTTTCAAAATTGAGCGCGTACTACGTGAGCGTATGAACATTCCTGTGTTCCATGATGATCAACATGGTACGTCAATCATTGTTGCCGCAGCCATGCTAAATGCTTTGTTGATCACTGGCAAAAAAATCGAAGAGATTAAAATTGTTTGTTCAGGCGCAGGCGCAGCAGCCATTTCTTGCCTAGATATTATTTGCGCGCTTGGCGTTAATAAGAACAACATTATTGTTTCAGACTCACGCGGTATCATCAGTACTAGCCGTGAAAACCTTGATGAAACCAAACAACGCTATGCTCGTGATGTTACGGCTACTTCTATCGAAGAAGTCATGGACGATGTCGATATGTTCCTAGGCCTATCAATGCCAGGTACACTATCAGAAGATATGGTTCGCCGTATGGCAAAAGACCCTATCGTCTTTGCACTTGCCAATCCAACACCTGAAATCATGCCAGAATTGGCCCATGCGGTACGTCCAGACGTCATCATGGCAACGGGTCGTTCAGACTATCCAAACCAAGTAAACAACGCGCTATGCTTCCCGTATATCTTCCGCGGTGCATTAGATGTTGGTGCAACCACTGTTAACGAAGAGATGAAAGTCGCCTGCGTAAAAGCAATCGCTGCGATGGCACACGTCGAAGCCACTCCAACTACCAGCGCTAGAAACATCGAAAAGATGCAGAGCTTTGGTCGTGACTACTTAATCCCAGGCCCTCTAGAACCAAATCTAATCATTGAGATCGCATCTGCTGTGGCCAAAGCAGCGATGGATTCGGGCGTTGCCACGCTACCGATCGATGACATGCAAGCCTATCGTCAGCGTCTATCTGAGTTTGTTTATAACTCAGCGTTTGTGATGAAGCCAATCTTTGCTCGTGCTAAAGCCGATCCAAAACGTATTGTGTACTGTGAAGGTGAAGACAACAACGTCTTGCTTGCTGTACAAGTGGTCGTTGATGAGAAGCTAGCACAACCTATTTTGGTTGGTCGCCCTTCAGTTATCGAAGCCAATATCAAAAAACTGGGCCTACGTCTAAAAGCTGGCGAGAATATTACCATCGTCAACGTTGATGACGATCCTCGCTACAAAGACTACTGGCAGGGCTACTACGAGAAGAACAAACGCCGCGGTGTAAGCATTGAGCTTGCGCGTCGTGATGTTCGCCGTAAGACGACTTTGATTGGTTCTTTGCTGGTCGAAAACGGTGCGGCAGATGGCATGGTATGTGGTACCTTTGGCCATTACCAATTGCATCTAAAATACGTTGAAAGCGTCATTGGCAAAAAACAAGGTATGAATGATTTCTATGCGATGAATGCGGTACTCATGCAAGATCGTAATATCTTTATTGCTGATACCTATGTCCATGAAGACCCAACGGCTGAACAATTGGCTGAAATGACTGTCTTGGCAACAGATCAATTACGTCGCTTTGGTATCACGCCACGCGTTGCGCTAGTGTCTCATTCTAACTTTGGTGCTTCAGATCGTGCCAGCGCTGTCAAAATGCGTAAGGTTCATGAGCTACTAACCAATATGAATGTCGACTTTGAATTTGAAGGCGAAATGCAAGGTGATGCCGCGCTTAACGAAAATATTCGTCTAAACGATATGCCATCAAGCCCGTTAAAAGGTGCAGCGAACCTGCTTATCTTGCCAACCCTTGATGCCTCAAATATTGCTTTTAACCTGCTCAAAACAGCAACTGGCAGTGCTTCTGTTGGCCCTATCCTATTAGGAACTAATAAGCCGGTACACATTTTGACGCCATCAGCGACAGCACGTGGTATTGTCAATATGACTGCACTGACCGTTACTGAAGCTCAAGACCTAGAAAACGAAAAATAGTCATATACCATACCCAGTATGAATGCACTGTATCGGTTCAATATAATTTGGATACAAGGAAGCCGAGTGAAAGTACTACAAATAGTAGACTGAGCGAGGCTGACACCCTACCAAATTTGTAGAGGATTGATTATATTAAGAAGGGCTCTGTCATCCATTGACAGAGCCCTTCTGCTATACTAAAACCAGTCAATGCAACTTATAGAGCATTGGCTGGTTTTTTGATTCATAAAAATTGAGCTAGTGATATAAAGCTCGATAATAACAAGAGGCTTCTATGCAAATTTATCTCGTAGGCGGTGCTGTACGCGATCGACTGCTTAAACGTCCTATCAAGGACAAGGACTTCGTCGTCGTTGGCGCTACTGTGGCAGAGATGATTGATGCAGGGTTTCAACAAGTGGGCGCTGACTTTCCTGTGTTTTTGCATCCGACCAGTCATGAAGAGTATGCATTGGCACGCACAGAGCGCAAGCAAGGCTCAGGCTACAAAGGTTTTAGCGTACATGCCAGTCCCGATGTCAGTCTAGAGGATGATTTGCGCCGTCGTGATTTAACCATCAACGCGATGGCAATCGAAGTTACCAGCTTAACCGATGATACCCCGATTAATGGACAAGTCATCGACTACTATGGCGGACTACAAGACTTAAAAAGTAAGACATTGCGTCATGTGTCCAGTGCTTTTAATGAAGACCCATTACGTGTACTTCGAACAGTACGCTTCTATAGCCGTTACTACGATTTGGGCTTTACCATCGCGGATGACACTTTAACGCTGATGCGTCAATTGGTCGATACAGGAGAGCTGACTCATTTAAGCGCCGAGCGTATCTGGCAAGAGTCAAGCCGTGCAACTATGCAACTATCACCGCAAGTCTACTGGCAAAAACTGTTTGAAATTGGTGCACTCGCAGAGTATTTCGCGCCTTTGCATCACGCTTGGGACAATATTCAAATAAGAGAAACAGTGCAGACAGCGTTATACTTTGCAGGACAGATGCATTTAAATTTATCGCAGCGTTGGGCACTACTAATGACTAGCCTGTCTTCATCACTATTTACTAGCGAAAACTCTGATTCTACGTCTAACGTATCAACCGCTATAAAAAATATTAACGCTATCGGTAATAAAGCCAAAGTCCCAAAAGCACATACTCAGTTCGCAATTTTATTCGCTCAGCAAGCTGAAAAACTAAGCACAATAAACAGTCTAAATGCGGCTGAAAAAATCGATCTAATCCAAGCCTGCGGTGCGCATAAGGAGCCTGACAAGCTCTCTCAACTGCTAGTGTGCAGTCATGTGTTACAGCTAGCAACACAGCATCGCCAAATGATGTTAGCACTAAACAGCTTTCACGCCATCGGTATGACTGACATTGCGCCAGACCTTAAAGGCCCGGCTATTGGTGCAGCCTTACGCCAAAGCAGGATTGAACACTTGCAAGCGCAACAATGATATAGACAAGCACCTTAGAGAAAAAAGTAATATTGCTATGAACCAAGAACTTAATGCCTACCAAGCAGAAAATATAAATAACCAAACGCCAGTGATGCTTGTCACAGGTAGTGCTAGGCGCATTGGGGCAGCTATTATTAAAGCGGCTCATAGGCAAGGTTACCGCGTTATCATTCATTGTCACCGTAGTGAACAAGACGCTAATGACTTAGCTGATGATCTGAACGACATCCGTGCTAATAGTGCAAAAGTTATCGTTGCTGATTTAACGATAGTCAACGATGGAGCGGCTTTAGACAGCTTTGTTGGAAGTATTATAGAGGCGTTTGGACAGCTTGATGTACTGGTGCATAATGCCTCACGGTTTTATCCTAGCCCGCTCGGTAGTATCAATGATGCACAGTGGGATGAGTTGCTTTTGACCAATGCGAAAGCCCCTTTACTATTAAGCCAAGCCCTATTACCTTATCTAAAGCAACAACAAGGCTGTATTATCAGTTTATTGGACATACACGCACATGATAGACCGTTTAACCACTATACTGTCTATAACATGGCAAAGGCTGCGCATCGAATGATGGTACAGTCGCTAGCGCTAGAGATGGCGCCAGAAGTACGGGTCAACGGGGTTGCTCCTGGGGTCAACATTTTACCTGACCCTACTAGCGACCAAGCTATTGATAACGAGCAACAACAAAGTATCATCGACGCTATCCCTATGAGGCGCATAGGCCAACCTGATGAGATTGCTCATAGCGTACTGTATCTTGTGCAGGCAAATTATGTCACAGGAGAGATCATCACCGTGGATGGAGGCCGTAGTCTAACCATAGCTGGTGGTTACCTGTAATACAAAAATATGGTTCAATAAAAAATATCTTGATTACTGCCTATCTTTTACTTGAAAAATTAAAAAAATCAGGTATCATTGTGCGTCTAACGTTAGGGCCCATAGCTCAGTTGGTTAGAGCAGAGGACTCATAATCCTTTGGTCGTAGGTTCAAGTCCTACTGGGCCCACCACATTCAAACCCTTACAGTCATTGACTTGTAAGGGTTTTTTATTGTCTAAAATTTATGTAAAAGCATTGATGTAATTAGTTTCTTGATACTATCTTGATACTTTGACCCTTGTAGTAATTAAAGTATGATGACTATTAACACTATGGTTATGTACTGCTGCATGGGTGATATATGAAGGTTAAACTTACCAAAAAACTTATTGATTCAATAGACTATACCGTCAAAGGTACCGATATCTATATGGATGATGTATTGACTGGATTTGCGCTACGTGTAGGCAAGCAGTCAAAGCGCTATACATTACATAAGCGTATAAATGGAAAGTTATATCGAGATGAAGTAGAAGAAACGCACTTGATTACCTTAACTGAAGCACGTGAAAAAGCCAGTATAATGATGGCAAATATAAAAAAAGGTATGCATGTTTATGACGGGCTTCATGAGAACTTGGAAGAGCTTAAAGATAAGACTAATAACGTGCCAACACTTAAAGAAGCTTATGACTACTTTAAATCAACCAAGACTAGTTTAGCGGAAGGCACTATTACTACTTATGATCGCCAAATATTAAATAAGCTAAGTGACTGGCTAAATATCTCTTTAAATGATATCACTAAGTCAATGATAAGTGATAAACATAAAGAGATAAGCAAGCATAGCGAAGCTCAGGCTAATGCAACTATGAGAGCTCTAAGATCAGTTTGGAATTACTGCCGTGATAGCTTTTTAGATGATGACGAAGATTTTTTAATCAAAGAGCAACCGGTACGCATACTTAACGCTAAGAAAGATTGGAATAAAGTTAAGCCACGTACCAAACATATTGAAGAAGAATATTTAGGTATGTACCTTAAAACGCTTTTGAATTATGTTGACAGAAGCTCACATATGCAAGCGCCTCATAGCAATAATGCACGAGATATCATGCTACTCTTTATGTACACTGGTGTACGTTTGAACGAAGCGCAGTCTTTGAAATGGTCTGACATCGACCTTAAGGCTGGCAGGATAGTGTTCAAAGATACGAAAAACGGTTCTGATTATCATATGCCTACTAGTAACATCCTACAGGCTCTACTTGAAGAAAGGTGGAGATTGAGTGCTGGCAAGCAATGGGTATTTCCAAGTGACTTACAAGCCAGCGATGACCATATAAAAGATTTAAGCGGCAGTTATAAGGCCATTGGCGATCAAGCAAACCTGTATATTACACCACATGATCTGCGCCGTACTTTTGGAACAGTAGCCAATAGCTTAAACATTAGCTATCCAGTTCTTAAACGCTTGCTCAATCATCGTGAAGCTAAATCAAGCGATGATGTTACCTTACAGTATGTTCAGGTGTCACAGCGGCAACTAAGAGAAGCTTTGAACTCAATTGAGGTTTTCTATTGTCAGCATGCTGGGATGACGCAATATGAAATCATCAGTAAATATTACTAACCTAATAAAACTTCAAGAAGAGTTCTTTAAAATGTCTTCAACTGATTTAGTAAGAATGAGCCGTGATGGCGACCAGTTTCATTATTTATGGGCATCTAGAAGAGCTTTACTACTGCTACAGTCCGATTCAAAGTTAAAGCTAATAACGATAGAAGGGGTCTCTTCTGTTGAGCTAGGTGACAAGCATGTTTCTGATGGAGAATATGTAGTTGACGTCGCTGAATATTATGGCGGAGAAAGTTTCGAGACAGCCAATAGCATAAATTATTATCAGCTAAAGCATACGACGAAGAGTAAAGAAACTCCTTTTAACCCAAATAAACTAAGAAATACGATAGAAGGTTTCAGCGAACGCTACAAAGCTCTTATTAAGGTTATTGGTAAAGAATCAGCTCAAGCTAAGCTCAAGTTTATATTCGTATCGAACAGATCTATCAATGAAGGCTTTCATGAGAGTATCAAACAAGTAGCTTTAGGGATCTCTACTAATCTGACTAATCAAAGAAAGCTTGAACTATATACAGGCTTAAACGGTAAAGATCTCTCTGACTTTTGTAAATTAATAACTTTTGATATCACTACTGACGATTATTGGGAACAACGCAATATTCTAGCTTCAGAAACCGCAACTTATCTCGCTGGTTCTGACGCACACTCCCCTATTAGTTTAAAAGAGCTTATCACGAGAAAGGCGTTAAGCGAAAGTCAAAATAATAACTCTATTAATAAAATCGATGTTTTAAGAACACTTAATACGGATGAAGACGCTCTGTTTCCAGTGAAAAATCTAATTAAGACAGTTGAGAACCCTATTCAACGTGAGCAAGAGCAACAACTTACTAGCCAGATTATTGATGACAATTTAAATGTTTTCATAATTCAAGCAGAAGGTGGTGTAGGCAAAACTATCTTTGCTTCTCACATTCATGAATACCTACCTGAAGATTCAATCTCTATTGTTTATGATTGTTTTGGGGATGGGGATTATAGAAACACCTCAACTTTAAGACATACTCACAGGACAGCTCTGGTTCAAATAGCTAATGAACTAGCAGCAAAAGGGTTATCCCACCCTTTGATTCCAAGCTCCTCAGCTACAGATTCCGATTATATTAAAGCATTTTTATCAAGAATTGAGCAAGCCGCAGAGAAGCTTAACTACATTAGCCCTAGCGCAATCCTTTCAATTGTGATTGATGCCGCTGATAACGCTCAAATGGCAGCTGAAGAATTTGGAGAAGTTAGATCTTTTATTAAAGACTTAATCAAAGAATCTTTTCCTGACAATGTCAAATTAATTAGTTTCTGTAGACCCTACAGATTGATATTACTTGATGCACCTTCAGCAGTTAGGATCCTTAATTTAAACCCCTTTACTCTTGAAGAGACTAGGCATAATTTAGAAAAGTATTATGCTCAAATATTACCTGCAGATGTTTCGGAATTTCACAGACTAACATCTCGAAATCCACGTATCCAATATTTGGCACTGGCAAAAGAGCTAAGCTTACCAGAAACCCTACGCTTCTTCGGTACAAACCCTAAAAGCATTGAAGACACTATAAGTGATTTATTAGAAGCAGCCATCGATAAAATTAAAGAAGATAACTTTATTGAGAGCGCCAAAATAGACAAGCTGTGTGAGTCTATTGCGATCCTTAGACCTCTACTACCTATCGAGGTACTCGCGAAAATATCACAGGTTCCTGAAGAGCAAATCAGAAGCTTTATCGCAGATATTGGTGGACATCCCATTCGGTTACTGGATGATTATATCCAATTTATTGATGAACCAACAGAAACTTGGTTTAGAGACAAGTATCGTCTTAAAGACAGTCAACAACTTGGAGCTTATATCACTACGCTCAAACCTTTGGTTAGCGACTCACATTATGTCGCCTCAGTTTTACCACAGCTAATGCTAGAGGCTGAAGAATATGAGGATCTTTTCGATGCAGTCTTAAGCTCTAAACTTCTACCTGAAACCTCCTCACTAGAAAGAAGACACATTGAAGTACAACGGCTTCAATTTGCAATCAAAGCAGGCATTAAGCTTAATAGATTAGTTGATGTTGCTAAGCTAGCGTTAATGGCTGGTGGTGAAAGTGCCGCTCAAACCAGACAAAATGCTTTAATAGCAGACAATTTAGACTTAGCTTCAGTTTTTTTTGATGATAATAAGTTACAAGAGTTAATCGCTAATGATATTTTCACTTTAGAAAATAAATGGTTGGGTGCAAAATTTGCTTATGAAGCACAACTGCTTTCATATAAAGCAAATTTAATGAGTGAAGCAAGAAGTAAGCTTCGGATAGCAGAAGACTGGCTTCATAGCTTGTTCAAGCAACCTGAAGATGAAAGATATCATACGGGAGTTGATGATAAAGATATTATGCGGCTATTTATTGCTCATTTCAATATACATGGCGCTGAACAGAGCTTAATTTGGCTGAGTAAATGGAAACCAAAGTCAGTAACCTATACAGTAGCAACTCAAGTAGCTCAGGAGTTTTTACTCTATAACAAATTGTCAGATTTAAAGTCTATGCTACAGCATGCCAGCAATAATATTTATTTCATATTGGGTATAGTGAACGAAGCTGTAAAGCAGAACTATGATATTCCAAATAAGTATTTGTTAAGATCTTTCAAAATTATAAGTCGTCAGGGCATTTTAATTAAATTGCAAGACGGTACTCGACCTGTAAGTTTGCATACTATGACGAACTATCTGCTGGCATGTTATAGATCTGGAGTCTGTAATGGCATAACTGCTTCAGATCTATTATCTCGTTATATGCAAACCAGATTACCTTATGAACTAGAAGATACTCGTGGCCACTATGGCAAATCCATATACATGACCGCTTACGCATTATTGGCTAAGTGGCGAGCCAAAGAGTTAACAATAGAAGATATTATTGACGAAGACACTAAAGCAAAAATTAAGGAATCCAACAGTTCATCTGAACTGAATGAAATTACAAATAATATCGAAAAATTAATTCCTTGGTATAACTTACTAGCTGATAGTCTGTTATCTACGTCAGCAATTTCAAATATTGAAGAGTCGCTTAGTATCGTTTTAAATGAATCCTATCTTCCTAAAGCAGATGAATATCGCTTTAATCGTAGTATAGCAGAAGATATTGCATGGGCATGGTTTAAAATTATCGTTACTAATAGTCAAAACTTAAAACAGTTATTACAGGAATTATTTAATTATTTAAACGATAGAGAGATTAAATTACTTCCTAGAACTTTGAATCAGTTTATAAAAATATGCTGTCAATACCCTGAACTCGAAGACTTTGCGTATGGGCTGAGCCAACAGAACTTCGAGAGAGCGATTGAAGCTCAAGTAAACGCAAATGAAATACTGGACGAAATTGTAGAAGTTGCAAGAGCAATATTACCATTAGATACCAAGCAGGCTGAGTCATATTTCAATAAAGCTATAGAAGTCAGTAGTAAAATTGGCGATGAAAATTTTTCTCGATGGGAGGCTTTAATTTATCATGCTTCTAATACCAATGAGTTAACGTATAGTGGACAACCTGAGCTAGCCTACAGATTCGCTAGATGTTCCGAACTCACACATAAATATATATATGAAGACCATTTTAACTGGGATGCAACCGTTAAAGCACTCGTTGATATCCATCCAAATTCAGCTTTAGCTATTGCAAGTAGATGGCGTGATAGACAGTTTGGAGAAGATGAATTAGTAATCAATGCAATAGGAGAAAAGCTTTTAGAACATAGGCTTATCTCACCATTAGCACTTCTTTCCTTACTTTGCCTAGAAACAGGCTCTTATTTAAAAGATATATTAGATGGTATTCAATTTAATAGTTTAGATAATGAAATTCAAAAGGCTGTGATTCTTATAGTCTATCAGTATCAAGTTATACCTAATCCATCTGAAAACAATAGAACTATACTTAAAAAGCTATACGATAATTACTTACTACAGATAGATGAAATACAACGGTTTTTCGATACCTATGAGCCTGATGAACTGAAATCAAGAGACTCCAGTTATGATTGTAGCTCTACAGTTGAGAGTATAGATTGGGCCAACGTTTTTATCGATGATCAACTAGATAGTCAATACGATTATCAATCAGCTCAAGATAGATACCTAAGTATTAAAGAATATGGTTCATTAGATGATAGATACTATAGCGAGCTTCATAATAGGCTGTCCAATACATACGTTTACGATTATATAGAGTCAACCTTAAATGATCCTAAAATAGGGGTATATAGATTAAACTTTATTTTGAAAACAATACCTGACAAATGGAAACGACGTGAAGCCGTAAGAGAATGTTTTAGCGAACAATTCAAAGTATATTGTCGCAGGCATGCATTAGAGCTATTCATCAGTCTTCGACATGGTGACTTAAAGTTAATTACTGTAATGAGTTCAATCTCTAATCTCCCAGAGAGTGAGTTACTTAGACAGGTATTATTAGGTCGTTCAGAAAGTGCTGAACTTTTAGATAGTGACCAACTATTCAACATGGTCAGTATGATTAGTAAAATCATCGATCCTGAAGACTCAAAAGACGTATTAGAATTTGGTTTAACCTTGTTAGAACAAGATTTATCTGATGACATATCTGACGGTGAGTGGCTTGCTCATTTAATGCCTCCAGATACTATTGAGGAAGCCTATGCAGGATATCTTGTCTCAGGGTTAGCCTCACCCTTTCTTTATACACGTTGGCTTAATGCTCATACTGTCAAAGTGCTGGGAGAGCTTAAACAAAAACCCGTACTAGATGCTTTAGTAAACCACATAGACATTCAAGCTAATAAAGCCTTTATAGACAACCGTTTTACTTACTACAGTTATACTGCCCTTCAATGGTTGCTCATAGCTTTTTTAAAGATTTCCGAACAACACGCCAGCGCGATAGCATCTTATATTGATTTTTTTAAGTCTAATATCAATCCGGATAAACCTCACATTTTAATCCGTTTGTATTCTGCTAAAATCCTTCTAAACCTAAATGAACAAGGTCTTCTTAGTCTAACGTCCACTGAATTAGAGACCTATAAGTCGATTGGAACTTCAAATTTTGAGGTTATAGAAAAAGAAGATGTTAATTTAGATGAATATCAGAATATCGATAAGTCTAAAGTAGATTCATTTGGTATTGATTTTGGACCTTATTGGATTGAGCCACTTGGCGAATATTTTGGTTTACATGCCAAATATGCCTATTATGAAGTATCTCTTGTCAAAGACAGCTTGTTTAATAATCTGAATAAATTACCAGATAATAGACATTCATCTTCAATATATGAATGGCAAGCAACAAATCATAGCCATGGCTCAGCACCGCAGGTAGAAGATTTAAAGTTTTATAGAAACTATCATTCACTGATGATTGCGACAGATATACTGTTAAATAAAAGACCCTTAGTTCAACAAGACTGGTATACCTTTTCTTATTGGTTATCGAAGTATGATTTTACATCGCTGAATGGCGCTTGGTTATCCAACTATAGAGATCCTACACCTAAACGAACGACCGAATGGCATATTGGTATCGAGCAGAATAGTCCAAGTTGGGAGTACAGTATGTCATCAAGCGACTTTGATGAACATTTTAATTTTAATAATGATTGGCTACCCATATGGGGTAGTTGGACAGAAGTGTTTGATAGAAAAGAAAAAAGTTTTAATATGCGTTCAAGCTTAGTAGCTCCCAAGACATCTCTTGCTTTATTACGTTCGTTGCAGTCTTACACAGACCCTAGCGATTATTGTTTACCAAAACAAGGCGACGATTTTAATATAGATAACGGTGCGTTTAATTTAACATCATTCATATCAGAATCTGAATGGTTAGATAATACCATTTTCGAGAAAGACCCTTGGTCAGCATCTATTGAGTATAGAAGTCTAAAGCCTACTGACAGTGTTATTGAACTTATGAGCCTAAGCTGTGATTCACTTGGTAAGATTTGGTTTGATAAAAATGGTAGTGAAGTTATTAGAACGTCTTGTTGGGGGCGTTTGCGCTCTCGTAATGAAGAGTATTCCCATGGTACTAAAATGCTCGTTTCTAAGCATTTTCTTATCAGTATTCTTAGAGCTTTAGATATGAACTTAATAGTATCATTTTCAGGTGAACATCGACTTCATTCAAGATATGGAAAGGACGATGATTATTACAAGAAGTTTGGGTATATTCCTAATAGTAAAAAAGCATATCTAATCACTAAGAAGGGCGAACTATATGGATATTAACTCACTGAAGCAGTTAGGCAAGACCCTTATAGAGGAATATGGACTCGAAAGCTCTACCAATACTTTAGAAAGATGGATGCTTCACTATTTAGCTGAACTTTTTGATAAAGAAAGAGAATATGGTAATGCAGACGAGACAAAAACTATTCAACTTGAGATTAAAGAAATAATTTTAGAGTTTTGGCGATTAAGATATCGCTTAGCAGATGAAGATAGTTTATTTAAGAAAAACCAAGCTCTTATTGATACGTTAGAGAAGATAAGCCCTCAGTCCGTTATACCCATTAGCTCGTTTTTTAATCCCTATGATAGTAAAGACACACTTGAAGTTAGCGAAGCAGGATGGCAAGAAAGACTGTTAGCTATCGACAAATCATCAAAAGTAGTCATGTCACACTGTATCTTAAAATACCTTAACGATATTGCTGATAAAAACAATGATATTGTGAAACTCATTGAGTCTATTGAAGATTTTAACTCTCCAGAATCTTTTTTAAGTAGGTTTTATGGTGATGAGACAGCAGAGACAGATAAAATTGAAAATATAGAAGAACGCATTCAAAACTTAACTGTCTTTATCGATACAGCGGAGTCTGTAATTGAAGAGTATAGGTCTGCGCTAGCTAGCTTAGCTGTTGATTCACATGATAAACCTAAATAATTTAATTACTCGGGTTTAATTGTTTCATAGCTGCTACTTGCAACGATAATGATTGTTAACTAGCTATTGTCATGCTTAATTAACACAATCAAAAGATATCCTAGATATTTAAGCACCCCCGATGACGCATAATATTGATCAGTGGTAGCCAAGTTTTTGTCAGAGCGTTTACGCTTTTTCTGTACAACCCTTACTTCATAGCCATGAAAATTCTCACGAGCACCGACACGTATTGAGCTGTTCAGACTCAAGTCTTTTTTAACATTACTTACAACTTGCTCACTATATGCCCTAACCTGCCAATGACCGGCATCAATAAGCTGACAACCTACCAGCATAAAACTCTGTAGCATTTTAAGCTGGGTCTCCTTAATACCAAAATGAATCGATGAGTAATTCAAGTTATGTTTATGTGCAAATATTTCAATAAACATTCTCAACTTCTCAGGATCCTTTATAGACATCTGATACGCCCTATCTAATGCTCTAATTATTACTTCCTGGTTTTTTCTGCCTTTAGGCCTACCTAGTAATAGCCTGTCATCGTCGAACAGCTCACTAGCGCGCAGGTATAAGCATTTAGATTCATTTAAACTTATACCATGTCTAATAGCCACTTCAGGTAACAGCTCATCTCGAGAGTTTTCTTTTAATTCTTGCATTTCCTTTAGAAAACCTATGACGTCCGCATATTTAGGATGAATGAAAATTGAATTTGTATTTGACTCATTAAATCCATTCAAATTACCTTTTAACAGTTGGTGACTAGTATTGTTATCAGGTTCATCTATATTCTTAAATAACGGTGTTTTATTAATAGCTATTTTTTTAAGTAAATATGATCTTATCTTATTTAGCTGCACCGTCTTTGTCGTTGCATCATAAGCAGTTTTGTCTTGTCTATATATAACAGAATAATCTAGTCCTGTTATTAAGTCTAAAACGGTTATAGGTAGCTCTAAGTAAGCGTTACTGAGCTGTTCCCCTGCCAGCAGATGAGCAGTATGAATATAATGCTCGAAGGTTGTGTCGCACGTTAAATGCCCTGCAAAGCTAGCCAGCCCAAACCAGGAGCCTTGATCCTTGTGATAGCCAAGGACGCCTTTTATTACTTTTTCGCACTGCTCATTATCATAATCAGTCATCACCTGTGCCAATGGCGACTTACTTAATACTAACGCCAGCTGACTAATCGCAGTATGCCTAAAGCTATGAAATGTGAAGTCGTGCTTTCCTAGCAATCTGTCCCAAATTAACTTCATGAGATTACTAAAAACCACACTGGGTAATGGCTGATCGCCTGAACCTTGAGAAAACAAGTAACGACGCTTCAATCTTTTCTGCTGACGATATAACTGAATAAGTTGTTTTAGCTCGTCTTTCTTAAGTAGGCAGTTAATGGGTATAAGGCGGCTTGCGCTGCTACTTTTCAATCTCCGATAGCGATTTGGTCTTAACCATATTTGTGGCTGCTCTATTCGTTGTTCATGCTCATCAATATAGATGTCAGCTATATCACCAACTTTAACACCGATAAGTTCTTTGATTCGCAACCCTGTCCGATACGCAAGACTTAAGACTACTAAGCACAGGTTTTTCTGTTCATCGCCTAAATCCGAGTTGACCAGATACTCTTTCATCGCATGATATATCCGAGGTGATATCATGTTCGCATTTACCACTTGGCGTTTATTACCCCACGGGAAATACACAAATGGCGCATTATAGTGCGCTCGCTGATAATCATGGAAAGCTCGTAGTCTGCCATAAGTAAATTTTTGAGTATCTTTGAGCTTATCCAGATATGAAACTTTATTTTTCTTTAAATACACATTATTCAAGACATTGAGACTACCTTGACTTAACACATCGTCTGCACAGCCAACTAAATCATCATCCGTATCTAGATTGTCTTCGCCAAAGTCTGATTCTTTGTTTAAAATAGACTGCTTTCTTCCATCCTTAATCTTACTTTGAATGATCTCCTCATATACAGCTTCAAAGTCCTCACCAGACCATTCATCAAGATTCTCATCCATTGTTAGCATCAGCCAATCCCGACCAATACATCCCAGATATTTACTAATGGTATCTAACCTGTTGTTACTATCACTCAACAAGCTTCTGACCCATCCTAAAAGACGCATGGCATTAGGCTGGGTAAACCCCTGTTGTAACAACTCTACTTGCGTAATAGCTGATGCTTTACTGCCTTTAAGGGCATCTTGAACCTCTTTAATGAGATTCTTACTAAAATTTGGATACTCCCTACTATTGGTACCCTTTTCGTCAGATTCTGAAAAGCTTGCTACAAATAACTCTTCCCAAGTGAGCGGCTGTAGATTTGAGTTAATCACCTCTTGATTATAATTAATAAGCTTATTTGTGGTTAAGCCCGTCGTTTTAATCTTGCCCTGTCTAACAATAGCCAGTGCAGTGTCTATATCGCCTCCTTTCATTTGCCGCCAATGATAGTCAGCGTATTTTATTAACTGTGATAAATGCGGTTTACTTTTATCTTTATTTTGTAGTTTTAGCTTCTTACAAATATCACTGATAATGGTTTCAAACGATTTCACACCTTCTTTTTTTAACTTTTTATCTTTTAGCGCGTATAAAAAGCAAAGTGTCATATCATCAGGTATGTACTCTACATAGCGCTGTAAGCTTGTAGCAGATACATCCTCTGAGGTATGACTTTGCGTATAAGAACAACCGTAATTGTCATCATCAATACTGAGCAAGATTAGCGCCAAACTCTCGCTGCTGACACCTGAATCTGGCAATTCATCAGTTGCTGGTAGCTGCAATTGATATATGTCACGTTCGCCTAGGAGCCATTGATACAGTGCTTTTAACACATCTATGTCATTCAATCCCCCATACATCACGCTACAGTAGAGCACTGACTCAATCAAATCATTGTTTGAGAACCTTCTTTTCCGTTGCCATATCTCAATTATTTGCTGGCTAGCAAGGCTTACTTGAGCACCACTTACCATCCAATCATAGGATATTGTTAAATGATCACGCTCTGCTATGACTGGCACAACTGGTTCATCCATACTCAGTTCATGAGCTTTGTTATAACTCCGTATGTATTCTAAAAATCCTTGTCTGGCTAAGTGATAGCTATGCGCAGTATCAAAATGCACCTCAAGTATGCTACCAATGGTTTGATAGTATTCAGTTAGGTCTGTTCCTGTGAGTATGTGATTGTCATCAACATACGAAGCTATCAAAAATTTTGCCTCATTTTTGATACTCTCATGACTCTTGCTTTTATTTTCTTCTCTTAACTGATGAGCAACGGCATTATCCATATATATTCACCTCAACTTGTCGTAGATTAAGCTCAACTGCAACTTTCTCTAAGTCAGCGGATAACGCTTTTAGCTCATTAATGGATAATGACGACATGGGATGCATAGCCTCCTGATCTGGATGTTCATGACCATATAGGGCGCAGATCAAATGCTCAGGAGACTTATTCGTTAGTAGTGAGCGTAATTGATGTCTAAGCCAGTTGTCTTGGTGACTAAAAAAGTGTTTTATCTGATAGCGAACCTTACTAGGTTTAATACCGGTAAAGCCTTTGGGATTTTGGCTAAATAGCTGAATGAGTGGCTGACTAGAGTTCAAAATTTTATTTATAGGAAATTGGTCATTGGGATATATAGAATTATGCATGACCGCAAATTGCTTGATATATTCAATATAATTTTGAATCGCTGTGATTAAGAAATCACTAAGAGGAATAAGCCTTCCCTGCCCTTGTCCCTGACGCTCTTCTTTATCCGACACCCATAACAGCCTTTGCCTAAAATCAAATTGATTTAAAAGCCCAGGCGCATGCTTTACGGGTCTAATACCAGTCTGAATAAAGATGATGTGCCATAACCAGACACCATAAGCATTAAACTGCTCAATATAACGGTCCTGCCTTATGCTTACGTTCCGCTTTAATCGACCGTTATAACTCTCAGTTGCTTCAGCAAGCTCATCAAAAAATCTTTGGCAGATATCAATATTTAAAGTCATGTCACTACCGATATATTTTTTATAACGATTGCTTTTCGTGCTAGACATACTAAGCTGTCGCAGCTCACCTTGGCTGTCCGCAGTACAGTATTCGGTCAATAGTTGTATGGCGCTGTAGTAAGTCTTCTCTAAGCTTATTGTCTCAATACTGGTGTAGTACAAGGGCGAGCTGTGTTTCACATCAACTCCAGTAATCATGTCGGCATGTAATGACTCTTGCAGCTCATTCTTTATAACTGTATATAAACAAGCGTCAATATGCTGATTTGATAACACCGGTAGCTCTAGTTGCACTTTCAAGCTTGCCAGCACTTCAGACACTTCATCGCCATCCACCGAAAACTTATTTTCAATAACTGCTTGTAGCCTCGCTGGCAGAGGTAATTTAAATTCATTATCATGGCTTTGACGATGTGGCAATAAGTGGCTTCTACGATTTGAAGTTACGTTAATAGTATTACTCATAGCATAACTATCAGCAGCCGAACCGCTCTCATGACTCAACCACTTGCGCTGACTTTTATCCAGTTCTAACTCATAAATCACGTCTTGAATCTTCCGACCACTTAGTAGTGATAGTAATATGACCGCATAAACCTGACGCTGTTTATAGCTAACAACGCCAAAAAGCTGCCACACCCGAGCAAATAACATCTGATAGCTCAGTAGACTTAGTTGACGTAGATTAGTAGGAAAATGAAACTGGTTACGGCGGGCATGTCGATAATTGTTTTTTAGCTTCCATTGCTGTAATTCTGAGGATTTAGCGGTTGTCCTGGAAGGCTTAAAATCATTACCTAAGAGCGCAGGCGGGTCATCATCAGCAGTATTTTCAGCATCCGCCACGTTATCATTTTTATGGGGTTTGCCAAATACTGTTGCTCTTAATGGTTCATCAGTACAATCAAGGTATAGCTTATTAGAGTGTTCTTTACTAAGCTCATTGTTTTGTGAGTTGGTATAGGTTTTACCCACAAACGCTTTATTCTCTGCAACAACTTCATAGGCAAGTCTTATTTGACCAATTTTACCAGCCAACTTTTGATTAACCACTTTGCCTGACTCTTCATCACTTCTTGTCTTAGCTTCATATACGCGTAATACTGCTAGTGCATTCGTCAGTGAAGCACGTTGAGCATGGATATCAATCAGTTTTTTAACAATCTCTGACTGTGGGTTATTGTCCTTTAAGCCCATCCTCAGACGCACACTTAGCTGACTGACTTTGGCGGAGTGCTCATCCTTACGTATAGCAATCATAATAATTATTTGCAGATATGCGCTCATAAACTGCCATGCTTCATCATCACTACGTGCTTGACCATACCTCTGGTAAAACAAGACCAGCATATAAGTGACTGCCCAATCTTCAATTTTTTTCTCTTTGACGACTTTCCTGGCGATAGCTTCACATTCAGACAATGTAAATACTGGCATATTTAGGCTGGCTTGCTCACCAATATGTAGGCAAAAGCCTAGATTAATATAAAAAGTATTAATAATCAGGTTTTGTACTTTTATACAGTATGGTGAATCAAGTGGCACTAAATGATCTAAAACCCTCTGTAATTCGCTGTTATCAAAATGCTTTATATTCATTAGGGTGCACCACTCAACCAGCTCATACTTTGAGGAATACCGAGAACACGCTCTTCTAGTGCGAACTTACATTGGCGATATTCATAACTACTCTGGCTAATACCTGCAAAATGGCAATACTCCTTTACAGTCAGTTGCCTAACCCCCATGAGCTGGCATATAACACTTTGAGGTGCAGTGCTTTTAAGCGCTTTAAACAAATCAGGATGATGAATACCTTTCAAGAACATCAAGTCTATAACCTCTATCCATGCGAGCTGCTGAACGTCTTTGATACTTTCAGGGATTATTAAACACGGATAATCCCTATTATTCTCGAACCTTAAGACCTGATCGACTCTTTGGAAATCATTAAAGAAATAGAAAGTACCGCTTCCTCCATCAACCAAGCGCAGTGGTGGACGGTAGAAGTTATCCAAAAACTTCGTATTGATATAAGTCGTTTTAGGTCTCAATCTCTGCCAAACACATAACGCGGCTCTAGCATACGGATGTACATACAAATCATCCTTACTAGGATTGGCAAGCTTTTGCCCAACCTTAAGTTTATTATTTTTCATCTTTTTTACAAAAATAGTGAGTATAATTCATGTTATCTAATGAACACTTAGGTGTCAAACGCTTTATTATTGCGGGTCTTAATATCATAAAATAATTAGTATTATTAAGGAGTTAGTATTATTTTAGGCATAAAAAAACCTCTTGAAACTATAAAGAATATAGCTTTAAGAGGTTGTTGATTTTTATACTTTTATTAGCTGAGAAGGTTAAACTTGGAGTTTCATGCCTCTTAGCTATTCAAATAAAATTCGACTATACTTCTCACGTAAATCCTTTTTTACCATTTTTCCAGTACCGCTAATTGGAATTTCATCAACAAAGATAACCTTGTCAGGTATCTGCCATTTAGCAATTTTTCCCTGATAAACCTGCAGAACGCATTCTTCTGTAGCTTGATTCTCGCTATGTTTTTTTACAATTAAAACTGGGCGTTCATCCCATTTCGGATGCACAACAGCAATTACAGCTGCCATCGCAACTCCTGGATGTTCTAATGCAATATTTTCAAGTTCAGCAGATGAAATCCACTCACCTCCTGATTTGATTAAGTCTTTGGCACGATCACTTAAACTGAGATAACCATCACTATCGATTGAAGCGATATCGCCTGTATCAAACCAACCGTCTTCAGTTAGTAAGGCCATATCTTTGTTATAATAATGCTCAATAATCCAATGTCCTTTAATCTGTAGGTGTCCTGTCTGTCGTCCATCCTCAGCTAAACGATTAGTTCCATTTTCTTCGTCTGTAATACGGATAGAAACACCAAAAGGTGGGCGCCCTTGAGATAAACGGATCTTAAGCTGTTCATCTTCAGACAATTCACCATGCTTTGCCTTCAACTGATTAATCGTACCTAGCGGACTTGTTTCAGTCATTCCCCATGCATGAATAGTGTCACAAGCATAGCGATCCTTAAATTCTGAAATAATTGATGGTGGACAAGAAGAACCACCCACGACAGTTCTTGTTAAACTCTTAAGCTTGGTAGCTGAAGTTCGAGCATATGTTAAAAGCCCTTGCCAAATCGTTGGTACACCCAAAGCCATAGTAATGTCATAACGATCAATGAGTTCAACTAAGCTTTTGCCATCTAAATCTGGCCCTGGTAGTACTAAGCTACATCCAACCATTGCAGATGCATAGGGAATACCCCATGCATTTACATGGAACATCGGAACTACGGGAAGGACAATTTCGCGTGAAGATAAACTAATAGTATCAGGGAAGCAGGTTACAAAACTATGTAGAACCGTTGATCGATGTGAATATAAAATTCCTTTTGGGTTCCCTGTAGTTCCAGAGGTATAACATAATGAACTTGCTGTATTTTCATCAAACTCAGGCCACTCAAAACTTGCTTTTTGTGCTGCAACTAACTCATCATAGAATTTTACGCCTGGCAAAACCTTAGTGATCTCAGGATCTGCTTCGCTCATACAAACAAAGTGTTGGACGTTTGGAATCTCTTCTTGGATAGATGCAATTAAAGCCACAAATGTCTTATCAAACATTAAAACCTTATCATTCGCGTCATTAATAATATACGTCAATTGCTCAGGAAATAGGCGTGGGTTAATAGTATGACATATCATACCTGAGCCAGAAATTGCATACCAAGATTCTAGATGACGATGGTTGTTCCATGCTATTGTAGCTACTCTATCATTCGGTTGTAGGTTTAGACTTTTTAATGCATTTGCATACCTTTTTGCATTTTTAGAAATTTCTAGCCATGTGGTTTCAACGATGTGACCATCCACCTCTTTAGAAAAAATCTTTGTATCGCCATGGTAGTGTGCAGCATGTTCAATTAAACTGCTAATCAGCAGCGGTTTAAACATCATATTTCCTAACATATAAAATATCCTTATTTCAAATAACAATCAACCATTTGATATTATCTGCTGTAATAAAGTGCTTCGCTCAATACTACAAAGCAGTTTAAAAAACAGCTATGAACATACCCATGAAAAGCTGATAAATATCACTTTACGAAAACCATTACTATGAACTATCTAAATTTTATTAGTGAACTTAAGTTATTTTTCACCTTATTAAGGTGTTGCCAGATTAAACCCATACTCAAAGTCATCTAGCATAGAGAAAAACTGCTGAATCAATTTTAAATCACCTTGGTGCTGTACTTTCCCCTGTGCCACTAACGCCTCAAAAGAGGCTGTTTTTATTAACAATTTATTAAAATCTTCACGATTTAAAGTGAGAGTCAAATCAGCATCAGGTGCTTGAGTATTAGCCATCACATTTAAATGTGAATTCTTTAATTCTAAGGCGATCTTTTCATTGCGATCTGGCAGTACAAAGTTGATTTTAAACGCTTGGTCTAGCGCACGCTCAGCATTTAAGCGCACACCCATGTAGTCAAATACCAACTCTGTATCCATCGCTATTACGAGGTCTGGACCAACTTGAGTCGTTTTGACCTCTTTAGGCACACCATGACGTAATTCATAAGCTGCCGATAGATAAGCATTTCGCCATCCTGCACTTTCAGCCTGATAGCCTAGTTGTTCCAAAGTGTCTGCTTGTAAGGATTTTGCTTTTATGTTGTCAGGCTCTGCAAATACTAAATGATTCATCAGTTCTGCAACCCAGCGATACTCACCACGGTCAAAAGCCACTTTCGCTTTTCTTAATAACGCTTCACCACCACCCGCCAAAGCCACATAGTGCTTACCTGCCTCATCTGGACTGAGTTTGTTTAGGGTAGCTGGATTACCGTCGTAATAACCTATATATTTATTGACTACACCTCGCACATTATGACTGACTGAACCGTGATAACCGCGGTTATACCACTCTTGGTCCAAAGCTTTAGGCATCTTAAATTCGTTATGAATTTCGTTAATTGTTACCCCACTATTTGCTAAATGTAGGCTCTGATCATGCAAATAACCATACATGTCACGTTGCTTTTCCATGTACTTCACAATATTTTCTTTACCCCAACGCGGCCAATGATGGGAAGCCATTAACACATCCGCCTTCACCCCAAATTTTTGTAATGCAACGTTGATGCTTTTACTCCACATAGAGGCATCCCGAGCTGCTGCGCCACGTATGGTGTACAAGTTATGCATACCTGCGACGGTGTTTTCTGCCATCCATAAGGTTTTAAACTGAGGGAACCATGTATTCATCTCTGATGGGGACTCTGTATTTGGTGTATTTTGGAACACCATTTCTACACCATCAATATTTAAAGTTTCCTGATCTTTTTCTACGATATAAGTTGGCGTAATTAAACCAACTAGACCAGTAGGCACTCCTTTTCCCAATGCACCATCTACTACGCCATATTGATTTTTCGGAATCATAATGCCATATTGATACGAGCCACGCCGCGCCATAGCATTGCCTGCAAGTACATTTTCCTTAACGACATGCTCCATAAAATCACGCGGAGCAATGACTTGTACCTCGCCGCTATCTACTTGCTCTTGATTAATAACGCCTTTTACTCCGCCAAAATGATCGACATGAGCATGGCTATAAACGACGGCTTTAACAGGGCGCTTGCCTAAATGCTTGGTCACCAAAGCATGGGCGGCCTTTGCAGACTCCGGTACTGTTAATGGATCAAAAATAATCCAGCCTGTATCTCCTTTGATATAGGTTATATTGGTCAGATCAAAACCACGAACTTGATAAATTCGATCGGTTACCTTGAAGAGACCATAGTTCATATTGAGCTTGGCTTGACGTTGTAGACTTGGATTGATTGAGGCCATAAACTTATCTTGATCCAAAAAATCAAATTGCGCTAGATCCCAGACAACCTCTCCTTTTGCGTTTTTTATTTGCTTCGACTCAGGCTTTGCAATCAATCCTTTAGCAGCAAATTCAAAGTCCTGTTTGTCATTAAATGGCAATTGTGATAATACGGCATAGTTTTGCTGCGTAGTAAATTTACTCGCAGGTTTACTACTCAAACTATCATCTGCTTGTGCAGCCCCTATTATTAATGTGCACGAAATTGCGGCTACTAAAATTTTCTTAATCATTATACGAACTCCTTTTCTTTTACTCGGTTTAAGTCACTTGCTAAATCTCCTGTCCCTTTGATATGAGAGATTTGTCCTACAAGCGGTTCATTGAATTGAATACGTTTAACCTTAGAAGCTTTTTCTTCCGAAAATACAGGAATCTGGCTCATGGCAAACTCTGAGAGGGCGGTAATGGTCAAAGATGGGTTGACTCCTAGGTTTCCTGGAATGATCGATCCATCGAGCACTCGCAAATTTTTATAACCGAAAACCTCCCCTGAAGAATCTACGACACCGTTGGATGCGTCGGTACCCATTGAAACCCCACTCATGATGTGCGCTGTAGTTGGTGTTCCTAGTAGGACTTCACTCAATGACGATCCTGGTTCCCCTCCTAGTTTTTCAGCATATAATCGGGTTGCTTTTTCAGCTGATGGAAAAGAGACTGTCAACGGAGTGTCATTGGCTTTTTGTACAGCAGTGATACCATTTTTAAAAAAGCGATACCATTTGCGTCGCCACTCTAAATGAATAAAAGCCTCAGATTTTTGCATCACCAAAAACAAAATAGAACTACGAGCTTTGCCTTTTGGACGCAGCATTCTGCCAGTCTTTAACGGATGAATTAAACTATTGATAAAGAACTTCACAATCCTTATAAACCTAGGTCCTGTGACCATCGGCACGTAAGGCACATATAGCCAAGTACCATCTGAGCCTTCTCGGAATCGATTGACTTCCATATTGGTATTTTCATCGACAGATATAAATGAGCTAATAGCGACTCCATCGTCCACTTTTTCACGGGTGTCATTGGCAGTGGTTAAGGTTTCAGAGTTAGTGCGAATCTCCTGTCCTAATTCGGATGAGATGTTTGGCAGCGTTTTATATTTATCCCGCATTTTGAGTAACAATGGCACTGTGCCCATGACGCCGCCAGATACCACAACCCCTCGGCTACGTAATTTATACTGGCGCACTTTTTTACCAAGCGTTTCTTTCACAATAAGCTCATAGCCATCACTACCATCGTAATTTAACGGAATGATTTTGACGACTTCAGAACTAGGGCGTATCTCAACGCCATTACGCTCGGCAAAGTACAAATAATTCTTCATTAAGGTATTTTTAGAGTTATATCGACAGCCAATAATGCAGTTGCCACAATACTGACAGGTTCGACGATCTGGACCGTCGCCATTGAAATAAGGGTCTTTTACAATCTTGCCTCTCTCACCGTCTGGTAGCGGGAAGAATACTCCAGTGTTGACCGTTTTGTAGCTGTCACCGTACCCCATCTCTTGGGCGACTTGTTGTAAGGTATCATCAGCGATGTTGGTATAGGTATTTTTGGCAGTGCCAAGCATCCGCTGTGCTAAGCCATAATATGGTAATAGCGTCTCTTTCCAATCGCTACGCAGCCGCGTCCAAGCCTTAGACTTAAAGACTTCATCATCAGGGATAAGATGTACATTGGCATATATCTGCGATCCACCGCCAACGCCTACACCATGAAGAATGCTGACTTTGTTAGTAAAGCTTATTTGCAACGTGCCCTTCATACCTAATTCAGGGATCCATAGATAGTTTTTGGTCTCTAGGTTCGTTTTTGGAAAGTCCTTATCTTCTCGGCGCAATCCTTTTTCAAGGACTAACACGCTATTACCTTTTTCACTTAGGCGTAATGCACTGACAGAACCACCGAACCCTGAACCAATAATGATTTGATCAAAATCAAAATGTGGCTCTGACTGTGGTTTAATATCCTTATTTAACATGCTATTAACTCCTTTAATAGTTTGCGTTTTGTCACTTAGTTAATACAGATAGTTTTTCGATAATTTAAAGATTGAAGTGTAGGATTGTATTTGAGTATGGCTCTCTACACTAAGATTTGGCATGGGTCAAAAACTTCAGAACTCGATCGGCAAAGTTACCGTAGGGCGGTGCCAAAAACTTTAAGCTTGAAAAGCTAGCTTGATAAAATACAGGTCGCATCTTTGAGAAGTTTAAAAATCCTTCGTAACCGTGATAATGGCCCATACCGCTAGCGCCAACTCCGCCAAACGGCAAGTCATGTTGACCGACATGAAATAAAGCATCATTTACTGATACGCCGCCAGACATCACGTTATTGATATAAAAGTTAACTAGAGCTTTATCTTGGCTAAACGGGTAAAAGGCTAACGGACGATCGCGCTGAGCGATGTAAGTGACGACCTCTTCAGGCTGAAGATAAGTCTTAACCATCAGAATCGGACCAAAGGTCTCTCTAGTATCAATTTCCATCTCATCAGTACTATCAAAAATCAAAGTCAGTGGAAATTTACGCGCTGAGCTATCTGCTTGTTGATTATTTAAGTTGATGACTGTAGCGCCCTTATTTTCTGCTACCTCCACACAGTGGCACAAACGCTGAAAGGCGCGATCATCAATAATTGAGGTATAGTCTTTATGATGAATATCAGGGACATGCTTTCCTACCCACTCACTAGCCGCTTGGATAAAGTGATCTTTTTGTGACTTATGTACAAATAAATAATCGATAGTGGTACAGATTTGCCCAGCATTGAATTGTTTGACGAACATGAGGCGCTCAACTGCTTTTGTCAAAGGATAATTGGGATCAATGACCGCAGGTGATTTACCGCCTAGCTCTAAAGTGACTGCTGTTAAATTCTCTGCCGCCGCTGCCATAACCTTTTTGCCTGTAGCGCCAGAACCGGTAAATATAAGATGATCAAAAGGTAGCTTAGAGAAAGCAACACCTACCCCGCCCGTTTCGTCAAAAATCTGTAGTTTTTCAGGTTCGAAATACTGCGGAATCAGTTGAATCAATAAAGCAGCTAAGTGACGCGAGTTCTCCGATAGTTTGACCATTGCTTTATTGCCAGCAGCAAAAACGGCTGAAAGCTGAGAAAATAGTAAATTAATAGGAAAATTCCATGGCACTATTAAGCCAACAACGCCTAAAGGTTGCGGGATCAGGCGATTTTTTGCACCAAAGTACATGCTCAAGTCCACTTTGCGCTTTTGTACCTTGGTCCATTTTTTTAAATGTTTAATACTGCTATTGATATCATCTGTTGCCGTAATAATTTCAGCTAGCAAAGTCTCATGTCTTGAACGATTACCATAGTCCTGATTGACGGCTTCAATTAATGCTTCACGGTGATCATTAATGATTGCCTTTAAACTTAATAAATGCGCTTTTCTGACTGCAATGCTTTCGATACCTTCTATAGTTGCATAGTTCTTTTGCTGTTGTAGGCAATCGTGTAATTGACTTTCTAGGTCAATAGAATCGAAGTTGGCTTTCATAAAAACTCCCTTTTACAGCCGGTATGAGGTTGATTCAATGAGGTTTTAATGGATAAGTTGAATCTTTATTCATTTACTGTAGCAAAGCCTACTTATTACTTCTTGACATTTTAGGACAAAAAATTGATTATATAGGACATTAATTTAACTACTTGAGACAAAATAGAGGGTGATATGGGTAGCTACATCAGAGCGGCAGGTCTAAACGGTTTTGAAGAATTGGTTCGCAGCTATGGAAAAGATCCTACAAATATCTTTGATAGGATAGGCTTAATACCTTCTGTGATACGCGAACCAAATTCTCTGATTGATCATGATAAATATATTAATTTATTAGAGCTGGCAGCGATTGTCTGTAACGAGGAATGTTTTGGTTTAAAGCTTGCCGCCAAGCAGAGTATCCAGACGATAGGGTTGGTTGGCGTCTACATGTCTAAACAAACTGACATAGCCAAAGCATTACTTGTGGCACAAAAATATATTTATAGTCATGCTGAAAGTTTTGTTTTCCAGATCAATGAGGTCTCTGATAAATTATGCGAGCTTGATGTGGTGCGTCAAAATACACAGAACATAGATAGAGCACAGAAATCACAGCTATCTATATGCTTAATTTGTAATATTTTAAAAGATTTAATTAGTCCAAAATGGCGTCCAGAAAAAGTAAGATTAAAACAAAATCCATCGCCTCAATCAAAAAAGTTATTAACCCAAATATTAGGATGCCCGGTCGAGTTCAATACCAACAAGAATGCGATATATTTTTCTACTGTTTATTTAAGCTACAAACCGCACTACTTTGAAGACAATTTGGTGAATCAACTGATTGTGCAACAGCTAGAGAATGAAAACAGTACCTGTACTCATGATGATGTATTTTTGATAAAAAGCTCTATGAAGATGCTACTAGCTACTGCTGATTGTAGTATGGCAAATGTTGCGTTATGCGTAGGACAGCATCCCAAAAAAGTCCAACGTCAACTGAAAAACGAAGGGACTACTTACAGAGACTTATTAGAGGAAGTGCGAAAAAAGGAAGCAGTGCGAATTATTAATACTGGCGACATCAGCTTAACGGACGTGGCTTTTCAGCTGGGTTATGCTGAGCTGTCTGTTTTTAGCCGACAATTCAAAAGCTGGTTTGGTATTACGCCAACAGAATGGAAGGACAGCTCCAAGGTATTAGTAACATAGTTAATTATGGTTTAACTACCCATATGCGCTCCTAACTTAGTTGACCACTAGAGTTATACCTGTTTTAGTACATTAGCGATTTGGTTTTCGCTAAAACATGTCTTTTTCATAGGTGAATCATACTGCTAGCTTAGCAGTTAATCTCTATTTCTAGGTTCTATTATTTATATAGTACATAGGGCTGGACTATGAAACTTAATTTTCTTATGTGACGCTATTAATGTCGAATTTTGATATAAGACGTTTTAGGTCTCAATCCCTGCCAAACACATAAAGAGACTCTAGCATACGAATGTACATACAAATCATCCTTAATAGGATTGACAAGTTTTTGCCTAACCTTAATTTTATTATTTTTCATCATTTCTATAAAAATAGTGAATATAATTCATGTTATCCAGTAATCATGTAGGTGTTAAACGCTTTAGCGTTGTGGTGCTTAAAATTGGAGAATAGCTACTAGTTTTAAATATTTCAGATTATTTTAAGCACAAAAAAAACCTCTTAAAGCCACAATTGATATGGCTTTAAGAGGTCATTATTTTTTAGAATTTTACTAGATGATGAGCTCAAAGATGGGGTCTTGGGGTTTGAGTTTTTACTTTATTATTTTTATTCTTAACCTCTTAAGCTCTGAAACCGACTAATAGCCTTAACTACTAAAAACGGGGATATGCCTTAGGAATTCAAATTCGATTGGCAACCGTTCATCGGTTAGAAAAATAATCAGTATTTCAGACGCTATAATCAAATCATCAGCAAGGCTATCATTTACTTTGTCTGAAATTAAAACTCACAAAAGGATCTATTCATGAAGCTCAAAAAAATACTACTGGTTCTTCCGTTGTCATTACTCTCTATTAGCGCTATTGCGGGCATGGGTAATGTTAACGGCAGTACCAAATGCACCACGGTTGACTCTATTAGTAAGAAGAAGGCTATCGTAAAAACTTGTACTTACGATGGTGCAGTAGGAGGTAGCATGAGTTATGCAATTAGCCAGTTAAATTTCAAACTGCCTAATGGTAATATTTATCGTACCGTCAATAATGCTACGTTTGATTTTGACAAAAACGGCAACGTCCAGAATTTAAAAGAAAGTATCTCAGTCAATGGTAAGGCAGCTGAAATAATAAACTTACATCATAAGACGTTTAAAAAAATATCTGACAAAGAAATAGAAAGTCGCTATGAAAAGAAAAGTCCTAACTTTTCTGATGTTTTACAATGTTTCAAGTACATCAAAAAAGACACTGCTTTCTGCGTACCTTATGAATTTATTAGCAGTATATCCTAACAATTATTTAGCTATAATGCGTTCTTTACCATGTACCTGAACAATCTACATTTATTTATTGGAGAAACTATGAAACCTATATCTATAAATTCTTTGGCCCTATTAGCGACTGCAACTTTACTATCTACTATTACCCTAGCTGCTCCTAACTCTTCTAAAAGTGTCAGCAGCTATAAAAGTAATGATATGGTCCATGTATTTGGTTGGATGGAAGATGCTTGTTCTGGTGAAAAACTGCCTTATAAAAAGATTGCTGCTAAAGACACAGCATTTATAGAGAGTATTAGAGGTCAAAAGGCCTCTGGAGACTTTGTAAAGCCGAAGGCGCAATGGTTAGCAGAATATCGAAATATGATAAAAGATGTAAAAATGAAGAAAGGTGAACCATACACTGAATATCGGGTTATTTTTAACAAAGGCGTTACCTATCGCGGTCAGCCTCTAGAGGAGTATAAATTCAGTTTTATACCTGAGTCATCAGGTGGTGAAAATGTTTTAAAGTTTGCACCGACTGCGACTATACCTACCATTATGCCGAACTTTCAAACTCGAACCATGGAATACTGGGGTGAGATGGAAAAAAGAGGGGCTACTTACAACCCTAAAAATAAAACCGTCACCTGTGAGTTTTGGTAAATAGATTTTTTGAGTAGTGACTTCTGCTGTCAAATCCGTAGACATTAGCTTGAGAGATTATAATTTTAAAAAATTTTGATCTGATGTTTATTTTTATTAAGGTATAGTTTTAAAACTAACATCGATAGCGAAGAATGGTTCAATGCTAGAGTGTAGTCGATACACTCTAAAAATGTCATAGCGCTACTGGGATGAATTTTGCGCAGCCTCTGGGAACGCAGCACGCAAGTAAAATTCATACCAGTAGCGCGTTTAAATCCATAACAGTTTTACATTCAGCTAACTATAGATCAAATATTAATTTAAACTATACCTTAACAGATGGCACGTACCCCAAAACCATGGTGTTCAAAATATTAATAACATCTCCATATACCATTAATTTATTTACTCTGATAAGTCTAAAAACCCCTACATACTATTACTTGTATAGCATAGAATGCTGAGGTATGAAATCCACTTTTCTCAGGTGATGTTGTTAATATTGGGGTTTGCTTTGATACAGATCGACTGTACCTTTCTCACCCTCAGAATGATTCATTTCCATTTCAGGATATAGTCGTCTAGTCAAATCATAAATCTCATCCTCTGCCTTCATCCTTCGCTTATCAGGGTTTGGATAAGCCGCAGCAGTAAGTATCAATCGGGGTAGCTCTAAGTGATGAGAAAACACCCTTGCAAGCTCTTTTCTTAAAAACTCAAGCCAAAACGACACCGTCTGTGCAGGCGTGTGTGGATCTGGCGTACTATAAGTAAATAAATCTGCGTTAAGACAGTAGTCCATGCGAAAAGCAACCGCCATACAGTCATGCAGCCACTGCAAAGTTCTATGATCAAAACTATTCAGCTCATCTCGCAAGTCACTAAGTTCTGTACGGACATCAACCACCCTTTCGGCATGGCGATGCTTATCGATAGCAAAGTCAATGATGATTCGTAATGCTTCTCCGTAGCTGTCATGCTGGATCATTCCTATACGAATAGAATCTCCCTGAAACTCAGTACCCACTATCATTGTTAATCCCTGTTGATAAACTTGTAGCGTATTAAATTAATAAGCAATAAAACACTATATCCACCCTATTTTTCAGAACACTTAAGCCTTCAAATACGATAAGATAGCGCTATAATTGCACATTAGCCTGCTAATTTACACCCGTAATTCATCGAAAGAGACCTCCATGGCATTTAACCAAACCCAGTTTTTTGAAGATTTAGAAAAATTAACGTCCAAAGTCATTGATAAGAATAAACAAGACGACTTTATCTTTGATTTTCTAAAGCTACTCGATGTCTCGAAAACCACGATAACGGCACTTAAAAAGAACGATAGCCGTTTTAACGTCGCCGCTAACCCTGAAGCTGGTGAGGTTGCCAATAAGCATCGTATTTACTTTAAGCCTATAAATGCCGGTCAAGACCTTGCTAAAGCGCTAAGTGAGGTGGTAAGCAGCCCAATTATTAGTCAGCACAAAATCCGCATGGTGATGGTGACAGACTTCAACACCGTACTGATTAACGATACTAAATATGATGAGACGCTCGACTGCGACTTTGCTGATCTCTATAAAAACTACCACTTCCTATTGCCACTTGCCGGCCTAGAGCGTGCTCGTGAGTACTCAGAGCATCCGGCTGATGTACAAGCGTCAGAGAAGATGGGGCGGTTGTTTGACCATATTCGTAAGCTCAACGAGTTTAATACTGCTGATGACTTGCATGCGCTCAATATATTCTTAACGCGACTACTATTCTGCTTTTATGCCGAAGATACGGGTATCTTTAAGCCAGATCAGTTCCATGATGTGATCGATGGCACTACCAATATAGATGGTAGCGATGTCGATAGCGTCTTGTATGAGCTGTTTGACATTCTCAACTTACCTGAGTCTAGCGCTGAGCGCGATACCAAGCCCACCCATCTAAGCGCCTTCCCGTACGTCAACGGTAGCTTGTTTGAATATCCCTTTGCCATCCCGGAGTTCGATGCGCGTACCCGCCGTATCTTGCTAGAGTGTGCGCGTTTGAGCTGGGCCGAGATTAACCCAGATATTTTTGGCTCCATGTTTCAAGCAGTGATCGACCCTGAGCAGCGTGGCAGCTTAGGACAGCATTACACCAGTGTTAGCAATATCATGAAGGTCATTCAGCCGCTATTTTTAGACGAGCTACGTGCAGAGCTAGACACGGTGATAGCGCTGAGTCATGACAATCGCCATAAGAACAATAAAGCTGAACGCTTAGATGCCTTACTTAAACGTATCAGTCAAATAAAAGTATTTGACCCAGCTTGCGGTAAACGTTACATAGGTACTTTTAATAACACATCATACATGATAACCTAGTGACATAATGATGACTTAATACATAGATATCATTATTTGATTATTAGTATATTACTTCTAATGATGATCTGGTATTAAGGAAATAAAAGTGGCTAGCCTAGAATTTATCAATTACCAACCTCGCTCAATTCAAGTCAAGAATAATTCTATATCCTGGAATAAACTCAAAATTAAAAGCATCAACAGACTGCCTCAAATAGTTTGGGAAGATAACTCAACTTGGGCAGAAGCAAACTTATGGGCTTTAGAACAGGCGACTTCTTCTAAGCGTAGTATAAAGACTGTAAGATCTAATATGTCTCACCTACTGGCTTATGCAAAATGGTTAGAGGCTGAATCAATTGATTGGTGGCATTTTCCTGAGAGAGAGAATGAACGATGCCTAATTCGATTTAGAGGCGCACTAATACAAGCTAGAAACTTAGGTGAGTTAGCCCCTAGTACGACATCTCAAAGAATGTCGTCAGTCATCCGATATTATAAATGGGTAAAAGAGAAAGGTTTAATTTCTCCAGATTGGCCTATGTGGCAAGATAAATTCGTAGGAATTAAGATCACGAACGGATTTGGATTAGAGCACACTTTACGTGTATCTAGTACAGATCTAGCTATTCCGAATCGCAAAGTAGCAGGGTCTATTGACCTTGAAGATGGGCTATTACCCGTATCAGCTTTAGGTATGAAAGAAATTTTAACCTTGGCTGATGAACGGGCTTCTGAGGAATTTGCTTTGATGTTAAGAATAGGTTTTTTCACAGGTTTGCGACTTGGCTCAATTACTGACTTAAAAGTATCTACCCTTCAAAATGCCACTCTTATCCCAAATGTTGGGTTGAACACCCTATCTGTAGGACCTGGCGCTAGACCGCCAGTAGCCACAAAGTTTGATGTAACAGGTTCAGTTCCAATACCAAAAGAGTTGGTTGATACTCTGTTAGATTACGCTATGAGTACGAGGCGTTTAAAGCGTCAAGCCCTAGCGTCTCATGAAGATCAGGATATTCTGTTCTTAACTAGATATGGCAACACATATAGCGGTGATAATAGTCGTGCAGTAAATGTTGAGATGTCTCGTTTTCGCAGTATAGGAAAGGATTGTGGTGTAAAGGTATTAAGAGGCTTTCATTTTCATAGAACTCGTGCCACGTATGCTACCGAGCTAATGAAATTAGCTCTAAAATTCATGCCCGTTAGTGAGTCTATTCAGTTCGTCAGAGAAGCATGTCTCCATAAGGATGAAATCACAACTATGAAGTACATTAAGTTCATTGAAAACAACAAAGCAATGAAAGAAGTATCTGATGCATTTACCCAAGCTTTTATGGGATTAATAGAGAGCCATAAAAATGTCTGAATTAGATCTTACCTTTAAAGGTTTAGCATTAGGTACTCATGAAACACCTTGGGATTTGCAAGTCTTGTTATATAGAGGGGCTACAAGTGTTAGACGTGATGTAGTAATCCAAGCTATCAGTGATGGTAAATTTGGAGATATAGTTCAGAGCAGACTGCCTTTCATTATAAGATTATATGAGGTTTTACAATCTTATCTTAGTAAAGGAAGTTCTCAACAAACTCTACGCACATATTTGGAAAGTATATGGTCATTCTATAGTTGGATAGATACTACTGATATGCCCTCCACAGAGAGGACTATCATACCCACTTTCAAAGCTTGGACTGAGCATTTACTAAACAGAGTTAAGATTAATAAAAATATAGCTCAAATGACTGCATATAAACAAGCATCAATAATAGCAAATTTAATTGCCAGAGCTTTAGACCTGCCAGGTGCTAAACCTGGGCACAGTCTTATGCTTACAACGAGGCTCAAAAGACCAAAAAAATCCACTAAGGTTTTGAACACAAAAGCTGATAAGCAGAATTTAGTAGACACCTTTGAGTTTGGACATACATTAACTACCATTTGTAATCATTTAGACATTAAAACTGTGCGCGGCAGTTTACCTATAGAAATCTTACTCAATGAAAATAAGTCCTTAACGGTCGCTGGCAATTTAGCTGATCCTTACTTAGATGTTGAAACAATAAAAAATAGTAGTACAAAGAAAGCGGCTATCATTGCGCGACAACCATTAGCAGAGAGCATCAGTCTTTTAGATACTCATAAAAGGTCATCAATTCTAAATCTCCGAATTGAATCAGAGTTACTGATATTTATAGCACAAACTGGGATGAACCTATCTCAAGCAGTAGCTTTAAGCAAAAGCACTTACAGATGGCAGTCTGATGGAGAGGACTATGAAGTTTTTCGAGTCTATAAGGGTCGCAGAGAGGGTGAAGCCATTTTTCGCTGTTATAAAGCGTATCGTGACCACCTACAGAGATACTTAGATTGGCTAGATGAGACAGAGTTAAGTCAAAACGATGAAAGGCTATTCCCAATGATAAGCCGAGGCATGATTCGTACCAAAACATCTAAGGTAAGCATCAGCACTCTCAAGAACTTTCTCAAAAAGCATAACCTTCTATTTATTAACCCTACTCAATTGCGCAATACACGTATCAACTGGTTATTAAGGCAAACAAATGACTTAAATCTCACAGCAGAGCAAATGGGTCATACAACAGAAGTGTTGCTGAAAGACTATATGCGCCCTCATCATCAAAGAGCATCAAGTGAAATTATAGAGTTTCATAACTTGGTAGACCCCGCTCAATTAGCGCCTGGTCCAGGACTGTGCGTAGACTCACATCAACCTAAGCAAGTAGTTAATTTCCCAGAAAATGCACCTGAGCCTGACTGTATAAGTCCAGAAGGCTGCCTGTTTTGTGAGAAACATAGGGATGTAATGAGTTCAGAATATTGTTGGAAACTGGCATCACACTTACAACTCAAAAGACTTGAAACTAATCTCTATAAACCATCTGAACATAACCATATCCACCCAGGTAACCTTGTAATGGATAGAATCACATCAAAGCTCAAAGCCATTTCTGATGGTAGTGAGATCCGAAATACATGGGTGGAAGATGCTCAAAACTCTATTCGCTCAGGTAAGTACCATCCTGCTTGGGATGGCTATATAAGACTATTGGAGGTTATGGTATGAATATATCAAACCTTCCAGGATTACAAATTGCTGCTTCATTTATTGAGGCAGATTCACCTAACTTCCGTCCTAATTGCTGGCCTCCTTCGTCTGACTTTCCTGTTGTTGTTGACACAGATGGTAGTGTCATTTCACGGTACGGTGATGCTCGATGGGATTTTTCAATTTGGCAGGGTAGTAATTTAAAGATTTACTTTGGCGATGGGCACGGGCAAGGTTATAAACTTAGTCAAGATAACGCCAATTTATTACGACAAATTGTCGCTTGGTGGCTTTGGGGTTATGCAGCAGTAACTAACCCAAGATCTCTAGTTTCTAAGTTTGCAACAATAAAGCCCGTATTTGTAATTTGCTCACAACATAACATTAGTGCCTCTCAGCTGTCTAACTTTCCAGACATAATTAAAGAAATAGCCTCTAATCCTACGATTAAAGAAAAACATCTAATTACTTACCTCAACGATCTTATGTTTGTATCAAAAGAACTTGGGTTTACTATTCTTGATGAAAAGGGTATGGAAGTCTTTATCAGCGCAATAGTTAAACGCGATAAGGTTCAAACAGCTTACATCCCTACTAGATTATGGCACTATCAGGTAACGCGATTGAAAGAATGCTTAGATGACTTTATAGCACATAGAGAAAAGATAGAAGAATGTTATAAGTTTTGCTTGGAGGCTTATGCTAATAATGCTGATGGCAAGCTTTCAAGCACATTTGACGGGTTGGCAGAGAAGTCGCCTTTCAATCGTAATAGGCATATAGGCAAGAGAAAGTCAGGCCAGATATTCTATGGTGGTTTTGATAATATAGCTAAGAGATTTGAAATAGATACTTTGCTAAAAAAATGGAGCAATGCTAACGAGGTGTATGGTGTCAGAGCGCTTTCAAGCTATATGAGCTTAATTAGCTTTGTAGGGTTGGCTTATACACTTAACTTCTCTCTAATGCGTGTCGAAGAAGGCAATAGGCTAAGAGCTGACTGTTTTGAAGTTGAAGTAGACCCATTAGGCACTGATATTTATTTAATAAGAGGAGCTACCACTAAGACTCTTGAAGATAGCAATGCTCGTTGGATAGTATCTCCAAGTGTGAAGACAGCTATTGACGCTATGGTTAGTATTGCATCTTTAAGAATGCTAGCTGCTCAAGAAAACCCTTATGTAAACTTACCTAAAGAGTTTATAGATAATCCTGTTTTACAATGCACTTCACATGAACCTTGGGTGCCTAAAAGAGTATCTCAAAATAAAAACCTGTTCAGAAATTCACGTAAGTATAACGAAGCCTTAAAGATATGGCCTAAGTTATTCGATGAAAATGAACTTCGGATAACTGAAACAGATCTAGAAATGGCTAATAGACTTACAAGTGGCTTAGATCCAGAAAAATATTCAGTTGGTAAAGTCTGGCCTTTAGCATGGCATCAATTAAGACGTACAGGAGCCGTCAATATGCTTGCAAGTGGGCTTGTTTCAGAGTTCTCAGTACAGTACCAGCTAAAGCATGCTAGTCGAGCTATGAGCCAGTATTACGGTCAGAATTATTATAAGTTAAAAGAACCCTTAAATGATGAAGCTCGTAGTTTTTATTTACGTGAAATGTACGAGTCTATAGTCAGAGACCTTAAAGAACTACAAGCTGACCATTACATCTCTCCACACACTGAAAAACGAAAAGAACAGCTCTTGTCTGAAATATCAGAAAAAGATCATAAGCAGCTTTTAGCGGCTGCTAAATCTGGCAAGGTAAGCTACCGTGAGACGTTTCTTGGTGGTTGTGCCAATTTAGGACCACCCTGTCCTCTAGGTGGAATAAGCAATATTAGCTCTTGTATGGGCTTTGGTGATGAAAAGCCATGTAAGTCTGCATTGATAGATAAAGAAAAGTTACCCATGATTAATCAATTAAAGGACGTGTTAAGTAGCCAAATAAATGTTGTTGAAATTGGAACATCATTACACGAATCTCTACAAGCCCAACTAGAATCAGCGGAGCGAGCTATTCATGTCATTCATAGAAGCTAAACCGAAAGCCAAAGAAAGAATATTGAGCAAGGCAGAAATAAGGTTTCTCGAAGCATTTGAACGCTTAAAATCTAATAAGCCAGAAATCTTACCTAAAGGAACTATTGTAAGTCAGAATAACGTTGCTAAAGAAGCAGGTGTGAATCCATCGGCCTTACGGAGTTCTCGATATCCTGAGCTATCCCAAAAAATTCAAAAATGGATAGAAGAACACAAGGAAGATCCCGTCCAGAAGTCTTCAAGACAAATGATGCTTGCTCAGAGATCAAAAAATAGAGCATTAAGGGAGCAAGTCACTTCGTTACAAGAACAAAGAGATAAAGCTCTATCTATGTTAGTAGAGACTCAGCGTGAAATTGTTGATTTAACGTTGGAAAATGAACGATTAAAAGCCCGCTTACCAGCAATTGATGTATCAAGAATGTCATAAGTAAATATTTTAGGCCATTGAACGTAAGCTCATACGGCTACCTTCTTATGCTACTCTCCTTACATAACTTCTATAATTTGTTTAAAATTTTATGACCTAACCCACTTATCCATTAATAAAATTTAGGAATATCTATGTCAACAAAAACCAATGCTGACAATTACAAGCATGTTAGCTATTACATTGATCAAGTTGCCTCAAAGTTTAAATTAGGTTTTAGCTCAGAGCATACCTTTCGTAAAGATCTAGAGGTATTAATTAACAGTCTAGCTCCTGAGGTATCGGTTACTAATGAGCCAAGCCAAATAACTGACTGTGGCAACCCTGATTTTTTGATTAGTAAAAAGCATATTCCTATTGGCTTTATTGAGGCTAAGGACGTTGGCAAAAATCTGAACTCTAAGCAGTACAAAGAGCAATTTGACAGATATAAATCCGCATTGGATAACTTAATTATTACTGATTATTTGCACTTTCAATTCTTTGTAAGTGGTGAGTTGGTACACGAGGTCAATATTGGTGAAGTATTAGCAGATAAAGAAAAATCTATTAGTGGAATAAATAAAAATTATGAGCGTTTTGCTGAGTTGCTAAAAGACTTTTGTATTTACGCGGGTCAAACTATTAAATCAGCTCAACGTCTTGCCACTTTAATGGCTGGTAAGGCACGTCTTCTGGAAAATACTCTTTATAACGCAGTGATCAGTGATGAAGATACAGGCTCTAATACTGATTTAAGAGAACAGTACCAAACGTTTAAATCTGTTCTTATACATGACTTAACACCATCAGAGTTTGCTGATATTTATGCACAAACTTTAGCTTATGGCATGTTTGCTGCTCGTCTCCATGATGATGATTTAGAAACTTTTAGCCGACAAGAAGCAGCTGAGCGCATTCCGAAGACAAACCCGTTCTTACGGCGCTTATTTGATTCTGTAGCAGGCACTAATATTGATGACCGTATAAAACTAACCGTAGACAACTTAGCCGAAGTATTTAGAGCAACTGACGTAGCAGCTATTCTTAAAAACTTCGGCAAAACAACACAAACCCAAGATCCCATTATTCACTTTTACGAAACCTTTTTAGCGGAATACAACCCAAAACTCCGTAAGCAACGTGGTGTCTGGTACACGCCTGAACCAGTAGTTAAATTTATTGTACGGGCTGTCGATGATATTTTAAAGTCTGAGTTTAATTTAGCAGATGGTATTGCAGATACCAGCAAAGTAGAAATTGAGAAGCAAACCCAAACTCGTGATAGTCGTACAAAAACAGGCTTCAAAACTATAAAAGAGCTAGTTCATAAAGTTCAAATACTCGATCCAGCGACAGGTACAGGCACATTTTTAGCAGCGATTATTCAGCATATATTCCATAGTCAATTTGAAAATATGGGAGGTATATGGAGTAGTTATGTAGAACAAGACTTATTACCTCGTTTACATGGTTTTGAGTTACTCATGGCAAGTTATGCGATGGCACATCTAAAGTTAGATATGTTGCTTACTGACACAGGTTATCAGCCTATCAACCCTAAAAGACTACAGGTATATCTTACAAACTCATTAGAAGAACATCACCCTGATACAGGAACACTCTTTGCTGGTTGGCTATCTGCCGAAGCAAATGAAGCCAACGCTATTAAGCGTGATTCTCCTGTAATGGTAGTTGTTGGAAACCCGCCTTACAGTGGGGTTTCAGCCAATAATAACGAGTGGATTTCAAGTCTAATTGAAGATTACAAGTATGTTGACGGTGTTCACTTTAATGAACGTAAACATTGGCTTAACGATGATTATGTTAAGTTTATCCGATATGGTCAGCAATATATTGAAAAGAATGGTGAGGGTATTTTAGCGTTCATCAACCCTCATGGTTTTTTAGATAATCCAACATTTAGAGGTATGCGTTGGAACCTACTTAAAACCTTTGACAAGATTTACACTATAGACTTACATGGCAATACAAAACGAAATGAGGTAGCACCAGATGGTAGCGTAGATGAAAACGTATTTGACATTATGCAGGGTGTTTCAATCAATGTTTTTGTGAAAACAGGCAAGAGTACAGATGCTAAGCTAAGT
This sequence comes from Psychrobacter sp. Arc9, assembly GCF_041431295.1. Classification (NCBI taxonomy): domain Bacteria; kingdom Pseudomonadati; phylum Pseudomonadota; class Gammaproteobacteria; order Moraxellales; family Moraxellaceae; genus Psychrobacter; species Psychrobacter sp. Arc9. The sequence goes on along the minus strand of NZ_JASMRK010000006.1, from coordinate 7,826 downwards.
GAAGTATATCATTATGACTTATTTGGCAAACGTGAATTAAAGTATGAATTTCTATCGAATAAATCATTCTCAGATATAAATTTTGAAAAACTGAGTCCTGCCAAACCGAATGTCTTCTTTGTTCCAAGAGATAATTCAAATAGTGAACTCTATTATAAAGGCTTTAATATACATAAGATTTTTAAGGTTAATAGCACAGGTATTCAATCCTCTAGGGATGGATTTGTAATTGATTTTGATAAAGACCAACTATTAGAAAGAATTAATGACTTTGCAGATCCTAGTAAGAAAGATGAAGAAGTTCGCACAAAATATTTTTCTCATAAAAAATCTGCTAAATACAAAATGGGTGATACTCGCGGATGGAAGATAGAACAGGCTAGAAAGGATTTACAGAACATTGAACTGTCAACTCAAATAACAGAATTAAGCTATAGACCATTTGATAAAAGATTCATATTCTATTCAGATATTATGGTTGATTGGACTAGGAAAAATGTAATGTGTCACTTATTAGACAGGGATAACTATAGTCTTCTTATACCTAGGCAATTAGCAGAAGAAGATTTTTATCACGTTCTAGTCGATGATAGCATTGCTGATATGTGCGTTATATCTAATAAAACTAAAGAAGCTAATGTAGTTTTCCCTCTTTACCTCTATCCAGATGATTCTTTACAGGGATCTAGTGAAGTTTGTGCAAGAGAGTCTAATTTAGACGAAGAAATAGTAGAGAATATAGCTAAAGAATTAAGTTTATATTTTACACCAGACCATAAGGCTAATGATAAAGAGTCACTCGAAACCTTTACTTCATTAGATATATTAGACTATATTTATGCAGTACTTTATAGCCCAACTTATCGTGCGACATACAAAGAGTTCTTAAGGATTGACTTTCCGCGAGTGCCTTATCCTTCCAATCCTGAGAAATTTTGGCAACTGGTAGACCTAGGTGGGAAGTTACGTCAAATACATCTACTACAGTCACCTAAACTTGCCGAAAAACTAAAAACACTTAACTTAACCTATCCCAAAGCTGGTAATAACGAAGTCACTCGCAAAATGACTAAAAATAGCGTGGGATTCGTACCTAATGAAGCTAATGAATCATTTGGCAAGGTGTGGATTAATGACGATCAGTATTTTGACAACGTACCACTCGTGGCATGGGAGTTTAATGTTGGCGGTTATCAGCCAGCTCAAAAGTGGTTAAAAGACCGTCAAGGCCATACCCTTAATATTACCGACATTAAGCATTATATGAACATAATCGCATCACTTAGCTTAACAGATGAATTGATGAAAGAGGTTGATGAGATAGATGTAGTTGGTTAAATCGGTATGTGTCATTTAAAAAATTAGGCAGTGCTGAGTTACTGATTCTTTACTACAGTTTCTAATATTTTCTTTCTTTGCAGAACAGCCGACTAAGTTTAGTCGGCTGTTCTGTATTTATTAGATTAAGTAGCTATTCTTGAGCCATGTCACAGAAAGGTTCCTATAAGCTATAAATATTATGCTATAAGTGATGACAAAAAAAGATAAATTGTCACTACTTACTTATCTTAACTAATGACATTCTTAATTATCCTAATATCATGTGTTTGTAAGGGTTTTAACAATGTCACCACTATAATATGTTACGGATAGTGCGGATCAGGCAACTTCTTAATCATTGCTTATAAAGAATTACGTAAGCTTGAGATTGATGTATTAAAAGCACAACGCGACTTACTGGGCTCTAAAGACAATCTGTTAGGTCTAGGCTTTGATAGTGTGGTCAGCTTAGATAATCTATACGGTATCGAATATGACGACTTTGCCAGTCAGATTGCACGCTTGTCACTTTGGCTAGCTGAGCATCAAATGAATGTGCTATTCGAGCAAGAGCTAGGTGCATCAACCCCTATGCTACCTCTCAAAGATAGTGGCCATATCATTCATGGCAATAGCTTACGTATCGATTGGAATGAGGTTTGTCCTAACAATAGCAGTGATGAGATTTATATTATTGGTAATCCACCTTTTGGTGGCTCAGGCAATCGTACAGATGAGCAAACAGAAGATATGACGCAAGTATTTAAAGGCTTTAAGAAGTTTAAGTTTTTAGATTATGTCACTTCTTGGTTTTGGAAAGGGGCACAATATATTGCAAACTCTAATGCCGAGCTTGCCTTGGTATCAACTAACTCGATTGCTCAGGGTGAGCAAGTAGCGATGCTATTTCCGTATATCTTCGATTTAGGTATTGATATCAATTTTGCTTATCAAAGCTTCCCTTGGCGCAATAATGCTAAACATAATGCAGGGGTGCATGTAGTTATCATCGGATTATCTGCTAAATATTACACAAACAAAATTATTTATAAATTAATTGATAAGTCTTGGCATACCGAAAATGTTAATAACATAAGCCCTTACCTAGTCTCAGGCTCAAATACTGCTGTTGAAAGTAGAAACAACCCAATTAACAGTAGAACAAAAATGGTTTACGGCAACAAACCTGTTGAAGGTGGCAACTTAATGTTAACGCCTGAAGATAAACAACAGTTAATCGCCCAAGAACCAGCCTCTGCAAAATGGATAAAAAAACTACTTGGTTCAGATGAGTTTTTAAATGCTAAGGAGAGATGGTGCTTATGGCTAGTAGGTATCACACATGAAGAACTAAATGATCTTCCTTGTATCAAACAAAGAGTAGAGAAAGTAAAAGAAATGCGTCTAGCAAGTAAAGACAAAGGAGCAAATAAACTTGCTGAAAGACCTCACGAGTTCAGAGACACTAAAAATCCTGAAAGTTATATCTTAGTTCCCAGAGTATCTTCTGAACGTCGTCGTTATGTGCCTATGGGGTTTTTTAATTCTAAGGTTATCAGTACTGATCGTAATCAACTAATACCTAATGGTACGATGTATGATTTTGGTATTTTAAACTCCATCATTCATAATGAGTGGATGCGCTTAGTTACTGGTAGATTAGAGAGTCGGTATAATTATTCTGGAACTATCGTCTATAACACCTTCCCCTTTCCCAATGCCACTAACGAGCAGAAGAAAAACATTGAAAATCTCGCGGAAGAAATCCTACTCGCCCGCGCCAGTAATGCCGGCATGACCTTAGCAGAGTTATACGATCCAGATAAGATGCCTGACGACTTAAAAAAAGCGCATAGCGCGCTCGATGATGCGGTAGATAAACTATACCGTCCGCAAGGATTTGCCAATACCGAAGATCGTTTGGCACATTTGCTGGCACGTTATGAGCAGCTTATCGAAGCAGAAAAACAGAGCAAAGCTAAAAAGAAGGCCCAAAAGAAAAATAAGTAGCGTCCTTTAGTATTTATGCAAAACAACTTTAAACCCTTTATAAAGAGCGTTTTATTATGATTTCCAAAATATTACCAAGTGCAGCAATTGCTGCCCTACTCGTGTTTTCTGCGGGTCAAGCAACAGCTGCATCGCAAAGTGATCTTATATCGCTAAAAGGCAAAAACGGTCAAGACCTTCCTGAAGGCGATATGTTTATATTGTTTGCATGGATGGAAGATGGCTGTATCGGTGATGGTCCTATTTATAGCTCTATCAATGAACATCATAATAAATTCATTGATAGATCGATGAAAATGAAGACCCTTGCAGAACCGAATGCAAATGATGAGATTTATGAGTTTTCTATAACTCCGCGCTCTCAATGGGCCCCTGGTTATAGCCCGCTGATGAAGGATATTAGCATTCATACTAATTATGAATATACTGAATACCATATTAAATTTGCAGATGGTGTCAAATACCGAGAACAACCTATAACAGAGTATCAGTATAAGTTTAGACCTGAGTCAGAAGGTGGTGCACACGTCCTGAAGTTTGCTAAAAATGCAGACATGCAAAGCGTGTGGAAGCATTTCAAAACACGTCAGACATCAGACTATATGAGTGACGGTTTGTATGATTCAAAAGCTAGGTTTGACCGTAATGATAATACGATAACTTGTGTCTATTGATTTCACACTATTGCTATGACAAATGAGCTTTATTGTTACGACGCTACAGCCTTACAAGTATCTCTACCTATGATGAATCTACTATGACTGCCACTGTTAATATACTAAATCAAAATTACGCCCGCACAGGTCAAAGTAAAAAGAACAACGAGCTTGGCATGCGCGAAATGCAGGCGCGTGCATTCGAGAAGCGTCATAGCCAGTATTTGCTGATTAAGTCGCCGCCGGCCTCTGGTAAGTCACGTGCCATGATGTTTTTGGCACTCGACAAGCTTATCAATCAAGGTATCAAAAAGGTCATCATTGCCGTCCCAGAGATGAGTATCGGTAAATCCTTTAAATCAACAGCGCTCAGTGACTATGGTTTTTTTGCTGATTGGGAAGTGGCCGATCGTTATAACTTATGCTTAAGTCTCGCCCAAAGTGATACGCGCAAGACTGCGATATTCTCAGAGTTTATTACCCAAGATGTAGATGACAGCGCCCTACCCCAAGTATTAGTCTGCACCCATCATAGCTTTCGATATGGTTTTGACAAAGTGATTGAAGATGGCGGCAGTATTGAGCTATTTAACGATGTGCTGATCGGTATTGATGAGTTCCATCACGTGTCAGCGGATGACTCTAATCGCTTGGGTGCCATACTAGATGGCATTATGACACAGACTAGCGCGCATATTGTGGCAATGACGGGCTCGTATTTCCGTGGCGATTCAGTGCCCATCTTGTCAGATAGCGACGAAGAAAAGTTCGATAAGGTAACTTACACCTACTACGAACAGCTGAATGGTTATGAATACTTAAAATCATTAGGGCTCGGCTATCACTTTTATAAAAAATCATTTTTTGATGCCTTAGATGAATGCTTGGATACCAGCAAAAAAACCATCATCCACATTCCTAACGTTAACAGTCTCACTGCTGAGACAGACAAGTATGAGACCGTTGGCCGTATCATAGATGTCATTGGTGAAGTTGAGTCTCGTGATGATATTACTGGTGTTATGACAATACGCGCACATGACGGTAAGCAATTGCTACTCGCAGATCTAGTGACTGATGACGCTATGCGGGCGAATACTCAGGCTTATTTAGCCGATATTACCTCTCGCGATCAGATGGATATCATTATTGCTCTTGGCATGGCAAAAGAAGGCTTTGACTGGGAGTATTGTGAACACGTATTGACCATTGGCTATCGAGGCTCTCTGACCGAGGTGGTGCAGATTATTGGCCGCTCAACACGCGATAGCAAGGGCAAACACCATGCTCAATTTACCAATCTAATCGCTGAGCCAGAAGCTGATAAATCTGAAGTGACAAGCTCTGTTAATGACTTATTAAAAGCCATTACTTTATCACTACTAATGGAGCAAGTGCTCAAACCTAACATCAACTTTAAACGTCGTAGTGAGCTGGATATATTAGGCAAGGCCGACTTGCCGGCAGGTACCATCGTCATTGACGATACAGTAAACCCTCCCTCCGATCGAGTCATGAAGATACTCAACCAAGACCGTGATGAGATATTGGCGCAGTTAGCCCAAAATACAGAGAACATAAAAAAGTATATCGCTGCTGAGACCAATAACGTAGAAACAGAAGCCGTATCAGATTCCGTCATCCCTAGTATTATTCGTAGTAAGTATCCAGCGCTAGACACTGATGAGGTACGGCAAGTACAAGAAGGTGTCATGCAGTATATGGCTATTAACCGCCAAGGTGGCGTGGTTGAAGGTAAGGATATTCCTGAGGATGCGGTCATCGAAAATGAGCGTTTTTTTATTAAGCAAGGCACTGAATATGTCGATATCGCCACTCTAAACGCTGAACGGAAAGGTCAGCTCAATGAAAGTGACATTATTAAAGAGCGCCACCTGCCAGCTGACGCAAAAATTTACAACCCTAACACCAAATCAAGTAGTAATAGCGACTCAAACCCTAGCAACGGTTTTGTGAAGGTGGGCAGTAAGTTCGTCAATGTAAACAACCTTCCCATTGACCTTGTGAAATCAGTCAACCCCTTTCATGATGCGTATGAAGTTCTCTCTAGGACAGTGGACAAAGAAGTATTGCAAACAATCAATGACGTCGTCTATGCCAGCCGCTCTACTGTTACTGAGGAAGAAGCGGTTCTGATGTGGCCAAAGATCGTTGCATTTATGAAAGATAAAAATCGTCAACCTAATAAAAACTCAGAGGACGCTATCGAGCGACGTATGGCTGAGGTTATCACTTATGTCAGAAACCAAAAAGCCAAGCGAGAAGCCAATAGTCATGATTAAACTCGATGAGATCTATCAAAGTCGTGAGTACAAAACGCTAGACGATATTTTTATCAATGACAGTACTGGTCTACTTGATGATATTAAGCCTACTACCAAAAGCGCAGATACTAATAGTGTTTTAGCGCAGCAGTTTGACACTATCAACCTTTTTATCGATCAACAGGGACACGTGCCTAGTAGCAGTGCCAATGATATTAATGAAAAGATACAAGCTCGCCTGTTAGCGACCATACAAACCAACCACGCAAACTCGCAAGAACTGCTAGCTTTAGATAAGCATGGTTTACTAACTGCTCAAAGGGCGGCCTCTACCCTATCTGACGACAAACCGACCCTCTCAGACAAAAGTATAAGTAATAAGAACAGTGAGTCTGAAAAGACAAATAGCGCTGGCACTGAAAAAGCTGAGCCGGTAGTTGAGGCTGTTAGCGAGCCTCCTGTGATTAATAGTCTAGATGATATTTTTAACAGTGATGACCTAGGGATTTTTGACAATATTCACTCTGAAATCCTAATCAGTGATCATAAGGCTAATACACGTGCCAGCTACGATCAATATAATGACGAAGATATAGCCAGCCGGTTCGAATGTAAGGACTTTTATAAATTTGAAGCAACCTTTGAGCGCATATCTAAAGCCATTCAAACGGGTGCTTTTACTAAAACTAACTTTTCATCAGTGAAAGATATCAATATTGGCAGCGTATTTGTTTTAAACGGCATGCTTTGCTATGTGGCTAATATTTATAAAGCAGAGGCCAGAAAGAATACCCGTAGCCAAGAGAGATTACGCTTAATATTCTCTAATGGTACAGAGTCCAATATGCTCACACATTCATTGGCTACTGCTCAATATAAATACGAAAACAGCTACCAGTTATTAATCACTGATCCTGACTGGATGGACGATGAGCTCGCCAAAAACTTTGGGGACGAGCGACAACTTACCGGTGTCATTTATGTTGCTAAGCTGGCTGAGACCCCAAGTGATTTAGCGCACTATAAACATCTGCACAAAATTGGCTTCTCAACCCTTACAGGAGAAGCGCGTACTAAACACTCGATTAGGGATACCGCTTTCTTGCAACAGCCCGTAGATATCATAGCTGAATGGCAAGTCTATGATGCCAATGCTCGTAGTGTGGAAAGGGTCTTGCATGCCTTCTTCTATGATCAAAGAGTCAAAGTATCTTCAAAAGCAGCAGATAATAATCTTTACAAGGCGACAGAGTGGTTCAATGTTCCCCTTGATGAGATTGAAAAAGCCATTAACTTAGTTATCGCCGGGGACATTAAAAACTATCGCATGGATGGTGCGGCTGGCAAGGTTGTTTTGAAGTAATGAGCGTTTGCAGAGTTAACTTACACTCATAATTCTAAATTGTTAGATGTGACTACCTATAGTCTTGCGGGTCTATAAATAGCATTTATAGATATACTGATTATTAATCAAAACAGGTGTAATGGACAAAATTCAGGCTGATACAGCCCTTAAAGCTATATACTATAAGTATTTGCAAGGATTGAAAGCCAT